>CAYNXS010000008.1:0-3939 GCA_964401215.1 uncultured Methanolinea sp. | reverse complement strand
GGTGCTGGTTCAACGGGATTGATGTGAAGACAATCGAGGGGGCTATCACGATAACACGCTCCCTCAAGGAATGGGAATCAGTCATGTTTGGCACTTTCTGCGAGCTGTTCAGGATAACCAGGCCGGGGGGTTATATCGCGTTCGAGGTCGGCGAGGTCAGGAGAGCGACCGTTCGGCTCGACGAAGTAGTGGTACCGCTTGGAGTCCGGGCAGGATTTTCCTGCCAGGGAATACTGGTGAACGTCCAGAACTTCACAAAGACCTCCCATATATGGGGTATTGGCAATAATGCCTGCGGCACCAATACCAACCGTATTGTGGTCTTTAAAAAAGAGTGTTAGGGATCGTCTTTCCCTATTGTTCAAGGTAATGATAGGCTTCCAGTGCAGCTTTTGCCCCTTCCCCCGCGGCGGTGATGATCTGCTTGGTCCTGATGCTGGTGACATCCCCGGCTGCAAAGACCCCGGGCACGCTCGTGGTGCAGTTTATGTCTATCTCGATCTCCTTCTGATCGTTGAGTTTCAGGAAACCCTCAAGGAAATCCGTGTTCGGAATCCACCCCACCTCCGCAAACACCCCATCGAGGGAAATTTGGGTCTCCTTCCCGGATTTCTGGTCCTTTATCGTGATACCATTCAACATTGCGTTACCCTGGAGTGAGGAGATCGTGTGGTTCAGGTATGTGATGATATTCTTCTGCTCGCGGTACCGGTTCACGTATGCTTCATCAGCCTTGATCGAGCTACGTACAATCAGATACACGGTCTTTGCGATCCTGCTCATCTCGATTGCAGTCTGCAAGGCAGAGTTCCCGCCACCGACGACTGCAACTATCTTATCCCGGAAAAGCGGTCCGTCGCAGGTCGAACAGGTTGAAAGGCCGCGGCCTAGATATCGCTCCTCGCCTTCGACACCCAGTTTCCGGGGACGCTTCCCCTGGGTGAGTATGACGGTCTTTGCTGAATACGTCGCTCCGGTCGCAGTCCCAACAAGAAATATCTCCCCCTCTTTCCTGATGGAGCTCACGCGGTCCAGCTCGAGGCTGATATGTTCCTCCCTGACCTGCTCCTCGAACTTATGCATGAGATCTTCACCGGAGACCATCCGGTAGCCCATGTAGTTCTCGATTGCCCAGCTCTCGAGGGCCTGTCCCCCAATATTCTCAGAGATCATCACCGTTTTCAACATCTTCCTCGAGCAATAGACCCCGGCAGTGAGTCCGCCCGGACCAGCTCCAACAATCAAGACATCATAGATGTCCCCGGCTTTTGCACCCCCAAAAAGTTCGTTCAGCCTCTGGGCGTCAAATCCGACGATGATCTCTTCATCAACGACAATGACCGGGACCCCGTACTGGCCGGAGATCTCCACCATCTTCTTTGCCTGTTCGCGATCTGTCCCTACATCGACAGGCATGTAATCCACGCCATGTTTATCCAAAAAGGCCTTGGCCATGCGACAATAAGGGCAGTTCTGGGTAGAGTATACAGTGACCCTGGGCATGCAGGGGATTTTTCCCGGGAAGGATGATAAACGTGGTGGAGCCGGAAACATACGATCCCCGGTCCCAGGGAAGGTAGCCTTTGAATTTTTTAAAAAAATGGATCTGTGTTGTGAATGCTCTTTCCACGTGCAAAAACCAAAAGAAATTAGTATTGCGGGTTGATAGGCTGGAACGGCATATCCTTGTCAAATACCTTGTATGTGACACCGTTTGCCATCGTCACAAAAACAAGTACCCTGTCTGTATGCGTCGTTCCGGAGAGCACGATCTCAGATTCCATTCTCGGATGATCCAGTGTCTGCTGTTCGACGTTTCCATCCGACCGGATGACCTGGGCTGTCATGGAGGTCGTGAACGCCAGGCCCTGACCTCCTTCGTAGGTCACCGTGATTGACGGGTCCGTTGAAATGGTGTTCTTGACGACCTGGACCTCTACATGGTAGGTGGAGGGCACTATGTCAGTGGGTTCAGGTACAAGAGAGAGCGTGGGGGATGCTGTCGGAAGTACTGTCGGGGCAGTAGTAACTACCGTAGCCTGCGAGGACCCGGGACTCTCCATGCACCCTGCTGCGATGAGTGCGATACAGAGGATGAAGAGACCGGAGATGGTGTGGATGCGCATGGATGTACCTGTCATCCGCTCGTATATCAATGTATGAGAATCCTGCAGCGAAACGTATGGGAACCCTTCAATTGCAAGGAAAAAAAGAGATGGAGTTCTCTTATTCAATTGTCTTGAACACTTTACGGTTTGCCATGCAGATTGGGCACTTATCAGGTGCAGTCCCCAGGAATACGTTTCCGCAGACGGGGCAGAGGTAGACGGTACGGTTGGACATATCCTGGCCGCGACTCAGGTTGTTCAATGCCTCTTTGTAAAGGGTTGCGTGTACTTCCTCGGCCTTCATGGCATAGGTAAAGACAAGCCCGATATCACTCTTTTTCTCAGCTTCGGCTTCCTTCACAAAACCCGGGTACATCTTCGTGTACTCATCGGTCTCCCCTGTAATGGACGCTTCCAGGTTCTCCTTGGTGGGGTGGATCTTCCCCATCGCCTTGAGTAGTTTCCTTGCATGGATCGCCTCGGCCTCTGATGCTGCCCTGAACAGGCGACCAATGTTCTTGAATCCTTCGGAATCTGCCTGGTCGGCAAATGCGGCATACTTGCGGTTGGCCTGCGATTCCCCTGCAAAGGCCTCCATCGCATTCTCTATCGTTGCCATGGTTGTATCGTTTGGGGGGAGGATGACAAATAGGTATTCATCACGGCTGGTAGTCCCCTGAGCATTAACCTCCCCCATCTCTCCGGCACAAACGATCCGGATTTTTCTTTTCCCGTGACAACACCATGTGTGAGGGTATGCATGAAACCAATGCGGGAACTCGATGAGTCCGACCGGCCAAGGGAGAGAATCGCCTCACGGGGACCTGCCTCGCTGACTGACAAGGAGCTCGTTGCGGCCATCATTGGGAGGGGAACGAGAGGGAGGGATGTGTTCGAGGTGTCCGGTGAGATTGCAGCGCTGCTCCTGAACGATCCCCGGGAGGTCACCTTTCAGAACCTGTCGAGGATCCACGGTGTAGGACCCGGGAAAGCATCCCAGATCGTGGCAGCACTTGAACTTGCCCGTCGCCATATCAGGAATGACAATGAACCCAGGGTGAAAGTCCAGACACCTTCTGATATCCTGCCGCTTGTTTCGGACCTGAACAACAGGCGCCAGGAACATTTTCTCTGTATCACCCTGAATGGGGCGAACGAGGTGATTGCAACGCGGACTATCACCGTCGGGCTCCTGAACCACAGCCTTGTTCATCCCCGGGAAGTATATGCAGATGCCATTACCGACCGTGCAGCAGCGGTGATATGCGTGCATAACCACCCATCCGGAACACTGGAGCCGAGTTCGCAGGATATCGCCATCACCCGTCAGCTCTCCCAGGCAGGGGAGATCCTCGGAATCCGCCTCCTTGATCATATTATTGTCGCGAAATCCGGTTTCCTGAGTTTGAAAGAGAGGGGGCTCCTGTAAGAGACCTTCCTTATCGCCAGTATTATTTCCCTTCCCGCAGCATCATCCCGAGTTCGTTCCCCTTCCTGTAGGCTTCTTCCAGAAGATCGGGCCGGGTCGTAATATCGCGGATATGGTCCATGTCCCTGATGAGAAGTTCCCCGTGGTATTTCACATCAATGATGTCAAAGAAGGCCTTCATGGTGAGTTTTGCCCCATCAAAGACATTGGGGATGTTCATCCCGGAGATTCCGATATAGAGGCCCCGGCGGCGGGAGATCCTCTCAGGGGAGACGAGGGAAGACTTGCGCACGTACTTTGCCATGAAGAAGACCTGGAACCTGTCAATGAAACCTTTCAATGCCCCGGGGATTCCCATTGTCATGATGGGAGTTGCGACGATCAGGCTGTCCATCTCCCGGA
>CAYNXS010000007.1:28035-35354 GCA_964401215.1 uncultured Methanolinea sp. | reverse complement strand
CCTACAGCTCGAAGTCAGCCTGCATGAACGGGATCGAGAGTGTAAAAAAGAATGCAGCGAGTGCAGTAATTGAGGAAATCAAGGAATAACTCCTTTTTCTCAATTCTCTTTTACAAAGCCCCAGACCGGCACTCTGACCACGTGAATTTTAGCAGTCTGTGGTTTCTTTCTCCCATTGAAAAAGACAGGATTATCATGTTTTTTACTCTAAAAAGCCCATGGAATTTTATTCTTTTTTCAAGATACCTTCATGTGGCCCGGGAAGAAGAGCCTCCCGGTCTCGTCATCAAAGAGCATGACGTCAGTGAATTGTTCCGTATTTCCTGAATCATTGCTGTTCACGTACGTGATCCGGTAATGGTCCGGGGAGATCTCCTCCCATGTCCCGGAAAATGTGGAGCCAAGCGCCCCTGCCTGGAAAGACCCGTTCTCATGGAAGGTATAGTGTTCAACGTACCCCTTTCCGTCAGACCACTCCCAGGTGCCGAGAACAGGATCTCTTCCCTCCCCCAGGCATCCTGCTATCAGGAGTGTCCCAAGGAGTGCCATGATGAGAAGGAATAGTATTCTCATGTTTCCCCTCTTTTGCTCATCATATGTCCCGCCAGCTATCCCTCAACCCGGGAGAATTCCCATGCAAATGGCCCGGGCACGAAATCTTCTCCTACGAAGATCCCCGATTCGGCATCAGTAATGACAATCACCCTGTCCCGGTCAGGGTAATAGCGGATATCGAGGTGTTGCTGTTCTGTGCTGGTGCCGATGAAAAGGCGTTCACCCTCCGATTCCCATGAAAATTCCATTGACTGGATAAAGGGAGGGTCCCTATCCATGACTGCCAGATCATACCTGCCTGTCCTGTTCTCGAGGAATGTGAACAGGATAGTGGCATTATTGTCACCTATCTTCCCCCAGTATTGCCATGTTCCGGGGAAAGGATCTTCAATGGTTGAACCTGTCTGCTGGATGCACCCAGCGAAAAGGACTGCTCCACAGCCTACCACCAGAAGACACAGGATAAGGCCGAAACAGGGGATGTTTTTTCTTTTCATTCTGTATCACTCTCATTTCATCCGACAGTATTCCACGGGAAAGTCCTCATACATGGCGAATAGCCTTCCATCGTTTCCATGAAAGACGCTAACTGATGAGAGGCAACACTGGCATATTCCGCTGAGGGCATACCGCTTTTTCCTCTGTACCTGGTGATACGGTGGAATAAAGGGCTTTTGACTCAACCCGGGATTCACAACACCTGGGCTTCACTAAAAAAAGACACCCGGGTCACTGTGTGGAAGTGCTATGGAAAAAACGCCAATCAATCGAGAGGACGCTGCACAGGGGTTTGGCAGGATTCCCTGTCCCGGTACTGTGACTGAATATCCTCCCAGATAATCTCCTTGATCTGGGCTGCGAGCCTCATACTGACCTCACCGGGATCCTCCCCCGTCTTCCTCGCAATCTCCTGGGAGAGAGTGGGTATGACGTGATCGTTGTAGGGAATTGAGAGGCCTGTGATCTTCCAGATTGCATATTCGAGTTCGTTCTTGAGTGTAGGTCGCATGGTTACACCGGACAGAGATGCCGGGTTCTCATTCAATGTCATTTTTCACATCATATAAAAGTGATGAACTGCGCAATTCTGTCTTTTTACCATGCGACTTTAATTTGAGGCATGGGATAAATGATGAGAGAGACCGCGCGTTCCTGATCGGTGGATCATATGGTGTGCCGGATTGATCCAGGGTCAGATCTATCGAGAGAGTGCACAAGAATGTACCCCTGACGACCACCTTTACCTCTGTTCTATCAAGGCCTTTTTCGTTGGTGGGAAATAAATGAAAGAGTACCCCTGATCTGCATGGGAATATCAACCTGCCCGGGGTGGAAGACCCGATGATGTTCATCATTGCCTGCATTACCGTGCTCCTTGCATTTGCGTTCACGTTCACCAATGGATTCCAGGATGCAAGCGCAATCGCAGCGACATTCATCGCATCCAGGTCGGCAACACCAAGACAGGGCATTATCCTGGTGGCAGCAATGGGTTTCCTGGGAGCCATTCTCGGAGGGAGTGCTGTCGCGTTCACCATCTCGGGGCTCCTTGCCCTCGAGCCTGATTCCCAGCTGGTTTTCCTCCTGCTGTCAGCCATCACGTCTGGGACGATCTGGAACCTGGTTACCTGGAAATTCGGACTGCCGTCTTCATCGACCCACAGCCTCCTGGGAGGCCTGATTGGTGCCGGAATCGCGTCCGGAGGTGCAGGAAGCATCTACTGGGGGCTCGAAAACCTTCTCTTTCCTCCCCACGAGCTTACAGGTCTCGTGAAAGTTCTTGTATTCCTCGTGATATCCGTCATCCTGGGACTCATCGGCGGATATGGAATGCGGACCATTACACGTCTGGCGCTCAGGAATGCAAAGAGAAGTGCAAATCAGACCATCTCAAGGTTCAACTGGATAACGGCGGCAGCAATGGCATTTGCCAATGGAGCAAATGATTCACAGAAACAGCTCGGGATCATCGCGCTCGTCCTCCTCTCTTCCGGGATCACCGCATCCATGGAAGTACCACTCTGGACCCGTGCAGCCTGTGCACTCCTCTTATTTGCGGGGACACTCAGCGGGGGCTGGAGGATCATGACAACCCTTGGCCGCAAAATTTTTAAAATCGAACCAATTCATTCGTTCGATTCTCAGGTATCATCGGGTGCGATTATCGCTGCATCAACATTTGCCGGAGCACCGGTCTCGTCGAGTCATATCATCTCAACATCGGTGATAGGAGTCGGTGCAGCCGAAAATCCACGCAGAATACAATGGTCTGTGGGAAAAGAGATCTTTTTAGCCATGGTACTGACAATTCCCGCAACAATAACTGTCTCATACATGCTTTCCTCACTCATCCTCATGTTTGCAGGTGGATCACTATGAACAAAGACACAGATCACTTGGAAAAAAAGAAAAAAGGGATTTTTGACTCCGTTTTTCCTGTAGAATACGATTTTGAACAGATGCTCGTTGAACAAGCCCAAAAAACGGGAGAGTGCGTGAATACGCTCGTGGGGTGGCTCCAGGAGATCCCATTGAGCGAGCCCCATCTTCTCCGGGCACAGGAAGCGGATGTTGATGCGATGCGGTACGACATGGAGGAGAAACTCCATGAATCATTTTCCACGCCGTTCGATCGTCAGGACATGTACAGCCTCTCGCGCCAGATGGACTACATCGTGAATTACTCCTATGAGGTCGCCAGAGAGATGTATGCATTCAGGGTCCAGCCTGATGATGCCATACGCTCAATGGCAGATGCCCTTCTCGAGGGGACCCGGTGCACGGTGCAGGGAGTCGAGGCTATGAGCAGGGATAAAAAGCGTGTGAAAGACCTGATACGGTCAGCAAGAAAGTCGATGCGGTCCATAGATGATGTGTATATCCATGGCATGGCTGATCTCTTTGATCAGGAGGATGCAATCGAAGCGTTACGAAAGAGAGAGATCTATCACCACCTCAGGGATGCCGGAAGGGCGCTCAGGATGACCGTGGATACTCTCCATCATGCCGTGGTCGGGTTGTCCTGACAACCCGGCATCTCGCTTCACTCACCCTGCCGGGAACCATCATGCCTTTTGGAGATTTTGGAAAAACGCACCAGAACCATCTGGTTGACTCCGGGATGAAGCAGAGGGATTTTTGAACCGGAGGTATCTTCAATATTTAAATACTCCATGGACACTTCCTCTTTTCGAGGTAGACTCCATGACAAAAACAGGAAAAAAAGTACCTGGAAAAAAGAGCACCAAAAGCACAAGGAGCAGTGCATTTGATCTCCCTATCGCACCGGTCATGAGAATAGCGAAGAACAGCGGGGCAGAACGCATCAGCCTCGATGGGACCAGGGCCATCGTGGCAAAGACTGAGAAATACATAGCATCTGTCGCCAGAGGTGCAGCAGATGCAGCAGCCTCAGAGGGAAGAAAAACGATCAGGGCTGAAGACATCCAGAAGTTCTGAAATCAACTCTTTTTCTGCACGGTGACCTGAAATATTCTGTCTGGTTTTCACAAAAACGTGCCCGGTTTGCAGATCCTTTCCATGCTGAATGTACAAAAAAAATTTGTGGAGAACCGCCAGGTCCTCCGGGGATTATCAGGATATCTTGACCAGGATACGTTCAGAAAAAAGTGTACTTTCAGCACAATTCTGCCTGATCAACGCATCTATACTATCTTGTATTGCCTGTCCACTGTGAAGCCGTCAATCATCTTCTGCGCATCAGGTTTATTAGTACTGTACACATTGTCTCCCGTCGAATATGGCCCACTATAGGTGATGATAAACACCTTCTTGTCAATCAGGGAGTAATACTGCATATACCACTTCAAAGGATTCCCCCTTGCATCCCGGGTGTAGTATTCTATCCAGTATGCATTGTTCCCGGATACGGTCGTGGGAGCGCTCTTGCTCGTGGCAGTGATCCCAAGACTCTTCTGGAGCGACGAAACCTTCTTGTTAAAATAATCCTCGAGTTGGATAGCCCCTGGATTCTGATCGATGGAAACGACCACAGACGCTACGTACTGGTAACACTCAGACGTTTGTGCGCTGCATTCTGTCTCAGCCGGAGCTGTGATGGTAACGGCAGGATTCGACGAGGTTCCGTCCTTTACTTCCCATGAAGGAGGGTATGATATGGAAAAATGCCACTTCGACGATAGGTAGTTCTTCCAGGCGGTAGGATCAGGGGTTGGCTCGGGTTCGGCAACCGGAGTCTCCTCTGCATATGCCATTCCCTCTTCATCAATACCAAGGATCATCATCAGGATGGATTCATTCAACGCACCCTCCTCTTCCAGCATGAGCAGCATATCCATGATGGTCGAGTTCGGATCCTCAGACAGGTTCTGATCGATTGAAACGTTCATATCGGGGGATATACCCCTGCCTGTCGCCATGGGTATAGACGTATTATTGACCTGCGGTTGTGGCTGGGAATAAGGGTATGTCAGGTAGTCCCTCACCTGGTCTGTGACAGGGTTCCCCCCTGGATTGAAAATAAAATACACATTTCCTGCCAGAGAGACCGCAAGGGTGACTGCCATCAGACCTATGAGTGTTTTTCTTGTATCCATTGTCGTTCCTTATGGGGATATTGTGAATCCGGCCACGATCAGTGCGTGTTGAATGTACGGTATGGGTTGAGTTATTATTGTCGATTGCGGCAGAAAGGGCCATTTCATGGAGGGTTACACCCTCCCGAAGATTGGTTTTTTCCAAATACAGAGATAAAGGAGAATCCTGTTAATCTTTCACAAGGATTGCCCCAAATATAAGGAGGAAGATACCAATGAGGATTCCAAGGATTCCTATGACTCCTTTCAGGAATGTAATTACATCGGGAAGGAAGACCCAGACCCCGTACGCTCCAAGGAGGAGGAGAACAATCCCTGCAATAAGACTTACAACACCTGTTTTATCCATTCTGACTACATCCTCTCTGCAATTTCATCAATTTTTGAGTTCATAGAAGATAAGCATATTGATTCCCGGAAATTTCCATGCGTTCCTTCATGATACAGGCACGTAAAACAAAAATTCCACTCTGTACTGTATCCATGAATCTTTCGGATCGAAAGTGTAGGCATAGGGGGTCCATAGCGTGGCAAAATCTTCACGTTGAATATGATTTGGAATTCGTGTTGATGGGCAGGGACATCGCAGGAAAAGAGGAATTCTGTGGTTACCCGTATCGCATACTATTTTGTTTTCTCAATTTTTGAAAAAAATACCGTATGATTTTTGTTGAGACACATTCAGTCAGATTGAGGATAATGACGCAGCCATTTTCACATTAAGAACGGGCAATTATTGTGCATCTTCCATTGCAGCATAGACCTGCCTGAAGATCTCCCTGGTTTCAAGACCCTCTTCCCGTGAGAGTTTCTGGATCGCAAAACCCACGTGAACCAGGACAAATTCCCCTATGCTCACATCAACGAGATCGAGCCTCACTTCCTGTCTGAGATCCCCATAATCCACAACGCCGATATTGCCCTCTTTGATCTCCACCACTTCAGCAGGAACTGCAATGCACATGATCTTCACCCAGATATGTGATACTCATTGGGTCGCACAGAACCATAAATGGTATCTTTGAACACCCGGCTGTGCTCACCAACCCCTGTCCCTTCTTTCAATTCGATCAATAATCCCGGGATGGTTAGAATGGGGAGGCAGTTGATCTAATCTTTTCCCCCGTACGATCTCACATGATCCCAGGCACGCGTGATTTCCGGATAAGAATCACGGGATGTGTAGATATCAGGATTCTCGCGATGGAAGAGCTCCCGGTCTTTCCCGACAGGGCAGACCTTGATGCAGACCCCACATGGGGAGATCGATCTCCGGGATAACGCTGCGCTGTGGGTTGCGCACGCATGCTTATTCGTGATACCTCCGGGATACATCTCCTCCTCAAGGGCATGCGTGGGGCACATCTCCACGCAACGCATGCACCGTATACAGAGGGAATCGCTGATAACCTGATCTTGAGGGAGTGCAGCACTGGTAAATACCGATCCGAATCTGACCCTTGGGCCATATTCCGATGTCAGGATCATATTGTTCACCCCGAACGTTCCAAGACCTGCAAGGTACGCGGCATGCCTGTGCGAGAAGAATGCCACTGGCTTTTTTAACAGGACTTCGAGGCTTCCGTATCCGTCTCTTGGAATAGCCATGGACGGATGATGCCTCCTGTTCAGCCATTCGGCCATCTGATATGTAGTGTCATCGAGCAGCCGGTTCAGTGTCTGGTAGTGCTCGTGGTAATGGATCGAGGGGGTGGATTCAATGACAGGAAGGTGAACCGGGAGACCTATCACGATCACCGACCGGGTATCAGGATATATTGATCGGGGATAGAATGATTCGGGCATCCATGGTGAGAACGGAGGATTCTCCCAGCGGGAGGCGGCAGCTACACCCACAAGAGGTATCTCCTTTCTCCTGCACCATTCCAGGAGGGTAGATTTCAATGCTTCGTCCATGTCCGATATCACAGTGTTACCCCGGACCCATTTAACTATGCCATCCAGGAACAGTAATTTGGATAGAACAAGGTACCAGTGCTGAACTGACACGAAGGTATGAAGAAATTCAGCGCGACCTTTCCAAGAGAGAGATTCTTTACATTGTCAAGCGCAGCATGGTGTGTGTATGTCCTGCACAAGAAGGCGGAAACGAGTCTGCACATTTGTAGTAAGGTATTCGAAAGAAAAGGAAGAAGCTATCGGGAAACTGGGATGCTGATACTGGAA
>CAYNXS010000007.1:16963-27935 GCA_964401215.1 uncultured Methanolinea sp. | reverse complement strand
GGTATTCGAAAGAAAAGGAAGAAGCTATCGGGAAACTGGGATGCTGATACTGGAATAGTATCTCTCCCGGGACTCCCCTGGCGCCTATACACCAATCGCGAGATCCACACCCCTGTTCATGCACCTGAATGCTTCTTCATCGTTCCCGAGTTTCTTCAGGGTCAATCCCTTGTCGAACCATGCCTCCGCATCACCCGGGTCGATCTGGAGTGCACGGTCATAACACTGTAGGGCATCTTCACACCTGCCCATCGCATCGAGGCAATTCGCCTTCTCTCTCCAGGCCCCGGCATACCCTGGCATCTCCTTCAAAGCCTGTTCGAACGATGCAAGTGCGCCTGTATAATTGCCGCTACCTGCCGCTTCCATTCCAATCCTGCTGAGATATTCAGCCTTTTCCGTGATGTTCAGAACTGTCCGGTTCATCTGTGTTACCCCCTGTCGATCAGGTCAGGGAATGTCTCTGTGGCAATCCCTTGACAAATGCACATGGATTTCCTGTTTAAATATAAATTTGCCGATCAACTCTGCAGATACACAATGCGTGGCGCCAGTGCAACAAGAGATGATCACATGAGTGCATGGCACAAAAGCCTCTCCTTGATTTCCCCCCTTGCTCACGTATTTCGCGTGCAATAATCTCTAGTACCGTACAACATTCTGGGTATCAAAATTCAGGGGTCAAGACATTGCATCGTGAACACCATGAATAGGCAGACTGTGCCTTCATGCACAGTCTGTGGTGAAGGAAAAAATTGATGGGATTTCAGGCGTTTTTCATCTTGGCTTTTCCGACGTACCCGTCCTTGCCAAGATAGTAGAAATATCCCTTCTCTTTCGGGATCTTTTCTGTTCCGACTTTCCGCTTCTTGCCGGTTTTGTTGCTCTTCATCGGTGCAGCCCAAACGTACCCGTCCTTGCCTAAGTAATAGAGGTATCCGGGTTCGCGCTTGATCTTTTCTTTACCAATTTTTACTCCCATAATTTTACGTTGAATTGTTGGGGTTTATATTAATTTCGCCTTCTTTCCCTCAAAAATGGGTATCCAGGGGGTCTTTTGCCCACTTTATGCGGTAAAAAAGTGATAGATTCCGGAAGGACACCACGAAAATGGTGTCATTGCACCTGTGAAAGATTTTCAATAAATGGGCTTAAAATTTTATTTTAAAGCAGATTCATCATCTTTTTTCCGATTTACGCGGATGAAAATTCATAAATAATAAATAAAAAAGTATTAACGCGCTTTTCAGGGGAGAGGAAATTTCCCGGTTTTCAAGAATAATGATCCTGCCTGGAAAGGGAAATGCAAAATAAAGATATGAGATGAGCGCCGGGGAAGAGATTTGAACTCTTGAGGTGCTGGGCACCAGTGGCTTTCAAGGCCACCGCCTTTCCGGACTAGACTACCCCGGCCCGGATATACCTATTTGATTCTGATTCTCAAAAATGTATCCGGGTCCCATGAAAAAGAAAAAATGTGGAAGATCGCTCATTGGCGGAGTCTTCGAAGTCCAACGATGAGAAGAGCAAGCAGGGCGATTCCCAAGGGAAATGGAGACTTCGGGGTCGGGCTTGTCGTGGTTACAAATGCCGGGGGGATCTCGGATGCAACACCCACTTTCTCGGCACCTTCTGCAAAGACGGTCACCTCTCCCTGGTCAGAGAAACGGTATGGATACACCTTGAGGTAGATGGACTCTCCTTCTGCACGTATCGTTACCTCCTCTGATTCCTGCTGGCCCTTGCTGTTAACCTTCTGGATCGCTCCGCGTGAATCAGGATACTCGATTATCCAGTCTATACCAGCCGATGTAGAGACATTCACCTCGCCCGAAGTTCCCGTGACCACAAAATATGCGGGGTGGTCAGAAGTGGACAGGGCCGTCGCGGTTATGGCCATACTTGTACTATCCTGAGTGGGGGTAGATGTGACGGGCACAAAAGGGGCAGTGACATTGAACGGATAGGTGCCTATAAAACCCCTGCTGTCGGTAAAGCTCACCTCGTATGTTCCGGGACCTTCGATTGCAACATCCCGCATGAAAGAGCCATCGGAGAGTGTAACAATATATTCCGGTCCGAACACTACCTTGTTTTTGGGGCCTATTACCTGTATCTGGACCCCTGCGCTCTTCTGTGTGGGGATAATTCCCTTGACCTCAAGAACTCCGTCCATCTCCTGTGTCCGCGGGGATTTTAGAGTGACTTCATCAGACCGATCAACTATCTGAACAATCCTTATTGTAGTCGAGTCACCCAGGAATGTGTACCCCGATATCCCTGGCACCTCTACCTTATACTGGCCTTTTGCGAGATCCTTCGTGTCAAAGAGAACGGAAAATTCCTTCGTCCCCTGCAGAGTTATGGTCTGGCGACCGATCTCTTCAGTAGTGTACTCTGCTCTTGAGAGGACGATGTCAACCGAGATCGCAGGAGGCAGGTTGCTAGATCCATTGATTACGAGCGGCATACCCTTCTGCACGCTGGATGGAGCGGTGATGGAAATCTCGTACGCGGTTGCAATACCTGCACACAGCATGAAGAGCACGGTTACATAGATGAGCGCCCGGATTCTCTGACGGGATCGCGGTCTGGACTTGGTCATGGTATCGCACCTGGGTCTCTTATCGTGTTCAAAGTGTTTCCGGGAACATGCATGCTCCTGCCATCCCGGATATTGAAGCTACTCAATATATGCCGCCGGGAAATTGAATAGTCTTCTGGTGTATGCACGATATATCAGCCCTTTCTTTGCGAATCAACGATAATTACCGGGATTGCAGGGTATGTACGAACCAGTTTTTTTTCTCGCGGGGGACAGTGACGCAGGCAATGAAGATATGACGAGCATTCCCACGATGTTATGAGCTTTCCGCACCAATAATCAGACAGGTGAACCGAAAGGAAGAATCCGAACGGCCGCTCGCAGCATGGACAGGGAGCGATCGCGTTCTCGGAGAGGTTGTATCGACCCTTACCATCATACTGAAGACCGGAGGGTGCGAGTGGAACCGGTGCAGGATGTGCAGCTATCGCCATGAGCGATATGGAACCAGGGACTCCAAGGAACTCGAGGCCCTTCTTCTCTCCCAGGTCTCCTGGATAAGGGATAATTTCCCGCTTGGGGCAATTGATGTCGTGAAGATATACACATCAGGAAGCTTCTTTGACTCGCGCGAGGTTCCTCCTGCGGCACGTGAAGCCCTTGCAGGGATGCTGAAGGGGAAGATGGTCATTGCAGAGACTCGTCCTGAGTATGTCTCAGGGGATGCTCTCTCTTCATTCATATCAGCTATCGATGACAATTCCCATGATACTCCCCTTTATGTGGCTATCGGCGTTGAGACGAGCAACGATGCAATCAGGGAAAAATGCATCAACAAGGGTTTTTCCTGGGATGAGTTCTGTCAGGCCGCACACGTGGCACGAGCCTCAGGTGCCGGGGTAAAGGCATACCTCCTTGCAAAGCCCCTCTTCCTGACTGAAGGGGAGGCACTTGGAGACATGATCACCTCAATCCATGATCTGTCAGGTCTGGCAGACATGATCTCGCTTAACCCCTGCACGGTCCAGAGGGGGACTGAACTTGAATATTACTGGAAGAAGGGAGAGTACCGGCCTCCCTATCTCTGGAGCATCCTTTCCATCCTCATCAAATCGCCTGTTCACCTCACCTGTGATCCGCTCGGGGGGGGACAGCCAAGAGGGGCACACAATTGCGGAACATGCGACCGCCAGATAGTGAAAGGAATACGGGATTATTCTCTTTCTGCTGACAGGGAACTGTTGAGAGCGCTGCATGATACTCCCTGTGCCTGCAGGGAAGAGTGGGAGTATGTCCTGCAGTGGGAGCGCCCTTACTGCATGCCGCTCACTCACTGAGAAGATCCACTCTGCAGATCCAGCTGCTTTTCAAGCAGGGGGAGGAAAGTGCCTGCGTCGCTGACCACACCGATCGCCTGCATCGTACCCCTGTCCATCAGCTTGGTCACCGAAGACGGATTGATATCCACGCATATGGTCTTCACGTACGAGGGCAGCAGGTTCCCTACCGCGACAGAATGGAGGAGCGTTGCGATCATGAGGACCATGTTGCACTCACCCACAAGCTCCCGCATCCTGTCCTGTGCATCCATGGTGTCGGTGATAACATCAGGCAGAGGACCGTCATCACGTATTGAGCCAGCCAGAACGTAAGGAATGTCTCTCTGCACGCATTCGTACATGATCCCCCCTGTGATCACCCCCTTCTTGACAGCCTGTGCGATGGACCCGGCCCGGATAACTTCGGATATGGCATAAAAATGGTTCTTATGCCCTCCGGTCATGGGTTTTCCCGTTGATAAATCCATCCCGAGCGAAGTTCCGAAGAGGTTGTATTCGATATCATGGGTCGCGAGGGCATTTCCCGCGAAGAGTACATCGATGTAGCCTTTCCTGATAATTGAGGCGAGTGCATTGGCAGCCCCTGTGTGGATGATAGCCGGTCCACCAACGAGTCCGATCTTTCCGCCCTTCTTCTTGAGGCTGAGTATCTCAGATGCGATGCGGGCGATGATGGTCTCGCTCGGTCTCTCGGGTGACACCGTCCCCTGCATGAACTCGAAGGTGGATATATGACGGGGACGTTCGGGGGGACTGACCCGGACTCCATCCTCTCCCACCACAACAAGATCGCCTTTCTTCAGTTTCGAAATGGGCGTGCAGAGGGCACTCATGGCATTCGTGTCGATAACCACAAGGCAGTCCATCTCAATGTGCCGGACCGGTATCCAAATCCCCTGGTGCTTGATGGAGGTTGGATGATGCGTAGTCGAGTAAAATCCCTTGGGGACGATCCGGTCGCCTTCCGCCGGCACTGTGCATACGTCTTTTACTTCAAGGAGCCGGGCACCGAAACGGTGGATCTCTGATAAAATGGCACGGAGCTGTTCCTCAGTGTCTGCATTCACCCTGAGGTGTGCATAGCTCGGATCGGATTTCCGTTTGCCCACATTAAACACAATGATCTCGAAATTTCCCCCCATATCCATGATACGATCGAATACTCGCGTCATGATGCCAGAGTCAATGATATGACCTTCGAGTTCCACTTCCCGCGAGACCTGCATACCTATACTTCAGTATCATGATTCATTAAATTTCTCCCCGAAAATGGGCTAAAAATTCCTGAATTGTCAAAAATGACTTCAACAGACGCTTATTTCATAAAAAAAGTGTACGTTATCCAATCATTTTTCGTTTTTTCCAGAGAGTGGCCTTGCCAAGAGCCTCGCGGGTATTGATGTTGTAGGCAAGGCGTAGATCATCGATCAGAAGCCTCTCTTCATCCTGGGGTTCCCCAATCAGGTCCCCCCGAAGGATGTTGATCCCGGCAGGACACGCCTCTATACCCCCCACGCTTTCAACATATGGAATCCTGGATCCACTTTTCTCTGCGCTTTTTTTTGGAATCCACGTCGAAAGGGCGACTTTTCCGCTTTTCCTGTAGGCCTCAAGAATATCCCGCACGAGATCTTCCTCGAGAAATGGCAGGTCAGATACAGATGTGAAGAAAGCTTCGGTGATATCAAGAATTCTCACCGATTCGATAATATCCTCGATGTATCCTTCACTGGACGCGGTATAATGGGGGATACCCCGGGCCCGGCACCACGCATGGGTATAGGGCGTCTTCCTCGAGAGGATCACCATCACCTCGCATCCGGCAGCACAGAAAGCGTCCATCACAGATGATATCATGGGCGTCCCTTCAATGGTGACCAGGGGTTTTTCTCCCATCTCAAGACGGCTGCCCGGTCCGCCGGCAAGGATCAGCGCAAACATTCAGAAAGCGCCTCCACAAGGCGGATGTTTTCCTCCCTCCTGCGGACTGCAACCCTTATTGAACACGGAAGGCCGAAGGAATGGCAGTCCCTGACAAGGATCCCTTTGTGCAGTAATGCTTCGCAGAGTGGACCGACATCGCGATCCAAGTGAAGAAGGAGGAAATTGGTCCTGGAAGGGACGATCTCAACTGGAAGACCTGCCAGGGCATTACAGAGCCTCTCCCTCTCTTCCTCTATACGTTTCCTTGAGGATGAGAGATCCCTTTGCTGCGTGAACGCAGCAATCGCCGTCTTTTCTGCGATGGCGTTCACAGTCCATGGAAGTCTTCGCAGTTCCATCTGTTCGATAATAGCGGGATCGCCGAGTCCGAATCCGAATCTGATTCCAGGGACTGCATAACTCTTGGTCAGGGATCGAATCACAAAGAGCGAGGGGTGGCTGATATCTGCAACCTGATGTGAGGGATCGTCTGATATCTCGATGAATGCCTCATCAACTGCGAGGAGACAGTGCTCACTGGCGCACCGGTCAAGAAGACACAGTATCTCATCTTTTTCCATGAGATAGCCGGTGGGGTTGTTTGGATTGCACAGGAATCGTATCTTTGACCCGGATCCTGCAGCAGCAGTTGCCCCGGCAAGCCTTGCAGAAAATTCATACTCGCCAAATGTCGGCGGAAAGATGCTGATAGTATCACCCGCAGAGAGGACAGTGCTGCAGAGGACCCGGATGACCTCAATGGATCCATTTCCCACGGTAATTTCATCAATATCCCTTCCCAGGTGACGGGCAATGACCGATTTGAGTTCCTCATACCGGTCATCGGGATATTGATCAGTGCACTCAGGGGTAATCGCAGATTCAAGGTGCGGCGGGTACGGGTTGATGCTCGCTGAAAAATCAAGAATTGATGCGCCAGTCTCCCTTTTGATCCTAATCCCAGTCCCACCATGGACCACTTTCGATAAATTCCGCCCATTCATTTAAAAACCCGGTGATACGAACATACAAATGTGAACCGGATTATGATAAAAAGATGGGGAATCAGTCTTCGTATTGTTCAATTCAAATAGAAAATTATATATACTATTTTGATAAAGTAGGTTTCATCTGCATAGTCAGACATAAGCAAGCTAATTGACAGACAAATGTCAGACAAATGTCAGACAAATGTCATATTAAGAGGTAAAAAATGAAACGTATCACCCTCAGACTGCCAGACCAGCAAATCGAAATGCTTGAGCAGATGGTGGCGGCAGGGGAGTTCCCCACTGTCTCTGAAGCAGTCCGGGATGCTGTTCGCCAATTGATCGAACGACGCGGCGGACGTATCCTCAAGGAGAGTGACCAGGTTTCATTCAAGGTTTAGGAGGGTCAACAATGCAGAGTATTATAAACGATGCCCAGAAGAACTTTGAAATCGAAAAGGAGCTATCAAATACCTCCGGTTCAATCGACGATGAGTTCATCGGGCAACCACGTATCGTAATCATTGGCTGTGGCGGCGCCGGAAACAACACCATTAACAGGCTGCATCATATGGGAGTCTCGGGCGCAGAGACCATCGCCATTAACACCGACAAGCAACACCTGGATATGATCCAGTCCGACAAGAGAGTCCTGATCGGCAAATCCCTGACCAAGGGTCTGGGTGCCGGGGGGTATCCCGATGTCGGAAAGAGAGCGGCTGAAATGGCCAGGCCCACGCTCGAGGCGCTCCTGGAGAATGCCGATCTCTGTTTCATCACCGCTGGAATGGGCGGCGGTACAGGTACCGGTTCTGCCCCAGTGGTCGCACAGATCGCCAAGGAACAGGGAGCAATTGTCGTCGGAATGGTCAGCTACCCCTTCCAGGTTGAGAAAGCCCGGTTAATACGGGCTGAGGAAGGACTCGAAGCTCTCGCATCCAATGCAGATTCGGTTATTGTCCTCGACAACAACAGGCTCAAAAATTTTGTACCCAACCTCCCGCTCGGACAGGCGTTCTCAGTAATGGACCAGCTCATCGGTGAGACCGTGAAAGGCATCAGCGAGACCATCACACAGCCTTCGCTGATCAACATTGACTACGCTGATGTCAGGGCAATTATGAGTAAGGGAGGTGTGGCGGTGATGCTGGTCGGGGAAAGCAAACAGCAGAACAAGTCCGAGAGCGTGGTCCGCGAGTGCCTGAGCAATCCCATGCTTGACATTGATTATCGCGGTGCCACAGGAAGCCTTATCCACATCACGGGTGGAGGCGACCTCACCCTGCAGGATGCAGAGGAAATCGCATCATCCCTCACCTACGAACTCGACCCCCATGCTGATGTTATCTGGGGAGCCCGGGTTAAGAACGACATGGAGGGGAAGGTAAGGGTGCTGGCCATCATGACCGGCGTCCAGACCGGAAAGATCATGGGAAGCAGGGTCTCCTACAAGACCATTCTCGAGGATCTCGAACAGAAAAAAGTGAGCCCGAAGGCCCCGCAGCTCCCGAAGAACAGGAAGGCACGTGATATGACGGCCGGAGGTACCTTGCTGGAATGGGTAGGATAAGTCCCTCTCAACGAGCACACATACCACCTTGATTCACACAACTGTCAATACCGGACCCGTGAACCGGAAGCACCCGGGAGAAAGGTCCTCATACTTTTTTCACAATTCTTGAAACGTTCCTTCTCCCTGTTCATACTCTCGGTCCTCGTCATGACGAAACTATTAATACGATATATATCGTCTGAATAATAGAAAATCACCGGATTCCATACACCCGGGATTGCCAGGAGAAGGGTGGTTGAAAGGGATCTTTCAAGGACCCTTCCGGAATAGGGAGTTGAACACGATGGACAGCCAGCTGAACAAAGCCCCGGTCGATTGCCGTGGCGCTTTTTTCAAAGGAGCCGTGGAGTGCAGGGATAACGCTATCTCTTCACGGAGTGCTCCGGACACAGGCAAGATATCTCATTTACTGTCACGTAAATGTACACTCTTCTTCCGGCCCATCCCTACTGCGTGGAATGCGGGCATTCCGACACAAATGTCGAGGATGATGACCCATGTTGAATGAACTCATTGAAAAAAGGAAGAAGATTCTTGCCGAGTCTGAACAGCACAAGAACAGAAGAAACGAGCTCAACGCACAAGCCAGCAAATGTGCACGGGAAAGAAATACTCTCAACAACCAGACGCGGGAATATGTTGAAGAGGCGCAGAAGAACAAGGAACTGCGTGACAAGTACAATAATGATGTCCAGTCTGTCAAGGATGAGCGCAACCAGGTCAACGAGCAGGCCAATACCTTTTTTGATGAGATAGAATCGTTCAAGAAGGAGCATGGCGGGATCCGCAACCGAGGATTGAAAGAGCTCCAGAAACAGATCGATCACCTCGAATTCCGGCAACAGACCGAGGTCTTCTCTACAGATAAGGAACGCGAGCTGATAGAGAAGATCAAGCAGATGAAGGAGTCGGTCAGGGAACAGGAGGCCGAACTCGAACAGAACAAGGAGATCAAGACAAAGATCTCATCAGCGAGAGACCTTCGGAAGCAGGCATCAGACCTCCACGCGAAAGTCACCGAGATGGCGGAACTTGCCCAGAATCACCATGACCAGATGGTTGAATTCTACAGAAAAGCCGACAAGTCACGCGAAGAGGCCGATGCAGCCCATAAAAATTTCGTAGAAGCCCAGGAATCAGCAGACGCCGAGCACAAGTACTTTATCGCCTGCCAGAAGGAACTTCGCGATTACGATAAGGTCATCTCCGGGCTTCGCAAGAAGACCAAGAAAGCGAAGGTCACCAAGGAGCAGAAGGCTGTCCGGAAGGAAGCAGAACACCTGTTCAAGATGTTCCGTGCCGGTGAGAAACTCACCACTGACGATATATTGCTCCTTCAGCGTTCAAAACTCATCTGAGTTCTCTTTTTTTCCCTTCATTCCAGAGCAATCATTTAATAGATGGCTTGTGCCTTTTATATTGATGAATCAGGGGCGCACGCTTGTCCTTTCCGTGGACCGCGACGATGATATTGGATTTAAGGCTGATATCGAAAGTCCGGTAATAGGGCGTGATGCCTGCCTTCACGCTGCAACTTCCTTAGGTCTTGCTGACCCTGAAGACTCAGATCTCAATGCAATTTTCCAGGCAATCCAGATTTTCGATGAATTGAAAGCCAAGGGCGAGGATGTGGAAGTTGCGGTCATCGCCGGTAACCATATGCACATGATTGAGGGGGACCGGAGAATCGCGACCGATCTCGGTCGGGTCGTCGCTGAGACCGGAGTGTCCAATTGCATTGTGGTGACTGATGGAGCGGAAGACGAATTTGTCATCCCTATCGTGCAGTCAAAACTCCCGGTAACGAGTATCAGGAGGGTGATCGTGAACCAGATGCCCAACCTCGAGGGCACCTACTACATCATCAAAAAACTGTTAAACGATCCCAAGATAGCCAGGCTTGTGCTTGTTCCACTGGGTCTCGCCATGCTCCTCTGGGCAATCGCCTACCTCGTCGACCGCCCACAGATTGCAACCTTCATTGTCGTGGGGGCAATCGGGATCTACCTCCTGTACCGCGGTCTTGGTATCGATGACCTCATCAGCGGATTCATTCACGCGCTCCGCACCTCCCTCACCCGGGGAAGGATCTCGTTTGTCACGTATATTGCAGGAATCCTCCTGGTTATCGTGGGAGTGATAATGGGACTGATGAACCTGCTGGTATTCTATGCTGAGATCGGGCTGCTCCTCTATTTCCTGATCTTCATGTACGGGGCGGTCCTCTGGCTGGCTCTTGCAGGGATCGTCGCCTCCATCGGGATCATTACTGATAAATACTTTTACGACAGGGTGGGCCTTGCAAAGGTGATTGTCTTCCCCTTCCTGATCGGGGCTATCGGGCTCATCAGTTATGGAGCATGCATCTATGCAATATCCATGAATAACATCCCCGATTTCCCCTACACCACCAGCACCGCGATCCAGTATATTTTCTACGGCATCCTGGGGGGACTTATATGCGCACTCTCGGGGATAGGAATCCAGTATATGATAACCAAGCGCATCTCTTCACAATCGGCAGGGGAAGGTTCAGACACGGTGTAATCAGGGTTCACTCTGTTTTTTCAGATGAGATGCTTCATCGTGGTATCAGGCAGGG
>CAYNXS010000007.1:0-16863 GCA_964401215.1 uncultured Methanolinea sp. | reverse complement strand
AGAAGACCATTCAGGTCTTCCAATCATACCGGATTATCAAAATAACCTATCCCGTTTGGAATAGTGTTGGTTTCAGAGTATTCACGCGTTATCTGGGGGGTGGCAATCCGGAGCGTGGGGATCATGACGTTGAACTGGTGTGAAGGGAACCAGTAGATACCCCTGCCATAATTATAGGACACATCCTCAACGATCAGGTTTGCATGGTCCATCTCAATCGTGACCACTTCTGCATCATCGTAATTCAGAACCTTGAGAATACGGTTCTTGAGATCCTGTTTCCCCAGAAGGAACACGATGAGCCTGGTTGGCTCATCGAGGGAGTACTCAATATCAATATGTGCCACGCCCTTCTCAAGAGTAATATCGACGTTCTCAACAGAGACATAGCCATATTTTTGCTCGTTCGCCGCAAGTACGGGGAACGCAAGTGAGAGCATGCACGTAAATAAGAGCGCAACGGCTACGCCTTTCATGTTCGACTACTATATGAGAACCATCCCGATATATTTTTTCTGGTGAAGGCAGGTCTTTGCACCCGCTAAATTCTTTTTTTTTTTACAAATGCCAGAAAATAGCGCTTATCTTGATAACTCCCGGATTCTCACACACAGAGGAAGATTACCCCATACCAGAACATAACCCGGTTGCAACGCCAGGAAAAATCCGGGAAAAAATGTGGATGAGAATATTCATTGGAAATAACCGGGGGGATTTAACCCGCAGCAGTGAGCACTATCTCGATACTGGAGACATTTGTCTTCCCGCTGTCCGTATCGATTATTTCGGTGGATGTGATGATCTCCTTCTTCCCTACTCCATCGAGGAAGCGATTTAGGGCAATCTCCGCTGTATCCACCGCTCTTGAGATTGCCTTTCCCCGTGCCTTGATCGATACTTCCTGTGCACCGTTATTGAACTGGGTCACTACCGCCAGGACATAATTCATGACCGGTTTGTTCCCCACGAATACTGTGTTGTCCTTCAACATGCTAAGGCACCTTTCAGAGATACTTCTTCGTATGGATCAATTCTGCGTTGAGCACCGATGCTCCCGCGGCTCCCCGGATGGTGTTGTGTCCCATGGTGACATACCGGATTCCTTCCCTCACTCTCCCTACACTGACAGTCATCCCGTTGCCACGGTTGCGATCAAGCCTTGGCTGGGGCCGGTCCTGATCTTCCAGGTAGAGGACGGACTTTTCCGGCTGGGTTGGCAGACCTGAAATGGGAGGAACATACGATCTGAATGCATCGATAACCTTCTCCACCGGATCTTTGATATCGATCCAGATCGCCATGGTATGCCCATCGATGACTGGCACCCTGTGGCAGCTCGCACTGACCGAGATGGGCGCAGGGACTATTTTTCCCCCCTTCATCCGGCCCAGGATCTTGAGCGTCTCGCTCTCCATCTTCTGTTCTTCAGACCCGATGTAAGGGATGACGTTGTCGTAGATTCCCATTGCCGGGACACCCTGGAACCCTGCGCCTGAGATTGCCTGCATCGTTGCCACCCGGATATCCTTCCACTTGAAATGAAGAAGGGGCGCGAGCGAGAGGCACATCATGATCGTTGAGCAGTTCGGATTGGTGACGATAAATCCCTCCTTCCCTGCTTCACGCTGAGCATCGATGAGCTTCAGGTGATCCGGATTCACTTCCGGCACCACAAGGGGAATGAGGGGTTCCATCCGGTGCGAACTCGCATTGCTGCATACGCCGATTCCCGCATCTGCACAAGCAGTCTCAATTCCAAAAGCCACCTCTGCAGGAAGCGCAGAGAAGACCAGGTCTACGTCCTTCAGACTCTTCACATCGGTAGTGCGAATCCTGATATCGGCAACGTTCTTTGGGAACGGAACGTCCAGACGCCAGTTCACAACCTCTCCATACCGCTTCCCCGCACTTCGGTCCGACGCAGTCAGCGCTGTCAGGTTGAACCAGGGATGCTCAGCAAGGAGCTGGACAAAACGCTGACCCACAGCTCCCGTGGCACCAAGCACTCCGACATTGATCATACTGAAAAAATAGCTATATCCCTTGAGTAATTAAATCGTTTGATTTTTATTCCAGGTGGATAGCCTCGGACGGGCAGACATCCACGCAGGAACCGCAATCAACACAGAGATCCTTGTCCACTGTTGCCTTTCCGTCATTCAGGGCGATAGCTGCCGCCGGGCATTCGTCAATGCAGGTTTCGCATGCAGTACACTTTTCTTTATCAACAACTGCCGTCATGATTGCACGTTTCCAGCAAGAATTTTGGGTATAAAAAAAGAAATAGGTTTCTATCTGGTCATTTATGACCTGGCATTTTCAGGCCGAGTACATCGTCCATCCCATAGATGCCAGCTTTCTTGTCCACAACCCAGCGGGTTGCCTTGAGCGCGCCCTGTGCAAAGACCGACCGGTCGTACGCCCTGTGGGAGAGCTCGATTGTCTCGAAGTTGCCGGCAAAAAGGACCGTATGATCCCCCACGATGTCGCCACCCCGTATCACGTGGACACCGATCTCGTGCCCGCGTTCCATCATCCCCTCCCTTCCATAGAGCTTCTTCCTCTCCCCCACTTCTTCCTCGAGTATCTTGAGGATTGTTTTCGCGGTACCGCTGGGAGCATCCTTCTTGTACCGGTGATGGGCTTCCAGAACTTCGATGTCGTAATCGGGGAGCCTCCGCGCAGCATTCCTGATGAGCTGCCAGAAGATATTGACACCAATACTGAAATTGCTCGAGATCACGGCAGGAACATTCCCTTCAATAGCGCGGGCCATCTGTGAGCGCTGTTCCTCGGAGAATCCCGTAGTCCCTACCACAAGGGCTGCTCCGTGCCTTGCACTTTTTTTGATGTTTTCAACCGCGGCGCTCGCCACGGTGAAGTCGATGACCACGTCGGGCTTTGTCTCGGTGAGACAGGCATCCATTGCCGCTGACTCAACGACCTTGACCCCGAAAAAGATCCCCGGCTTTACATCAACTCCCCCCACAAGGGTGAGATCAGGGGCCTCATTGACGAGGCGGCCGATCGTGGTTCCCATTCGCCCAAGGGCTCCGCATACAACAACCCTAGTCATAGGTGGAGAGAACCTCCGCGAGTTTCGCCGTCTTTTCGGTATCGAGTTCGTCAAGCGGTAGTCTTGGCGGACCGCCTGCCATCCCCCTCAATTCCACGGCTTTCTTGACGGGTATGGGATTCGTATCGATGAACATCGCCCTGAAGAGAGGTGAGAGTTCATAGTGCATGTCCAGCGCCGCCTCGAGATCTCCATCACAGAATGACTCGAACATCGCCACCATCCGGGCAGGTTCTACGTTCGCCGCAACCGAGATGACACCGGAACCACCGAGTGCAAGGATGGGCAGTGTGATGTTGTCATCTCCCGATATAACCTGGAAATCCTCATCAAGCGTCCCCTCGATGATCCGGGACATCTGGCCGATATCCCCGCTTGCCTCCTTAATGGCAACAATGTTTGGATGATGTGACAGTTCTATTACGAGATCAATGGCAAGGTTCTGGCCAGTCCTTCCCGGAACATTGTACATGATCACCGGGATGTCAAGGTCTGCAAGTGCAGTGTAGTGCTTCAGGAGGCCGGATCGGTTCGGCTTGTTATAATAAGGGCTGATGACAAGCGCCCCGTCAGCGCCCATGTCCTTGGCCGCTTTTGTGAGCCGGATTGCCTCGGCAGTGTTGTTGGACCCTGTCCCTGCGATGACAGGCACTTTGCCGCCGGCAATGTCGATGGCGACCTCAATGACTTTTTCGTGCTCCTCAAACGTCAGAGTGGCCGATTCCCCCGTTGAGCCGCACGGCACGATCCCGTGCACACCATGTGCAAGGAGGAATTCAATATTCGACCTGAGTCCTTCGATATCCACGTCCCTGGTGGGATTTCGGAGAAAAGGAGTGATGATAGCCGGAATAACTCCCTCGAACATACGAGAGAGGTATTTCAGCGTCTTCCGGTATTTACCTTTCTGGTGATGTATCCGGCAACCCGGTTTCTCACCCGTTTGCTGTCGATGTTGGTGACTTCTGTAATCATCTGCTTGTTCTCGTCGAAGTTATTGGAAAAGCGGCTGCTATGATGGTTCAGCAGCTCCAGTCCTATTGCCTTGATGTAAGTGGGTTTAATTCCCATGCGGTCATTCCTCTGGTTTATTCTTTACTCATTCGTGCCGAAAGTTTAAGAATGTTTTTTACAACACCCTCCGGATTCTCGCCAAGGATTCGGATCATAGCCTCCTTTCCCACGGCCCCCAGGTCATAGATGACATCGGGAACACCATGCCTGCAGCAGGATGCCACCCCCCAATCCATGGTTTTTACTCCTGGAGGTTCAGCGGCGCGGTCAAACGTGCATATCTCGAGGAGCATGTCCTCGAGGATCCCAATCGCTTCGGCTGAATACCGGATGTTTGCCGCACACCTGACACGCGGATCGAACCTGATAACAGTGATCACGATCCGGGCAACATGATCACTTGCCCCGAATGTGATCTGCCCTACCGGGTGGACTTTTCCCGACACCCGCACAATCCTGCCTTCCACTGCTGCCACCTGTCCCGGATCCCGAGCACCAGGAAGCCCATAGGCAATGTTCATACCCACTTCCGGAATGAGGGCAGGATCCATCTGTCGGGAGAGCATCTGGACTCCTCCCTGAATCTCCCTGATCACCACCTCCCGGGAATCGTCAGGCATCGTAGTATCCTGCAGGTTAATTCACCCCATCGGGCTATCTACTTTCCTTCCCCTGCAAGGTCTGCATGATGTGAAGATACTGATATCTTCATGAAAAGCACACGACTACAGCATGGATTCACGGGTCATCGATATTACCTCGGCGGTGGTGAGTGGTATTGTCCTCCTTGTCTTTCTCATTGCCCTTCCCGGCATCATGGATCCAGGATTCGGATATCTCCTGGCACTGGTAATTTTTATCCTCACCATGAGCGGGGCAGGGTTCTACCTGAACAAGACCATCAGTTAGGGCTCTCCTTTTTCTGAATGGGCGCCCTTGTTCCCCTTTTCCTGTTCCTGTAAAGATTGAGCGGGTGGTTCACCTTCCCACACGCTCCATCCGCCTTTGTGCAGAGCCCGAGGGTCCTCATTGCCGCGCAGGAAGGTGCGGTATATTCCGTTCCAGCCCCACCCCTCCCGGAAATATGTTCCACCTGGTACTGGGTCTTGCCCACATCAAAATCGGGAGCCCTGCAGTAGAGTTCAACGATCTGGGTGCTGTCCATCCCGATATTATGCAAAAACGCGGTGAGTGCGAACCGCCCGGAATGCGTGATATTCATGCCACCTGAGAGCGCAGAGACCAGTGCCTGCATGCAGGGGGGGAAACATGATTCGTCGACCTCGCCATAGTCCTCAATCATCCGCTGCTGGAAGGCTTCCTGGACTCTTGTGACGTACGGGACGAGATCACTGCAGAGTGACGCAGGAACTTCAAGGGGCAGCTGGGAGTGGAGCGTGACACGGATCTGTTCTTTTAATAGTTCTTCTGCTTCGAGCGGCTCGAGGATCACCTGTCCTTCGTGAATCTCCCTGTTGATGAGCCTCCACCGCTCCTCCCTCATCCCTGCTGTCACGTCCACATAGCGGCTCACGGGAAGCGCTGACTTTTCAAGGGTGAAGCCCACCTGGCGTGCAATATAACTCCTCTTCCCTTCCTCCTCATACTCGAGGAAACCAAATGCCCGCTCTGCCTCAAACCTTGTCAGGCGATCAATAAGGGCACGGTCCTTTGCGCAGGAGACGAGAATTCTCGAGAGTGCGTAGGACGATACCTCAAGCCTGATTCCCAGGTTATCAGAAGGGAGGGAGGGGTCCTCCCCTTCACCGGTGTGACTTGCAGGGGAGAGCGCGCGTCTGATCCGCTCCACGGCATATTTGAGCGCAACCTTTCCTGGCCCTGACTTAAGGAAGGTGACAACAGATTCATGGTTCTGCAGCATGAACTGCTGCGATTCTTGTAAAAAAGGGTATTTGGCAAAATCTCTTGTATCAAGAGATACCCGCATCAATCTGCCTCTATGCGGGGTGCGAGCAGATACTCTACATACCCGTGTCCGCCGGCAATGTAGAATGAGAATTTTGCAGGGTGATCGACACCCAGGGAGACCTCCACCTCCTCTGCCCTGCCCATGACCTTTCCCATGTCCTTGAGATAATCAAGCGAGAAGAGGGACCGTGCCTCAACACCGTTCAGGAAATTGACCTCGTCCTTGCCGAATTCCCGCCTTATATGGTCAGTATCCCCCTCCGCAGCCATGAAGAAGAGCTGCTGGTCGGGATCGATCCCGAGTGCAATCTTGTCGGATACGACCGCTGCAGCCTTGATCGAATTGTTCAGATCGTTCCCTGACAACACAACCTTGCCGGGAAGATCGATATTCGGCGGGTGAGGGTCCTTGCGGATGGTGTTCGGATCGAGGAGGGTTATGGAATACCGGTATCCTTCAAAGCTTACCTGGAGCTTGTGGCCTTCATCAGGAAGTTCAAGGCTGATCAGATCGTTCTTGCCCATCATGCCGAAGATGTTCTTCATCTTTGCAATGTCAAGGCCTATCTCGTTCTTTGTTGATTCAAACCCGGAAAAAGCCTCCTTCTTCAGAGTCAGGGAGACCATTGCCACGTTGGCGGTATCCACCGCCCGGGTTGAGAGCCCGTTTTCGTCGGTGTGGAGCCGGCATTCGGTGACTAGGGCGGAAATAGCGTCGATGGACTCTTTGAGAATATCTGCATCAATCGTTGCTTTTAACATCGTACACACCGTATATATTGTATTATAAACTATGCCATCAACTTTTTAATGATATCTGATTTAATCCTGTCTTTCCGGCATTTTAACGGTGATTAACGCCATGGGTTCACAATGGGGAAGGGATCGTACCTATCTTCGGGCAGTTCGTGAAGGTTACCGCTCCAGGGCTGCATATAAACTGCGCGAGATACAGGACCGGTTCCACGTGATCCGCGACAATGATAACGTTCTCGACCTCGGTGCCGCACCCGGGAGCTGGCTCCAGGTGGTGAGAAGTCTCACCGGAGGAAAGGTAGTAGGTGTCGATCTCTCTCCTATCGCACCCCTCGAGGCAGTGACCACGATCATGGCTGACCTGACCGATCCCTCCTTGTGGAGGGAGGTGAGTGCTCTCATGGGTACCGTCAACGTGGTCATATCCGATGCAGCCCCCAAGCTCTCTGGTCACCGCACCTACGACCAGGCCAGGGCAATCGGGCTGAATGAGAAGGTCCTCGAATGTGCCTGCAACGTGCTCAAACCGGGAGGGAACCTGGTTATGAAATCCTTCCAGGGGGAGGATTTCGATCACCTCCTCAATGAAGTAAAGCAGTACTTCCTCTCGGTGAAGACCTACAGGAGCCATGCTTCCCGAAAGGGGAGCAGTGAAGTATACATCATTGCGAAGAACTTCGCGGGGGCAGGGAATGAGGCTTAAAGATCCCTATGACAGGCCGGTGAGCAATCTCCGGATAAGCCTAACACCGGCATGCAACCTCAATTGTACGTACTGCCATGCTGAGGGGGAGAAGAATCCCCAAGATCCCCTTTCCCTTGCAGAACTGACCGAGATCATGAGGGTCGCAGCAAAGTTTGATATCAGGAGCATCAAGTTCACGGGTGGAGAACCATGCCTCAGGAAGGACCTGGTCGACATTATAAGAGCCGTTCCAGAAGGCCTCGAATGTTCCATGACCACGAATGGGACTATGCTTGCAGATATCGCACAGGATCTCGCAGATGCAGGCCTTTCCCGTGTCAATATCAGTCTCGACAGTCTTGATCCGGGAACCTACAAAAAAATCACCGGATCCGACTGCCTCGATGAAGTGATGGCCGGCATCGATGCTGCAGTTGAAGCCCGCCTTACTCCTGTCAAGCTGAATATGGTGCTCTTAAAGGGAATCAACGACCACGAGATTGACGATTTCATCAGGTTTGTCAAGGGTAACCGTGACCTCATTCTCCAGCTGATTGAACTCATGGAGTTCCGCGACTGTACCAATCACAGCGATCTCGGCAATCTGGAGGCAAGGCTCGCCAGCAGTTCTCAGGAAGTGCTCACCAGGAGGATGCATCACCGGAAGAAATACTGCATCGACGGAGCTGAAGTGGAGGTTGTAAGGCCCCTCCACAACACGGAATTCTGTGCATTCTGCAACCGCCTCCGGGTTACTTCAGATGGCAAGCTGAAGCCCTGCCTGCTCAGGACTGACAACCATGTTGATATCCGTGGAGCGTCGGGTGAGAGGCTGGAACACCTCTTCAACGAGGCCGTGCAGCGAAGAGCGCCATATTTCCGGTAACGATTCCGTTATTCTGATTATTCGTGCTGAAATATGAAAACATGCCATTTCCGGAATATATTTACTCGCCCGCATCTGAACTGTGACCATGAGTTCAGATAACGAATATGTATACGTGCTTGAGCACCTGTACGAAAAATCGCTTATCCTGCATGATGAGACCATGTGGCATCCTGTGCTTACTTTTTATTATATGGATGCCCTCGCCCATCTCGATTATACCATCGGGCTCATGGCATACCACTATAAGTCCCCAAGGGTCATGATGACCGGTGAATACCTCAGGTGCAGGGTCGACCAGGAGAAACTCGGTGACCGGCCTAAGTTCCCCGCATTTATCAACTGGCTCAAGAAGGAACACCCCGAGAAGTTCGAAGCGCTCCCGACTCTCTGGAGAAGGGTGTATGATAAGGAAGACAATGCGTGTTATGTGAGTTTCCGGATAGTACTTGATCGGGACAGCAAGGAGCCGGTTCGCCCCCACGTCTACCGCTCCTTTATTGACGAATTTTTTAAAGCCGACTTTTTGAAATCTCTCTACAGTGATGCATCTCTTGCAACACTTCTCGAGGAGTTCAAACAGCGTGCCTGAACCCCATTTCCCATGAATATCGCCAGTCTGTGCGCCAACCTTGTGAGGATAAGGAGTGAAAACCCGCCTGGAGACACCCGCGAGATCATACAGTATATCCGGGATTTCACTGATGGTATCGGGATAAAGACGAGAATTACAAGGAGCAGGGGCGGGAAGCAGAATCTATCCAGTGCGCTCCCTCGCGGAAGGCTGCTTTTGTGCGGACATGTTGACGTGGTCCCGGCACTCTCTGAAGGATGGTCCCACGATCCGTATGCGGGGGAGATTCACGACGGCAAGATATGGGGCAGGGGGGCTACTGACATGAAAGGCGGGTGTGCCGCAATCCTGTGGGCCTGCAGGAATTTCGTTGATTCCGGCCGTGAGCTGCCCGCCGATCTCGCATTTGTCTGCGACGAGGAAACCAGCGGGACCAGGGGAATCCAGGCAATCCTTGCCAAAAAATCACTCATCCCCTGCGATACCCTGATCGCTGAACCGACGCCTGCGCTCTCCCCGAATATCGGGCAGAAAGGACTGATGCGCCTCTGCTGCACCTTCCGGGGAGAACCCGGCCACGGGTCGCTCTACCCTGCGAGAGGGGTGAGTGCCGTGATGGAGGCAGTTTCACTCATCGAATTCATGAAGGCACTCCATCAGCGTGAATATGATCCCGGTGACCCCGGTCTTGCCGCAATCCTTTACGAGTCTGCACAGATCCTCGGTGAGATTTTCGGCATGGATGATGCCCGGACGGTCCTCTCCCATATCATGTTCAACCCCGGAAAGATAACAGGGGGAGAGAAAGCCAATATTGTGGCACAGCAGTGCAGCCTCGAACTCGATCTCCGGATCCCATGGGGGTGCAGCCTCCAGGACCTTTTCGAAGAGATCTGCAGCCATGCCCCGCGAGCTGATATATCCACAACCAGCATCTCGGAACCGACCATCACGCCTCCCGGCTCGCCCCTTGTTGCCCGTCTCCTGGCCGAGATTGAAAAGGTCCATTCACAACCCGCACGGCCGATCGTCCAGTGGGCAGCAAGCGACGCACGCTACCTGCGGCGGGAAGGCTTTCCGGTTGCCGAATACGGTCCCGGGGAGATCAAAACCCTCCATGCCGTTGACGAGCATGTCAGGATTGAATCACTCGAGAACGCTGCACGGGTATACGAGGGGATGCTTGAGCGGTATGCAGGAATATACGAGTGGGGTTCCCTGCAAGAGCCAGACCTGCCCTGACTGCAATAATCCGCGCATGGGTAAGTGAGTCCAGCTCCATCCATACAAAATGAAGCACTGGCAAATCAACAGGTGGAGAGGGGTTTATTGATTTTTCTGGAATACAAGAAAAGAAGCGTTCCGAGGAATACGGGATAGAACAGGTCCATATACATGACCGGGCCGGCATTGTTGATCGACACATTCCCATGGACGACCAGCTCGTAGACATGCCCAAGACCTGCACCGATCGAAAATAGCCCGAACGCACTCACCGTTGCGAACCAGAACCCGACAGATCGGAATTTAAGGCAGAGGAGCCCGACTATCCCGATAGCGAAGTCCCACAACCCGACTTCCCGCTGGAAAGGACTTCCGGGTGGCCAGCCGATGGATGCAGCGACCTGGTCGGCGAACACAAGGTGGCCGAATGCGGCATAGAGGTACCCGAGTCCAAGACCTATGGCAAGCTGCCATACGAGGAATATTCCGAGCGCGGTTACCCCCTTATAGTGCTTCCACCGTATATGCGCAAGCGCGATGATGGCCCCGAGAACCGGGAAAAAAAGAGGCCAGAGGAGATCCATCAATGCCATGATGATCACTTCTGTGTGGATAGTAAAAAAGTGAGCGGTGCTCTATCCCCTATGGTGATACGTGTTCTCTGGACTCCTGCATACGTAAAAAAGAGGGGTGTTGAGAGCAGGCGAGTGGTGTATTCTATCCCGAATCACCACCTCACTCATCACAGTTTCTTTACCGCCTGCACGACGGTTCCCAGGGTCTCCTTCGCATCGCCGTAGAGCATCCGGGTATTATCCCGGTAGAAGAGATCGTTCTCGATCCCGGCAAATCCCTTCCCCTGACCCCGCTTTAATACAATGACGTTCTTTGCCTGCTCAACATCAAGAATCGGCATCCCGTAGAGCGGACTTCCCTCACGATGAGCTGCCGGGTTGACGACATCATTTGCACCGATGACGAGAACCACGTCCGTTCCCTGGAATTCGGGGTTAATCTCGTCCCGGTCGAAGAGGTGATCGTAGGGGATGCCTGCCTCAGCCAGAAGCACGTTCATATGCCCCGGCATCCGGCCGGCAACAGGATGGATCCCAAACTTGACGACGACTCCCTTATTCTCGAGCTGATCCATCAGCTCCTTGACCTTCTGCTGGGCCTGGGCGACTGCCATCCCGTAACCGGGCACAATGATGACCTTCTCTGCATACGTCAGCATCACGGCAACGTCATCGGCCTCGATCGACTTCATGCTTCCCTGGATCTCGATCCCTGTCTCTTCGGTTGCCCCAAATGCCCCGAAGAGGATGTTCCTGACAGAACGGTTCATTGCCCGTGCCATCATGACCGTGAGGAGCGATCCTGCCGCACCGACGATAATGCCTGCAATGACCATTGCATAGTTGGGCGTTGCGAATGAGAACCCGTCAAGCCCGACCGCAAGTCCGGTAAATGCATTGAACATCGAGATCACGACAGGCATATCGGCGCCGCCTATCGGGAGTGCCATCAGGATCCCGAAGGCAAGTGAGAGGAGGAAGAAAAGCCCAAGAGACGTCGTATACGTGAACGGACTCCATGATGGCTGGAAGAGGACGAGTATGCCGGAGATGACGGCGAGTGCAAGCACTGCCATGTTGACGATCTGCTGGCCGGGGAACGTGAGAGGCCGCGGGCGCATCCATCCCTGGAGCTTCAGGAAGGCGATGAGGCTTCCCGAAAAGGACACGGCACCGATAAGGCCGCCCACCACCGCAAGGCTGGCTGTTGCGAAATGAGTGGGACCCAGAAGGTGGACAGCCGCGACTCCCGCTGCAGCACCGCCACCCATCCCGTTATAGATCGCAACCATCTGGGGCATGTCGGTCATGGCGACCCGTTTTGCGGCGATATACCCAAAACCTCCCCCGACAACAATTCCGAGTGCGATTAGGGCGAAATTGGAGAGGGCCGGGGTTAAGAATGTGACGAGCGTTGCGATGAGCATTGCAGCACCGGCCCAGACAATCCCGCTCCGGGCGGTGAGCGGGTGGCTCATCCTCTGCAGGCCGATGATGAAGATGATGATCGTCGCGATATACACGGGATCGATCACAAGGGAGAGGTCGAGCATCCTAGGCCTCCTTTCCGGGTCTCTTCCTGCCGGGATCGAACATCTGGAGGATCCGCTCGGTGATGACGTATCCTCCGGTTACGTTCGCAGCACCCAGGACGACTGCGATAAACCCGATGATCTGCTGCTCTATCGTGCTTGCGAGGCCGAGCGCGACCATTGCACCGATGAGCACGATCCCATGGATGAAGTTCGATCCGCTCATTAAAGGAGTGTGGAGGATGACAGGGACTCTGCTTATGACGACGTAGCCCGTGAACGCTGCAAGGACCACGATGTAGAGCGCGGTCCAGAACAACGAGATGTCGTTCATGATACAACCCCGCCCAGAAGATCCCTTGTCGGCCCATGGCGCACCTCACCCGCGTGGAGGAGGAGACTTGCTGCCAGTATCTCGTCAGAATATTCGCGAACGATCATGCCCTCCTTATCGAGAAGGAGGCCCAGGAATGAATGGAGGTTCTTGGAGAACATCTGGCTCGAGTGGAAGGCGATCTGCGCCGGCAGGTTCAGCGGCCCCAGGATCGTGACGTTATGCTCCTGCACGGTCTTTCCCGGCTGCGTCAGCTCGCAGTTTCCCCCCGATTCTGCGGCAAGGTCGACGATGACCGCACCCGGCCGCATCCTCCCGACAGTCTCCCGCGTGATGAGGAGCGGGGCCTTCCGACCAGGAATGCTTGCTGTCGTGATGACGATATCGGCACGTGCCACGGCGGCGGATACCATCTCCTGCTCTTTTAGCTTCTCTTCAGGCGTGAGCTCCCGTGCATATCCACCCTGACCTTCAGCATTGATCTCAAGCTCAAGGAACTTTGCACCCAGGCTCCGGACCTGTTCGCCTGCAGCACGCCGCACATCGTACGCTTCCACGACCGCCCCGAGGCGTTTCGCGGTCGCAATCGCCATCAGGCCAGCAACGCCCGCGCCGAGTATGAGGACTGTCGCAGGCCGGATGGTCCCTGCAGCGGTGGTCAGCATGGGGAGGAACTTGGGGCAGTGTGCCGCGCCCATGACAGTCGCGGTATACCCGCCTGCCGTGGCCTGCGAACTGAGCGCATCCATGCTCTGGGCACGGGTAATACGGGGAACCAGTTCGAGGGCGAACGCAGTAATCTTCCGGTCACGCATGCGGATGATAGCTTCCCTGTTGCGGCCGGGGTTCATGAAGCCGATCACAATGGTGCCTTCAGTAAGCTGATCGATATCGGCGACAGCAAGAGGCTGTACGCACAGGACGATCCGGGCTCCCCTCAAAAGATCGGTCCGGCTTGACATGGTCTTCGCACCGGCAGCCTCGTACATGTCATCAGGATAGTACGCACCCTTCCCGGCATCGTGCTCGATCCAGACCTCGAGGCCAGCCCTGGTGAGTTTCTGGGCAACCTCAGGGACGATCGCGACACGCCTCTCGCCTTCAGCCATCTCCCTGGGAACCGCAATTACGCATGGCATGGCAAGTTCTCCCTGTACAACGTGTGTTCCTCCATTTGTGGAATACAGGTTGGGTTTCAGTGCTTCAATACTTTTCGAACCCTTACCGCAACACCGCGCTTCGAAGACTGCATCTCTGCAGCCCCCATGGCAGCCCTGCCTGTCGCCATGGCGAGAGGACCTTCAACAAGGACTTCATCGCCTTCGCGGATAGCGGGATCGGCGGATATGATACCTGGTGCAAGGATATCCCCCTGCGGGACAAAAGTATCGATCCGTACCCGGTATACTCCTGGGAGAGACTTCCATCCCTCGAACGTCGGACGGAGGAGCCCGGTGCCGGGATCGAGAGAGAAGAGATACTCCTTCTCGCGACGGACCATCAGGTTCGGCGGTTTCCACCGGAACGACATGCCGGTGGTATCAACCTCTATCCCAAACTGCCAGGAGAGGGTCCCCCTGACAGGATCATGCCTGACTGTCTTCTCACCATCGAGAAGATCGCTCAGGGTTCGCAACGAATCTGCAGCCGCAGGGCGGGAGGTGCAACTCTCCTCCATCGCAACCCCTGCAAGACTCGCAGCCATCCGTGCAGCCTCGAGCGCTCCACCATCTACGTGCGCAATCACCCTCCGGAATGAATGTTTTTTCAAAAATCCCGCAATGATTCCTGCGGTGAACGACAATTCCTCCCTGTCCCAGTGGCCGGTGACAGGGATATCGTAATGCGCTGCAGGGTAAATCCGCTCAAGTTCCCTTGGAACCAGCCCGAGGGGGGACGTCACGATAAGCTCAAGTGCCCGTCCGCCTACTGCATCCAGAAACTTCCTGTGGCTCTGCGAGAGCGAATACGGTTTCCTGGCGGAGCAGGGGAGAAGGACGGCGACCCCGGCAGAGGGGGGGATATAGCGGTGGACAACCCGTTCTGCGTACCTGACGATTTCAGGGCGCATGAATGCATCTCCCGTCATGGCCCCCAGCCGGCAGGGTCGTGCGACGGGCAGGCGCTGTTCGAGAAATGAGGGGTGCCGGTCGAGATGGCGGAGAATGGCGGTATGGGCGGCCTGCATGCGTGATCTGGATTCAACAAACTCCCTGATCTGCTGGTCATCGATAAAATGCGAGATCAGCGAGAGTTCGCGTGAAAGGGCAAGGCGGTTATGCATCCTGAGATCTCCATCTCTACACCCCTGGCATCCACAGGCTCCTGTCTCCATCATCTCTTCTGGGAATTCTCCTTCAGGAAGGCAGAAGAGATGCTGCGAGGTTTTCAGGTCAACCGCGATGAAATCGAAGAGATCAAATCCAGAGTAGCAGAGAATGTGCGCATTCGAGGGGAGTGCGGCTCCGGGTGCATACCATGCCGTGTCGGCAGGGATGATCGACTTGAGGTGAACAAGCCAGCCGGTGTAAGACCGTGGATTTGAGATCGCGGTATTCCAGCCGGAGACCATGACACAGTCACCCGATGATGCTGTGGGAGTGACCGTTGGATGCACCACCACAGGCTGGTCATTTCCCTTGGCGAGGTATGCAGACGCGAAGGGTGCGGGAGCCCCAAGCGGGACATTTGAGATAGAAAGGTTCGCAAGGCCTGGAAACAGGGGATCCATATCCATTACACACGGGAGCCGGATATCCCCCAGTTCATGGAAAAGGATAGATATTCTTGCAAGCCCGTCCCTTTTTTTCACCTCAAAGCCTTTCACGGGATCACCTTTATCCCGGGAACGACCCGTGCAACGACCTCTCTCCACCTTCCCTGGCATGAGATGGCGATGGAACACTCCCTGTGCGTCTCGGCCAGCCTCTGTATTCCCCTGCACCCGCAGGCAACCATCTCTTCGTCCCAGTCAGGGATCTCGCTCTGGCCTATGGGAAATGTCTCCCGCAGTTCGTCCATGAAAGGCCCGAATGGCGGTTTGAACGGGAGGACAATGTCATATCCCGGAAACTCCTTCCCATCCATGGAGACAAGAACGCGTGGTGGCAACACCAGGCGGCCGAGCATTCTTTGGAAGCGCATCACCTCCGTTCTTGCGCAGCTCTCGGCACCTCTGTAGAAGAAGCGGCGTTTGCTCACCCTGTCGGAGGTCTCCAGGGTTTCGCCATAGTTCAGGAGTGCCCTGTATCCTTTCAGGAGTTGGGGGTGGCCCCTGCAACGCTCGTCCACGAGCTCCCAGAGAACGCCATCCTGGATCGCCTGGCGGATCCTCGAGATCTCCGCGAGGCTCACCTGGAGGTTATGGAGTGCGAGGAGCCTTTCACGCTCCGGCGAGTGTATCAGTTCCTCTGCGGTGTGGGAGCGGCAGACCTGGCAGGGGCAGGGGAGGTCGTGGAGCTCCTGGATCTTCGCGCTCCCCGATGGCATGAGGTAGCGTCCCTCCCTCGCATACAGGGCATATGCAGCCGAGTCGAAGATATCGCAGCCCATCGCAACCGCGAGCGCGAACATCGCCGGGTGGCCGGCACCAAAGAGGTGGACGCAGGAAGAGGCGAAAATCCCCTTCTTCGCAGCCATCACGACACTGACAAGGTCTTCATACCGGTAGGACTCCATCAGGGGAACCACTGCGCCGATGGGGCAGAATGAGAACCCGAGTTCCCCTGCCTCCCTGCCTGCGCGTTCCCGCAGATCCGGGAACATTCCCCCCTGGACCGGTCCGGCAAGCGGAGCAGTCGGGCCGAGGATCTCTTTCGCTTCCTTAAGCCTTGCCATGGTCACTTCAAGCTCCCGCTCTGCCTGATCCCGGTCAGCGTCGGGATGCGTCGGGATGTCGAGGGGGACATGGATATCGCTCCCGATGGCATTCTGGAACTCGAGCGTTTCCATGTTGGTGATCTCCACATCTCCGTACACCGAGAGCTGGAACGAACCCGAGTCAGTCATAATCAGGCCATCGAACCCGAGCACACGGTGGAGCCCGAGTGTGAGAGCCTGCTCCCGGAACTCCATGCTCCGCGAGAAGATGTACGCATTCGTGATCAACCCTTCCGCTCCCATCGCGCTCATCTCCCTGGCAGTCACGGGTTGCAGGTGGGGATTGATCACCGGGAGAAGTGCCGGGGTTCGTATACTCCTGCCTCCTGCTTTGAGCCTGCCGAGCCGCCCTGCAATATCCTCCTCAAGGATCTCAAATGTGATCGCCATGGTCCCGTA
>CAYNXS010000006.1:29052-36071 GCA_964401215.1 uncultured Methanolinea sp. | reverse complement strand
GGAGGCTGCGATGTTTTCACTCCTTATTGAGATGGTGAAGGAGCAGACCGCGGGCACAAGCCCGCGGTCTGCGGGGGTTACCCCACAGGTGGAACCGTAAGAACTTGTGTTGATGAACGGTGGAGTCATGGGGGCACAAGCTCGCGGTCTCTGCCAATTACCGGACCAGCACCGGGATCCGGGCATTTTTTACGACTTTAACCGCGACGCTTCCTATTCGTGAATCTTTTGAGTGATCGGACGCACCATACCGGGAGATAATAATGAGGCTTGCCTTCTCCTCTCCGGCAATGGTACATATCTCATCCCCGGCATCTCCAAAACGTATTCGCGGTGTTATTGTTTCGACACCTGTATCGAGATCCCGCTGCAGCGAGGAGAGGGTTGTCATGGAATGCTCGAGTTTGTTCTTTAAGTCTTTACGGTCCTCGACGCTGGTGATGACATGGAGGAGGATCAGTTCGTCGAATCCGTCCAGCTGATTCACGAATTCAATGGTTTCTGCAGTGGGCCGGGAAAAATCAACAGGAACCAGGATTCGGGAGAACAGGGGTATTTCACGGTCAGTCCGGGGACCTTCTGGTGTGTGTTCCGGACCGGTCCTCTCATCGAAATGGGTCACAAGCACATGCCCCTTTGCTTCCTCAAGGACCTTCCGGGAGACACTCCCAAGGAGCACATCCTGTAAAAATCCTCGTCCCTTCCCCCCTATCAGGATAAGGTCAGCCTGATGCCGTGCTGCCGATGCCAGGATTGCAGCATGCACACCGGTCTCTTCAGGGGGAGCAATTTCGTATGTCACGGAGAGACCTGCCTTTTCCAGTATCTCTCCTGCATAGGCGAGGGCGTTGGCAGGGGTACTTTGTGCGGTTTTTACCTCTGCCAGGGTTCTCCATGACGTGGGCTCAGCGGTCTCCTCAGTAATGTGAAGAAGGATGGCCTCAACAACACCCGGGACTTCTGGTGCACAATACAGTGTCTTCTGTGCATACCAGGAGAAGTCTGTAGGGATGAGGATTCGCTCGAACATGGTCAAGGGGCCCCAGGGTTCAGTAGTCCAGGTACCATTGTTGCTGTAGAGATGTATTAATATGTACATTTGCCTGTTGATTGCCGGTTTTTCTGGGGCTGTCTGAAATACTGCCTGGAATCGCCATATTTCGTACTATACACTCTATAATGCGATATACAATTGTGCGCATCCGCTCCTTTCATGGATGGCGGATTTGACAGGACTATTGTGTAGCCTGCTATGATGGTGGCAACCAGGTGAATGATTCATGTAGTGGCTGGTTGCCGTTTGTATGTGCGGCTGAGGGGACACAAGGAAATAAAGCGGAAACGCAGGTATGACAGAACAAGGGAGATACGGACCAAGTGTTCAATCCGCAGAAACACAGCTGAATGTGAAGGAGGCAGATAACCTTGAATTGGGTTAAAAAAAACAAAAAGTGTCAGATATTCAAAGGATCAAATCCACTTCTGCGCACCTTTCCAAACTCCTTGGTTATCTTCACATCCAGTGCACATACCGGGCAGGTGTACGTATCGGGAAGTTTCTCAAATGGGGTTCCAGGCTTTATCCCCCGGTGCGGTTCTCCACGTTTCTCATCATAGACATAACCGCATACCGAGCAGATCCAGCGCGTAGGCGTCCACTCCTCGAATCCCCATTTTCCAACCTTCCCCTTCCCCTCCATCCCGCAGATGGGACAAATGTACGTGTCAGGGAGATCTTCAAACGCGGTCCCTGCGGGAATGCCGTTGTGGGGCTCCCCTCTGAGCGGCGAGTAGATATACCCGCATACCCTGCATTTATACCGCTGTTCTGATGTCATGGTGATAGATCTTCTCCATCATGTGATCTGGTATCAAGGAAGGTCTTATAACTATTTTTCCAGGAATTTTAGGGAGGATTCCGGGGCTGTAGTGCGAACGTTCTTAAGCCCCCCTGATTGCATACCAAGGCCGAAAGACATATTCTTCCAAAACAGCCTTGAAAGGAGGGTATATCCTCTTCACGGTCAAGATACATCAACTGATGGCAACCGGACAATTCTTCGACCCCAGATGTGAGACCCTCCCTCGGGACGAACTTGATGCCATAGTGGACGAGCGGATCAGGTACACCGTGGAATACGCAAGCACGCATTCCCCTTTTTACCGGCAATGGTTCCGCGAGCATGGAATCCATCCCAGGGATGTACAGTGTCACGACGACCTGAGAAAACTCCCCATTATATCGGGCCGGTCCATTCGCGAGAACCAGCCTCCCCAGAAAGACGACTTCCTTTTCAGGAGCGTCTCCTGGGAAGATATCTTCACCGTCCACGAGACAAGCGGGACATCGGGTACACCCAAAAGTTTCTTCCTTACATGGGAAGACTGGGAGCGCTATGCGGCCAAGTATGCCCGGATCTTTGTATCCCAGGGGTTTGGGAAGGGTGACCGGATGGTGATCTGTGCCTCCTACGGCATGAATGTGGGAGCGAACACGATGACTCTTGCCGCAAGCCACATCGGAATGACCATAATTCCGACGGGAAAATGCACCTTTCCCCGCCGTATCCTTGACAGCTACCGGCCCACGGGGATTGTGGGAAGCGTATTCAAGCTGTTGAGGCTTGCAAGGCAGCTGAAGGAAGAAGGTCAGGATCCCCAGGATACCTCCCTCGAGAGGCTTATCGTCGGCGGGGAGAGTTTTGCCGACGAATCCAGACGATACCTCGCAGAGGTCTGGGATAGAAAGGTCTTCAATATTTATGGGAGCACGGAAGGAACCATGTGTGGGGAGTGCAACGAAGGTTCCGGGCTCCACGTGCCCGAGGACCTTGTGCACCTTGACGTGTATGATCCCTCGATGGGTGGTTTCGTTCCTGACGGCGAGTGCGGAAGGGCTGTTCTGACCACGCTTCTCCCAGTGGGAGGGCGGTGTGGCACCCTTCTCATCAATTACGATACCGAGGATACTACAGTAGTCCTCAGCCGGGATACCTGTGCATGCGGAAGGACGCACATGAAGATCTACACCCCCCAGCGGGAGGCGGAAACGGTCTGGATCCTGGGGACTCCGGTCAACAGGGTAGATATCGAACGTGGGGTATTCCAGCGAGAAAACATGGAGTACCTGACGGGGGAATACGAGGCTTTTGTTGACAGGGATGATGATGGCGGTGTTACCCTCATGATCAGTATGGAAACATTCGATCCCGGGGGTATTCCGCGTGAGGATATCGGGGAGCATTTTCTTACCTCGTTCCTCCGTTTCAAGCCTGGTCTTGCACAGGCCTTTCCCCAGGATTTCAGGATCCAGTTCACCTTCACACCACGTGGTGGCCTTGAATTATCAAAGGTCAAGAGTCGGCCAAAAAGACTGCTGGACCGGCGCTGATCATCAGGTATTCCTTCACTTTTTTTTCAAATCCCTGCGAAATTACCACAGAAACTCAAGCGAAATAGTGATCCACGTTGAAAATGTAGTGCATCATACCCGTGTGGAAAGAAGGAAAAAATCTTGATACAATCCCAATTTTCTGTTTCTCAATCTTTAGGAAGATATGAATATTTTTAAGGTCAGAGGTCCATATTTGAGTGCTCTATCTGGATATGTGGCCTGGTTTTTTCATTTTGCCGGACACCCCCAGAATCTGGCATCAACCCCCCTATCGATCAGGAACATACCAGAAGAGCATTTGTGTTCGATCCCGGGTTAATTCCCATAACCGGCACCATTCTCCGGATATCATATCCACTCCTTTATGATGCGGAAAGGGAATACCTAATCTTCAGCACCTGACATGCCGGATTTGCTGGGATCAGTACTCTATACATTCTCTGCACTGTTCGTGATACTCGACCCCCTGCTCAGCGTTCCCATCTTTGCCTCAATGACAAAGGGGCAGCCGGCGTCCGAGATCAACAAGCAGGCCCTCATAGCAGTAGCGGTGGCAGGATTTCTCCTCTACCTCTTTCTCTTTTTCAACTTCTTCATCTTTGACATCCTGGGTATCACAATGCCAAGTTTCCAGATAGCAGGCGGGACCCTCCTCTTCATCCTTGGTATGCAGATGGCGCTGGGCCTTGATATCGGGAGATCAAAGGGACCTTCACAAACGGTAGCAGGGGTGGTAATCGGAACCCCGCTCCTTTGCGGACCGGGTGCCATCACTACGGTTATCCTCCTTTCGGAGCAGTATGGCATCCTGGTACCTGCAATTGCGATAACCCTCTCACTTGTCGCGACCTGGATTATTCTCAGGTTTTCATCAACCATCCAGGGCATCCTCGGCAATACAGTGACCGATATCATGGCCAGGGTACTGGGTATGCTTGTTGCCGCGATTGCGGTAAAGATCATTTCCGATGGGATTTTCGGGCTCTTATAACTAAATGCCCTTTTTCCAGGAATAATGTCGCGCGGTCAGGGAATACCCTGACACGTACGTGTGCACTCTTGGAAAGGAATCAGGAAGTAAAATGCAGGCAACTCCGATACCGGCAATTCTCAATTTCCGGGAGGAGCAGGTATGAACCTGAATAGGAAGTGGCGGTATCCTGTAGCAGATACGAAAAAAGTATTGGTCGCGTCCCCCTTGTGCCAAGGGGGCTTACTGATCAGCGATATTCTCTCTGGTCTCTAGTACCTGAATGCAACGGAGAAATTCATCGATTTTGCACCGAAGAACTCCTTGCAGAACTTGGCCGTCTTTTCTGGTGCATATTCCTTGCAGCTGAAGATATCGAGGTATGCCGCATCGGTCTCATTGGCAAAGTGACCTGATATGAGCGAGGTCTCGATAAGCTGGGTCATAGAGTATCCTGCTACCTTGGCACAGGGTCCGAAGTGTACTATAGTGGGGTCTCCGAATCTCTTCATATCGATGAGATCGCAGAGTTTTACGATGAATTCGTGGATCTTCTCCGGGTCTCTGATGGTCTCCGGGTTGCAGTGCTTTAAATCCACCATAGTACACAAACCCCACGCCTTGTCTTCAACATACTTCTTCATGATTTCGTCGTCCTTCATATTCCGGACGCTCAGTTCACGCTTCATTGAAAGCATTGTAATTCTCCCACCATAGTTCCCATGGAACTACTATCTAAGAAGTTAAATCTCCCTATTTTAAAGCTTTGCCTTATTCCAATCACTTTGCGCTCTCCTTTTTAGATAACATACGAAAATATTGAGCCTTTTTCGATGAAATATGACAAAAACGGTCTTTATTGAAAAAAGGCACAGAATAACCCCGATTCTCAACGCGCACCAATCGTCTGCAGAGTAAAGCAAGCCCTATGTATGCGTATATTTTTAAGAGAGAATTCAGACTGTTTTCTTATCGTATATCCTGATTGAGCAAGAACGCGGTCTTATTTGCCCGCGCCCAGGGGAGTGTCCTGATCGTGTGGAGGCTCATATAACCCTCGCAAGGTCTTCGCGAAGTACATATGAAACTTCCACCATGTGATCAGGATGGTATCTCATCTTGGCCTCTCGCAATCCTGGTTCCCCCATGTCGCTCTCCCTGTTGATAAAAGGATACCGATCCTCGAGGAATGCGGCAGTCTCAGCATTGATCGCCTTGTAGATACCCTCGCAGTCGGGCAGGCCTTTCTCGAAGTGGATCACGGCTGTATCATTATTCAGCGCTTCAAAGATCGCCATTGCCCCAACCTCCCCCTTAACCCTGAGCAGCAGCCCTTCAAGAGGAAGTTCTCCAAAATGCGCGAGTGCATAGAGCACCGCATCCTTTTCGAAGGAAAGGAAAGGGTGATCTTTGCATTGTTTCCATTCGCACCATTTCTGGAGGAATACCTTCACATCATCGAGTTTTTCCGGCGACATCTCCTCCACCTCCGGATGGCAGTTCTTCCGGAACCTGTTGAGCTGCCGCCGTATCGAGAGATAATTCCCCCCCGAAAGGCGGGCCAGATCCTCTGCCCTGTAGATATACTCAAAATAATCGCGATCTTCCTGGAACGGGAGATCCGGATAAAGGTCATGGATCCAGGCCTTTGTGGGGGCGTCTATAAGAACAAGCGGTGCTTCGTCTCCATCCCTCACGGCAAGGCTGAACACCTCGTCGAGGAGATCGGGATTGCGGGGCCCGATAGGGGGACGAAACGTGGTCTTCCCGAGGATTGTGCTCGAGAGAACGAGAGAATCCCCGGCCATCAGATATGAATAATTGGCATAGTGATTCCAGCAGACCATATTGGTAAAAAGATTGTCGCTGTGCACCTGGGGGTAGCGGGAATAATGGTCGGAAAAGAGATGCTGATCCGAGAGGGTGACAGGACTGAATTCAGAAAGGGTCAGCATGCGTCCTTCCCTTCCCGATACAGCATAGGTACGTGGCTTTCCATGGGAGAAAACCCTGCTTCTTCATAGAATTCTTGCGTCCCAGGCTCCGCGACAAGCGCTATCCAGGCTACCCCACGGGATATGCATACTTCCACAAGCCTCTTCAAAATTGCCTTCCCAACACCCCTCCCCCTATACTCAGGAAGTACGACCAGATCCTGGATATAGGCATCTGAGACTCCGTCTGAAATAGCCCGTCCCATCCCCACCGTACGACCCGATTTCCTGTGAACTGCGACGACAAAGAGGAACGTGGATCGTATCAGGACCCGGATATGGGAGGGGTCCCACCATTCCTTCCACCATCCTCCTGCCCGGTAAAGGTCAACGAGGGCGCGGCTATCCCAGTCTTTGACGACAAACAGGTCAATATCTCCATCACCCTCCATTCTCAACCACTCATTGAAAAAACCGTGAAGAATATTCGTGTTCACCTGTCAAAATTGCTTCCCAACCCGTACTCCGGTGGACTTGCCCATCTGCGCCGGGTTTTCTTTTAAAAAAAATTGAACTCATGTGGGGGGATTTCATTCTATTCAGGTCAGGTATACTCACACACCAGGCCGGAACCCGCATCCTCGACCAGAAATGACTCCGAAAGCCTCCTCCTGGCCTGAAAATCGGTGCAATGGCAGGGATGCATGCGGGTGACTCCCAG
>CAYNXS010000006.1:6762-28952 GCA_964401215.1 uncultured Methanolinea sp. | reverse complement strand
TCCTCCTGGCCTGAAAATCGGTGCAATGGCAGGGATGCATGCGGGTGACTCCCAGTGAGGAGAGGGTTGTGACAAGAGCATGCATGCGATCATCGGAGGCACGAAGGAGATGAAATCCCCCTATTATATCCTGGATTCGCTCTTCCCCGCACACCTCCCGGGCGTATGCAACGATATTGCAGATACCCGAATGAGAACACCCCGTTATTACCACCAGGCCATCTTTTCCTCTCCATACCAGTGCACTGTCATCCGCCATACCGTCAGGCTCAAGAACCCCGTCCCGGCGTATTTTTCGCCCCGGTTCAGGGGATTCAAAAGTATATGTCCTGGGAATCTCGCCAAGGAACACAAGGTCTTCCAGGAGCCACAGGGGTTTCTTGGAGAGAACCAGCCTGAAATGATCGCTGCATTTCTCCTCTGATATCAGCGATCCCGATTCAGGAAGCGTTCCCCCCGATCTCTTGGTGAGGAAAACATCAGGATGGGCAACGAGTTCGGGCCTGGAAAAATTCCTCTTTTCAATCTGCGCTTCTGTAAGGGCTGCAATAAGATGAAACAGCCCCCACGTGTGATCAAGGTGGCCGTGAGAGAGCACGACATGCGTGAGATCGAGGAGTGCCTGGTCCATCTTCAGGGCATTTTTTAGAAATACATCAGAATACCCGAGATCAAACAGCACCTTACCCCCCTCAACTTCGATAAGTGCGGAAAACCCTGGTTCTGCGAGGTAATAGCGGTCAATGAGAGTTGCATTATCAGTGAGCACCCGGACTCTCATCAATCCCACACCCTCCCTGAAGGCGACGTCATCACGCACGTTCGCATACTGTGATTATTTCGATATACTCTACGATAATATCCGTGTTCCACACGGTGTGCGGCTGGAGAGAATGTGGGGATGCAATGAATATGGCGTGAATTTTCCCCGGGCTCAAAGGATGAGGGGAGCATTTCAGGAACGGGTGCCGCTATTCGGGGGATTTATGTCTGTTTTATGCACCTGATCGCAGTATCCACGAGGGATGAGAGGTCCTCCACCCCGAACTTCTCGGAGTTGAGGACCATGTGATAGGGTGAGAGATCGCCAATTTCGATAGAATAATAGTCCTGGTAGCGGCGGGCTTCGGAAACTTCCCTCTCCTGGGTCAGAAGGAGCGCGGTCTCCATGTCCTCCAGGGTATCCCGCGAAAAGATACGTTCAATCCGGCATTCCATTGATGCCTGGAGCCATATCTTCAGATCGGCATTCCGCACGCACCAGCCGGAAAGCCTCCCTTCCGCAATGATATCATCCTGCCCTTCTGCAATTTCCCTCTGGCGGGCATCGATCTCCCGGTCGATTGAGGGGTTCTGCTCCGCTATCCTTGCATATTCTGCGAGATCGAGATTTCGCTCTTTTGCCATCTGCCTGAATACTTCCCCGGCAGAGATGAGAGTGTACTGGTGGGTTTCGGCCAGGTGCCGGGCAAGCGAGGTGGTCCCGCTCCCGGGAAGCCCGCTCACCGTGATCCGCATCAGATGCCTCCGATGTTCAGGGCTTTCCTGACCACCTGGCTGATAGAGAGAGAGCAGATCATGTACCAGAGGATCCATGCAGGGACAGGACCGAGCACTGCATCGGTCATTGTGTGGGGCCCGAAGAACGGAAGCGTGATCAGCGCATCGGGTGTCACTCCCATCCGGAACAGGAGCCAGAAGAAGATCGGCACCGTGATGATGAGGATATAGGCCATCGGGGTGAACTGCTGCTGGGAGAGCTCGAGCTGTTCGCTCATCACTTTGTTCCTCTTCGCATCCAGCTTCTTTATCCGCTTCTCGTCTCCTGAAAGCTGGGCTTCGCGGAACTCCCTCTGAAAGATTTTCATCTTCTCCTGGGATTCGGTCATCTTCTCGTAGTCGATGGTGTACTTCTGGATAATGGATGAGTAAATCCCTGTCACTGCGGAGAGGAAGATGATAAGTACGTAAAAAGGCATCATCCCGGCCAGGGGTCCAAGTACCACATCCAGCGCCGCTCCCACGCCTTCACGGATGGGAGCGATACTGTACGTGAAGATCATGGCCATGGCCACGATCATGGCGATAAATCCCTGGTACTTCTTCTTCACGAGGTTCACCTGAGCACTGAAGCCATCTCTTCTACTGCATGGTCAAGCAGAAGGTCCGCATTGGTGATGCACGCAACCGTGCACCCTGTCATCATGGAATATGAAGCAGCAATTGCCCTGTTGAACTGCTGGTGAGCCCTTATCGCGCCGGATCCCTCTTTATCCCGGGTCCTTGTCTCATCCGAGAGTCGGCGCATCAGGATCTGGTCCTCATCAGTCTCCACAAGGATGATGGTGTCCGGCATCAGCTCCCTCAATACCCATTCAGGAAGGCCAGCCAGGAATCCTTGTGGCGTCTTGACTGATGCGTGGGTGTCAACGAGGATGTTGCCGCTCTCGCGTGCCATTGCACGGGCGGCACTCTGCTGAAGCTTCTTCTGAATATCCCCGGGAAGCCTTCGCATCTCGTCCCTGCCATGTGCAAGTCCTTCCTTCTGGGCAGTCTCAAACATGTAAGTCCCGAAATTGAGGGATTTGTAGGAGACTCCCTCTTTTTCCAGGAGCTGCAATGCACCGGTCACTACGGTGGTCTTTCCAACCCCCGGGACACCGGTGATAATCACTCTCCTCCCTGTCATTCTCACTCCTTTCCGAAAAATGTCCTCATGAAGGGGTACATTTCCATGATCTGCTGGCTTGCAATCTCCTCGTAAAGCCTGTACGTGATGGAGACTGCCAGTAACAGACCGGTCCCGCTCACTGCACCGATAATACCAAAGAGGTTGGCAAAGACCGAGAGCACCCCTATGAATACTCCGCCGATGACAGTCACCCTCGGGATATAGCGATCCAGGTACTTCTCAAGTACCTGGGGATTCCGCCGGTATCCGGGGATTGACATACCGGAGTTCTGGATCTGCCGGGCGACATCCTTTGAGTCCATTCCTGCCGTTTTGACCCAGAACAACGCGAAGATGGCGCCACCTATCACAACCACCAGGATATCGATTCCCATCCTCGTAAGCACTTCCCAGGGTGCATGCCCGAGATCGTAAATCCACCACATCCAATCAGTAGGTCCGTTTATCGGAGCCAGATAGTACATCAAGCCACTTACAGGAGTGGTATTCTGGAATGTGCCAAATAGTGTGATCCCGACATTATTCAGGAAAAGCCCTATCATCTGGATGTTCGCCTGCAGAACCCTGACAAGGATCATCGGAAGCACGCTGGCATAGATCAGCTTGACAGGGAATCTCGCGCGGGCCCCGCGAACCTGTGCATGGGCCAGCGGGATCTCGATCCTCGTGGATTCCACGTATACGATTATCAGGAAAATCGCGATGGTGGTGATGAGCGCTACGAGGTCAGTTCCCATGTACTGGATGAAATTTGCTCCATCCATGATCACCGCACCGATACGGGGGAAGAATCCCACGGGGTACTGGTCGTTTACCGGAGCCCAGTTGATGAATCCATTGACCATTGCCTGTGAGATACCGGCAATGATGAAGAGCCCGACTCCGGACCCTATACCCCACTTGGTGACCACCTCGTCCATGAAGACGATTAACAAACCACCGATGCATACCTGCAGGAAGATGATGAACGAGACGAGGAACAGGTTTCCTCCAAAGAATGCATCTGCGATAAGCGGGTCAGGCATCAGGAATCCGCCTACCAGGTTCGGGGCAGCTTCGATAATGATCATGACAAAGATCAGGAGCTTCTGCAGCCCCATGTACTGAACCTGGCCACGGATATCGCTCGTGTCGATGTGGATTAAATCCGCCCCTTTCAGGAGTTGCAAAACGATGGATGCAGTCACGATTGGGCCGATACCGAGCTGAATAAGCGACCCGCTGGCACCTGCCAGGAGGGCACGGTAGTAGGAAAAGATATCCTGGGAGTTCGGAGAAAGGCCAAACAGGGGAATATTGGCAAGCACAAAATACAGTATAAGGATGCCCGCGGTCCAGACCAGCTTGTTCTTGAAGTGGACGTGACCTTCAGGGCTTTTCACGGTTGGCATCGCTGCAAGCAGCGGTTCCATTCGGTCCAGAAGTTCTCCCATTTTTTCACCACAAAAAGGGATCAGATAACCAGGGCCTGGCCACCCATCGCCTCTATCTTCTGTTTTGCCTGTCCTGAAAATGCACGTGCCGTAACATGCATCTTCTGAGTGACTTTTCCGTTGCCAAGTATCTTATCGATACCGATCTGATCCGCAGAGATCACGATCGCATCGTCCTTGCGGGACGCAAGTCCGGAAGCAATGAGCTCCTCGATCATCTCATCGAGCCTTCCGACAGAGAGGACTTTCATGCAGTCCGGTGTCTTATTGACAAAACCATGTTTGCCGTTGTGCACCTCACCGTACAGCAGGAAATGGGAGAAACGGTGGTCGCGGTGACCTGCCCTCCCCCTGCCTCCCCTGTTCCCTGCTCCCCTGCGGTTCTTGTGGGTTCCACCGCCGCACGTCCTTGAGCCACGGAATTTTGATCGTTTGTTCACTGGCATCGCTTCACCTCATCTTGATAAGGAGCTCGTTGATCTCCTTGCCATAGTACCCGAGTGCCCCTCCCTGGGGATACGTCCTCTTAATAGTGCGGTACCCTTTCCGGGGGGGATGCAGCCTGAGCACTGGTTTGACTCCGGGAACATCGGGCAGCCGGGCTTCACCGGATGCGAGTGCCCGTGCAAATTCTGCGATACCCGGATAGTTGGAATTCTCCTTCACGTATTCATCCGTGAGCGGCCGGTTTCCTTCCACCCTGCCACGAGTCCTGAGAACGGTCTCGATGGTCTCGATATCCACTTCTCCGTAGGCAACGAAGTCCTTGACCTTCCGGATCATACCAAGGTATTCCGGCGTGTCGGGGACCAGCACGCAGTGATTGATGTGGTGAAGGCGGAGCATCTTTAAGGTATCCTTGATGTCCCGTCTCGTATTCACAATCCCGCGGACCTGCACGATGGCGTACATTACTCCTTGCCTCCCGTGCGGATCATGTTCGTAGCCTTCAGGGCATTGAACGTTGCCTTGGCAAAGTTGATAGTGGTCCTGGTCTGGCCGCGGGAAAACGTCCATGCATCCCTGATGCCTGCCAGTTCCAGCACTTTCTTGCTGATTTCCCCGGTGACGAGCCCGATGCCCTGGGGCGCCGGTTTGAGGGTGACCCTGACACTCCCCGCATCCCCCTCAACAGCCATTGGTATTGAGTGGGTGGTGTCGCACCCGCACTCCCAGCTGCCACAACCCCTTTGCACCTTGATCAGGTTGGTTTTGGCATGGACGATTGCCTTCTTGATGGCATCTCCCACCTGGGAATCCTTGCCCTGGCCGAACCCAATGTACCCGTTCCTGTTCCCGACCACCACGACTGCGCGGAACTTCACCCTTCTGCCGGAGTCAGTCATCCGCTGCACCATTGTGATATCCAGAACCTCGTCCTCGAGGTCGGGGAGGAAAGCATCCACGATGCCGGGTTCTTTGATGGGACGGCCGCTTTCCAGCACCTGGTCGATGCTGGAGAACTGGCCGGATGCAACCATCTTGCCGAGACCGGTCAGGGGAACCCATTCCTCTTTCTCATATGCCATGTTACTCCAGCTCCTTCATGATGGCGTCCATAGTCTGTTCCACGTTCTGCACAAGGCCGCCAGCACGATCGGGTGCATATGCTGCAATGTGCGCACCCTTCACCCGTTCGTCGTCGGGGAGAATCTCCTCCCCGTGCGGAACATCAAGCCCCGCAGCCACAGCGCCTTTGAGGGCCGCGAAGACGCGTGCTCCCTGAGTAGCCCGGTGAAGGCCGATGTCAAGGATGGCTGAATCGTTCTCGGCGTTCAGTGCCTTGACTGCGAAGAGCACTCCCGTGAGAAATGCTGCCGGGGTGCTCGAGGTCGATCCCTTGAACCCATACCGTGACAACTCACTCGAATGTGCGGTCACGAGGGTCCTGTCGCCATCCATCTCTGCAGTCACCATCTGGATAGTGATGTGACGGTTCGAGCGGCGCACCACCATGCGGGGCCGATCGGACATCACCAGTTTCGTCCGGGCATGGTAGTTGGTCTTGCCCTCCTTTCTCCTGCGGAAAGGTATGAAATAACGGGGTCCTGTCGCCATGTTACTTCATCCTCCCCGTGATCAGTGCCAGGTGGGCCTTGAGATGTGCAACGCTCCTGTACTGCCCACCGGCAGCCTGCCGGTAGAGCGTGCGGTAGAGATGCGGATTGATCTCGCCGTTATCCCGGAGTTCAACAAGGGTCTTCCTGATCGCACGGATCTTCTGTATCCACTGGTGTTTCCTGGGATTCCTGGCTCCTGCCGCTCCCCTGCGACGCCCGGGGCCCTTGCAGTGCCCGTACGACCGCTTGGCCATCTTCTCCCTGGCCCTTCCCCTGCTGTTGCCCTTTGCCTGGATCGCCTGGATGGCGTCATCGTCGATGAGGGTGCGGAGGTCTTCTCTTGAGATGGCGTTCTGGATGTCAGAGACCCGTTCGGGATCGAACCGGACCCTGTTCACACCGCATTTGAGGATGGATGCTGAGATCCGCCTTTGAGTGGTGAGATCAGTCATCCTCCTCAACCTCCTCTTCTTCAGGTGCCTCGTCTTCAGGTGCGGGTGCCTTCTTCTTCGATGCGAGATCTCTGAGATTGAGCACTTTCAGCCCTTCTGAAAGGGCTTTTTCCTGGATGAACCCCCTCTTTTTTGACCCGACCGAGGCCGCGATGCGGACTGCGTCAGCCGAAGGGTCGAGACCTTCGAGTTCATCGGCGTTGTGCACCAGTATGTCGCGGTATCCGCTGGGGTGCATCCCCCTTACATCAAGAGGACTTCCATATCCTGGGGTGGGCATGGGGCCTTTGGCTTTCTTCTGCCTCCGCTGCTTGTGATGAAGCCCCCGGGGTCTTCTCCATGAATCATCAAGCTGCTCCTTCTTCCCTGCACCATCCCTCTTGAAACGTGCAGACTTCTGGACCCTTACACGGATAAGTCTGATTTTATCGTCAGCCATGATCCTCAGCTCCTCTGGACCTTGTAGATGCCGTCCTGGAAGACACGGGGATCACGATCCCTGATCCTGGTGGCATGCTCGATGTTCGCTGATGTGATCCCGAGCAGCTCCCGATCTATTCCGGTAAGGACGATCTCGTCGTTGCTCACCTTCGCGGTGACGCCATCGCTGATACTGGCGTACCGCGGTTTCTTTTCTCCGAGGAAATTGTTGATTTCCAGCCTGTTCCCCGCGAGCTTGAGCTGGATGGGAAAGTGGCTGTACACCACCTTCATGTGGTACTCGAAGCCGTCGGACACACCTTTGCACATGTTTGCGACATGCGCCTGTATGGTCCCGATCATAGCGACCGTCCTTTTACGGTCAACCTCTGTCGAGATGATCACTTCGTCCTTGTCAACGCCCATGGTGATCTGGGGGAACCGGAAGCTCCTCTCCAGCTGGCCTTTCTTGCCTTTCACCTTGACGACAGGTCCGGCGATCTCTACCTGTACATCCTTCGGGATGCGCACTTTTCGTTCTGTTGCCATTGTTTCTCGCACCCCTCTAGTAGACGTACCCCAGCAGTTCTCCACCCACTCCCTCACGGCGTGCCTGTTCATGGGTGATGACCCCCTTTGAAGTGGAAAGGATGAGTAAACCAAAGTTCTTACCCGGGAGGAACTGTGTCTCCCAGTATTCCAGCTCCGAGTACTGCACCGAGTACCGAGGGGAGATTGCCCCGCAGCGGTTCATCCTGCCCGAGAGGTGCACCATGAACTGGCCTCCACGGCCATCCTCGATGAACTCGAACCCGTTGATGTATCCCGCGTCCTGCATGATGCGGAACATCGCACCCAGCAGCTTGCTGGCCGGTTCTATGATCACCGATGACTTACCTCCGTCTGCCGCGTTCTTGAGGGCGCACATGCCATCTGCGATTGTATTGAGTCTTGCCATATGCCGAATCTCCCTCTAGTTCATTTTCTTAAAGCCCATTTTCTGTGCCCATTCACGGAAACACTGGCGGCAGAACATGATATTGTAACGCCGCACGAGGGCTTGTTTCCGGCCGCACATCTTGCATTCATTTGCTCCACGGCCGTATTTCTTGGTCTTTTCGCCACCCATGTCAGAGCACCTCCACCTTGTGGGTCTCCTTGAGGTATGCAATAGCATCCTCCTGGTTTATGTGCTGCTTCTGCGGGAGCTTGTGCTGCTCGATGGATCTCCGGGTGAGACGCACGCCACGGCGGGCGAGGACCACGTTGACATCCATGCCGTAGATACCGATCTGGGGATCGTAGCTCATGCCCGGGAAATCGGTATGCTCCTCAATCCCGAACGAGAAGTTTCCGCTGCGATCTATCTGGCTGCCCGTGATCTTCCGTTCCAGGATATCAAACGCTGTGCTGAGGAATTTCTCGGCAGGCTTTCCCCTGAGTGTGACCCGGCAGCTGATTGGGGCTCCTTTCCTGATCCCAAACGTCGTATTTGTCTGCTTTGCAACGCCCCGGACCGGTGTTCCGCCGGTGATCGTCTTCATCAGATCAACGGCCTTGGTGAGCTTGTCCCCTGCCTCGCCGACCCCCATGTGCACTACGACCTTCTCAACGAAGAGATTCCGCATTGGGTTCATTCTTCAATCCCCCATTCGGTGAGCGCGGGCTTTTCTCGGCCTACCATGTAGATATAGTCGTCGATGGTCTCAAAGCGCGTGCTGCTCTCCTGGTCTTCAAGGATCACCCTGTTTGGCACGCTGCCCGGGACCTTCTCGATCCCCACGATTCTGGCAACCTTGCCTGAGTGCTTTCCACCTATCACCATTGCCATGTTTCCAACCGCGAAGGGGAAATGATCCAGGATGGCAAAACGGTTCTCCGGTTCAAGGGAGAGGACGATGGAATCGCCTGGTTTGTAGACGTTGTCGGCAAGCACGTTCGCGCCGAACCTGAGGTTGAGCTGCACTTTTCCACCAGGGACCGTGATCTTGTTCCGGACCTTGGCGAGCCTGCTCTTGGCTGACTCGGCATCGATCTCGATGGTTTTATGCCGGCCCTTCTTGTCACGGAGTATGCGGTAGTGTTTCCCGATTCTCGGGATGGAGATGATGTCAAAAATCCCGATTCCCATCCGGGCATTCCGGCACGGCTTCCCGTTGATGATGATGTCCTTCTGGATCAGGATCTGCTTGACCTCTTTCATAGTGGTTGCATAGTGCATGTGTTCCCGCAGCCATACTGCAACAGGAACTGCATTGGCGTTATGCGGGCCCGGTGAGGTCTTTGTGATAAATTTCTCCGTTTTCCTTGGGATGTGCCAGGATTCGGGGGCATTGAGCCGCTTAAGATGGTCTGACATTATTCACTCTCCCCCAGGGATGCCGCCCTCCGCGGATCCTTCAGGTTCAGTTTTGTGATCTGCACGTTGGAAGGTGAGATGGGCCTCGGCATTTCTGTACCGTCAGACTTGGGAATTGATACACCCTCGACCACGATACGGGATTTCTTGACGTCCACCTCATCCACGGGCCCTTCCGTGCCTGCTGACTCGCCTCTGAGCACCTTGACGGTGTCACCAACCACCACGCGTATGCTGCGGGTGTTGTACTGCTTGCGGAGCGCAGGTGCAAGCGATGCATTCAGGAAACGGCCACGGGCGTGGACAGCCGCAGTGTACCTAGCCTTCCTCTGTTTTCTCGGTTGTGAACTCTCGATTCGCACCATAGCCTTTCCCTCACACTATGATGGTAGCCATGGAGCCTATCTTGGGGAACCGCTCGGCCACTTCCCTGGCAACCGGGCCCTTGATCTCTGTGCCGCGTGGCTCGTTCTTTTCATCCACGACAACAACCGCATTGTCCTCGAAGGTGACACGGAGGCCGCTTGGTCTCCTCATCTCCTTCTTCTGCCGGATTACCACTGCCCTTACGAGCTTGCGGCGCATGTCTGGAGTTCCCTTCTTCACGCTCACGGTGGCGATATCCCCGAGCCCCATCTTGGGCTGTCGTCTTCGCACGCCGTGATATCCGAACACGGAGACAATCTGGACCTCCCTGGCCCCGGTATTGTCTGCACAGATCATCCGGGTCCCGGTCGAGAGTGCTCTTGGTATAGTCGACTGCTTTGCCTTCATGATGGCTGCACCTCCACCACGACAAAAGTGGTAGTCTTAGAGAGCGGCCTGCACTCAGCGATGCGCACGGTATCGCCGGTCTTCGCGTGAATGCAGGGGGGGTTGTGGGCATGGATCTTGCTGTTCCGCTTCTCGTAGCGGTTGTATTTGCCCACGTAGTGCAGGTATGCCCGCTCTACTACCACTGTTCCAATCATCCGGTCGCTCACGACCTTACCGGTGATCACCTGGCCGCGCACCGGTAAAGTGCCGTGAAACGGACAATTTGCGTCATTACAGTCTGTTTCAGGCTGCCTGACGCTCAATCCGATGTTTTTTGCCATTATTTACCTCTGGTTGTATGCAATGCGTTGATCCGTCTTTCAGGTGCCATGACCAGTACGGAGCCGTTTATCTCCACCAGGACACCATCCGGCAGCGTGATGCGGAAACGGGTCTTGTGTTTCTGGACCCGTTTTCTTCCATTGCTGCAAAGGATGACCAGTGTGTTCCTGGTCTCATCGATAATCCGCCCCGACAATCCGGACAGCGCGGGGTTGCTGGCCTCCACCACGGTAACGTTCAGGCCGATAAGCTCGTGCCGCAGAACGCTCCGTGGGGAGATCATCTCAGCTCCGCCTCCTGCTGCTTGCCTCGGTCTTCATCCGGGCAATGGTCCGGCGCAATTCCCTGATACGGCCCGGGTTCTCTGTCGAACCCCCTGCGCTGACTTTACCGTAATGCTGGATCAGCTCTATTCTGAGTTTCTCCGTCTGCTCCTGCAGCTCCACATCGGAGAGCTGCCGGACTTCCTGGGCACGGAATATCGCCATGATCATTTCCTCCCGAGGATCTCCTCTTCATCGAATTCATCGGGTCCATCCTCTACAATATCGTCGAGGACTTCTTCTCCTACCGCGGTCACGGTGATCTCTGAAGTGATACGGGGCTTCTCCCGTTTTGCAGTCACTTCGAAGTGGTCAGGTATCTTGGCACCTGCGGGGATGATCTTCACCTGCACCCCGATGACGCCCAGTTTTTTTACCGCGACTGCGTAACCCTTTTCCACGATCGTGTTCGAGGGTTCACCGCAGTGCTTGATGTAGCCGTCGGAGAATTTCTGGACGCGTGCCCTGGCCCCGGTCAGTTTCCCGGCAATGACCACTTCGCATCCGAGTGCGCCGGCCTCCATAACCCTGCGGATGATACTCTGACCTGCTTTTCGGAAGTACCAACCCCGCTCGAGGGCGTTTGCAAGCCGCTCTGCCATGATTTGGGCATTAAAGCTGGGGTTTTGCACCTGCTGCACCTCGATCTGGGGCGACTCCACCGCGAAGTCGGTCGCGAGATCCTGGGTGAGCTGGCGGACCACCTTGCCGCCCTTTCCGATCACGATACCTGGCTTTTCGGCAAATATGGTGACCTGGGTACCAAGGGGTGTTCGCTGCAGGTCCATGCCCCCGTACCCGGCACGTTTCAGCTCCTTCTTGAGGTGCTTCTCAACCCGGGCCCTGCGAATCCCTTCCATCACGAATTTTCTTTCTACTGCCATTACTGCACTTCCCTGACCACGATCTCGATATTCACTGTCTCCCTGCGCTTGGGAGTTGCCCGGCCCATAGCCCTCGGGAAGATGCCACGGAGACCCCGGCCCCTGTTCGCGGAAACATGGACAATCTCCAGGTTTTCGGTATCAAGGCCGATATATTCGGCATTCTTGACGACTGACTGGATGAGCCTGATGTATGCGTGGGAGGCCTTCTTGGGATAGCGGCCGGCATCCCATCCCGGGAGGCCGCGCTTGTGTGCGACTTTACGGTTGAAACGCCGGAACGGGATTGCCTTCTTCTGGTCGATGACCTGTTCAAGGTAGGAAATGGCCTCATTTGTGCGCTTGGACTTGATGAAACTGGCAATCTCCATGGCATGCTTGGGGGAGATGGGAAGCTCGTTCGCCTTCCCCCTTGCCACATTGTCGCCTGTTATATTCTGGGAATAAAGTGTTCTTGCCATATCCATCACTTCAGGGGCACATACTTGCTCGACCGGGTAGCACCGATACCGGCGCTTCCGTGGCTGACCTTCCTCCTTGTCAGGGCAAACTCGCCCAGGTAATGGAAGATGGATTCGGGCTGCAGCTCGACTTTTGTGAACTCTTTCCCGTTGTGGATCTCGACGGATCTCCCCACCATCTCGGGCATGATGATCATGTCGCGGAGATGTGTCCGGATCGAACCATCGCCCTTCCTGAACTGGGTGAGGAGGTACTCCTCGCCCCGGGTGAGGCCGCGGATCACTTTCCGGCGGGCACGGGATGGCATAAGCGGTACCAGTTCGGACCTTCCCATGGCGCGCAGGTCATCCAGCCGGAAGCCCCGGTAGGTGAATTCTTCACGCCTTCTCGGGAGTCTCTTTTGTGTCTTCTTTGCCATAGTTTACCCCTCACTTCTTTGACAGGCCTGTTTTCCTCGCGGCCATGTGTCCAACAGCTCTTCCAGGTGAAGTGCCACGTGCAATTGTCTTGGGTCTCCCGGGATGCTGGTGACCTCCGCCCCCGAAGGGATGGTCGATAACGTTCATGGCGACACCTCTCACCCTGGGCCAGTTGGATGCGGAATTCCGCATTTTGTGATACTTCTTCCCGGCCTTGACGAAGGGTTTCTCGCCTCTGCCTCCACCGGCAACGATTCCTACGGTAGCCCGGCAGCGGTGGTTGAACCACTTTGTCTTCCCGCTGGGCATAGTTACGCCAACACGACCTTCGCTCTTGTCGATTACCACAGCCTGAACCCCGCCGGATCTGACGAATTTGCCGCCGTCATTCGGCTGGGCCTCAATATTGCAGATAAACGTCCCTGTGGGGATGATCCCCAGGGGAAGTGTGTTCCCGTTCCGGATCTCTGCCTCGGCTCCCCATGCCACGGAATCTCCGACACCCATGCCTTCCGTAATGAGCATGTACGCCTTGGTCCCGGTCTCGAGCCTTACCAGGGCAATCGGGGCGTGCCTGGCAGGATCGTGTTCGATATCCTCGATGATCCCGCGAACTGTGTTCTCACCGGAGTTCACATGCCGCAGCTCTGCCTTGTACCGGTGGGATGGAGCCCGGTAGGTCGGACCCCCCTTCCCCCGGTTCTGTGTGGTTATACGATGTCCCATTTTCCCCACCTACATGATGCCAAGCCGGCTGAGTATTTCTTCGGCCGCTTTTTCATTGGCGAAACTTATTACCGCCTTCTTCTGTCCATTCATGGTCATTATGGTAGACACATGAGTGACTTCCTGCTCGAAGGAACGCTCGATCTCCTTCTTGATCTGGCCCTTCGTGGCCTTGCTGTTAACAATAAACTGGAGCTTGTTCTGGTTCTCGAGCATCATCATGGCCTTTTCCGTAACGAACGGATAACTGAGTACCATATTACTGCCCTCCCAGTTTGATGAGCGCCCCTTCTGTCCACACCGTGAGCCGACCGGCATGTGTGCCCGGTGCCAGGAGTTCGCAGTTGAGCTGGTCAACCGTCACCACATCAACACCAGCAAGATTCCCCGCTGCACGGAGTGGTGCATTGGCAGTCACAATCAGGAGGCTCTTCCTCTGCTTGTACCGCCGGCCTCGCATCTTCCCGCGCCCGGCACGGACTTTCTTGCTTGCCTTTGATCGTTCCACGTCCTGGATTACACCGACTGCAGACAGGGCTGAAATGATCTCACTCGTTTTCTGGAGTTCTCCGAACCGGTCTTCCATGACAAGAGGAACCTGGCAGGAGAACGCATGTCCCCTCGATTTCACGATCTCTTCGCACACTGTTGCGGCCAGCGCGGAGCGGAATGCTTTCTGCTTCTCCTTCTTGTTGATCTGTTTGATCAGAACCTTCTGGACCACAGGGGGATGAGCTTCGCGTCCTCCCCTTGCCTGGGGTATCTTCGCAACCCGGGATCCGCCTTTGATCCTTGGCACCTGGGCTACACCGCGTCCTGAACCCCAGCTGGTTGCTGAGGAGAGAATACCTGCGTAGGGATATGTTCCGTGTGGCTGGCGGCGGGTGCTCTGCAGGGAGATGACCGCCTTTTTGATCAGGTCCGGCCTGAATTCCTCGGAGAATACTTCCGGGAGTTCAATGTCGCCTGCCACTGATCCGTCAATAGAGAATACCTGTGCTTTCATTGCCTGCTCACCCCTGCTTGCTCTCCACGCTCATAAATTCAACAGCCGGCTGCCTGATCACATGCTCACCCTGCCGGATTGCGGGGCGGATGCGCACAAGGCGCTTTACCGGACCGGGGATGGATCCCTTGATCAGGACGTAGGGGTTTTGCAGCATACCATAATGCAGGAACCCTCCCGCCGGGTTGATCTCGGAGCCGTCCTCGCCGATCTTGAGGATACGCTTGTTGAATTCTGTCCTCTGCTGGTATCCCATCTGACCCATCTGTGGAACCTGCCACCGGATATGGTGGGGGTTCCATGGACCGAGCGTACCGACGTGGCGCTTCTTCCCGCCGCGCGAATGCTTGCGCTTCCGGAGCTTGACCCCCCAGCGCTTGACCGGGCCCTGAGTGCCCTTCCCGGTGGTGATTGCGGTGATATCGGCATATGCTCCCGCCCGTATCACATTCTTCAAATCAACCTCTTTTCCGAGGAGACCCATGAGAAACTCAAACTGTTGTTCGACACTCCCGCCTGCAACCCTGACTTCCATGATCTCAGGGACCTTTTTGGGGACGCCGGACACCTCGTATGGCTTTGTATGCATCACCGCAAACAGTTCTGCAACCGTTCCCTTGGCAATCGCTTCCTTGATGGCCTCTTTTGGCACTGACCCGTCATACTCACCGGGGAGCGTGATGCGCTTTTCAAGGGCCTTGTCAAGATCCGGCGCCCAGACCTCTGTGAGGGGGTGTTTCCCATATGAATCACGGCCGTATGCCCTGATGGCGGCAACCTTCATGGCCGGGATCTCAACAACCGTGACCGGGACCATGATGTCTTTTCCCTCGGTTGGGCTGTTCTTGTGATCATCGACCATGATCACGTGGGTCATGCCTACTTTGTAGCCGGCAAACCCCTGCAATACCGGGTCCCCCTGGTAAGGAGGCCATGACTGGTACCGGGGTACCGGGCTCTTGGCCCTCTTGCGGGGACTGAACGCAAGGGATCCTTTTCGTGGCTGGTTAATCTTTGGCATGGTTCTATCAATCCTGCACTAATTTCCTGGAATTGTGGTACTTGACCACGTTAAACCGGTATACCGGTTGGATTCGCCTATATCGGCCGATACACACCGGAGATGAGTGAGGCTCCTCGGGTTTTTTGCGTGCGAGGGCATGGCAGAATTCCCGGGTTTCCCCGGAATCATGCTGGCCCTCCCCCGCAGAATGAAGAGGAATGAATCCTTCTTCAGATGCAGTGTTCTTAAAGGAGCACCGCGTGTTCCCACACTTCGTGCTGCCTTCACTGTGACCTGTCTCGCAAAGAGATCCTGATGTGGGCGTTCACCTTGCCATTGGGATGGCAGGGAATAGGCACATAACCCGCCTGGGGTTTACGTCCACCTGTACGCCACGTTCAGATCCACCACGTCAGCTGGTGGTGATTGCTCACCACGCACTCATGCAAAGGCATGAACCCTTCAGGTTCATACCCCCGACCCTCGATGAAGATCCGCACCCATGATATGAGATATCATGGATACTGACGGATCCTCATATAGGCTTCCTTTATTATAAGAGAGAAATGAATATAAACCTTCTTCCCTTGCAGGGGAGATAAGGATCATCCGAAATAGAGTTCCCCTTCCTCGTTGATATAGACCTCGACGTTTTCTTTGACGAACCTGGCCTTGAACCGCTCCGGGACGGCGTCACGCAACTTGTTGATGAGGGATATGGTATCGTACTTCACCTTGATACCCATCTTCTCGGCCTCCTGATAGATGAATGGCGCAACTTCAAGGAGGTCTGTTTCCACCTTGATGGTGCAGAGGTGGGTTGCATCAAGAGTGTAAAGGAACTCGAGCGTCTCCCTGGCTCTTTTCACGTTTTCAACGGCCGATTTTTCGATTGTGCAGACGTTTGCTTTCGAAGTGTGGATAATGTCTGCGATTTGCTGCTGTGTGAGGCCTTGTTTTCGGTAACGGAGTACTTCTTTCTGCCGATCAGTCAGCAGCCCGTCTTTCATATACCTCCATAGGTCACACGGATTTAAACACTTTTCGTTAACATTGTGTCATCCGGCGGACCCTGACTGGTACTCCTTCGCGTAGAAAACAACTTATTCTCCAATTCCAGATCAAACGCAAAATCTGCCTCTTTTTTACAAAAAAAAGATTTCAAAACGTTTATATGAGTACCGGCTGATAGTAACCTGTTAAAACCAACAATGAGGTGTATTACATGGTTGTAAAAGTTGGAGTTGCTAAATTAGGTAATATCGCGAGTGGAGTCATGGCTGAGCTCCTCCTGGACGAGAGGGCTGACCGTGAGGACATGCAGACATTCATGGCCACGAGCGGTACAAAACTCGAGCCGGCGGATGTTGACCGTGTTGTCTCCGTTCTGAAGGCATGGAAACCAGATTACTGTATTGTCGTATCCCCGAATGGAGTACTGCCAGGACCCACAGGCGCACGCGAGCAACTCGCTGCAGCCGGTATCCCCACACTCTTCATCACCGACGATGTGACGACCAAGAAGGAGTGGGCCGAGATCAAGGACGGGAAGTTCGGCTACATCATCATGAAGGCAGACGCCATGATCGGCGCCCGCAGGGAATTCCTGGACCCCATCGAGATGGCCGACTATAACGGGAACCTTGTGAAAGTCCTGGCAATCACAGGTGCATTCAGGAAACTCCAGAACGCCCTCGACGGTGTGACTGACCAGATCAAGGCAGGCAAGAAGGGTGCCGAAGTAGTGATGCCCAAACTCGTGATCACGTCTGACAAGGCTGTTGACGGGGAGTTCACGAACCCTTACGCGATGGCAAAGGCTCGTGCAGCGTTTGAGATCGCTTCTGCGGTGGCAATGGTCAACGTGAAGGGCTGCTTCATGACCAAGGAATGGGAGAAGTACATTCCCATCGTGTCCAGCGCCCATGAGATGATGAGGGTTGCTGCTGTCCTTTGTGACGAGGCCCGTGAGCTTGAGAAGAGCGTTGACGGCGTGGTTCGCAAGCCACACAAGAAGGATGGCGTCATCGTCTCCAAGACCAAGCTGGTCAGCAAACCCGAGTAAATCTTTTTTTCTTTTTCAATTCGTTGGCAGGTTGCCGGCTCTCATTCCTGCGGCGTTTTGTGCGGAATATTATCCTGGAAAAGACTGTTCCTGGATATCTAGGCATGACCTTTTTTGTAAAATGAGGCAAGTTCCTCGGGAAGAGTCAGGATGACCGGTTCCTGGTGAAGCCGTTCCATGAATGCAGTATCGCTTAAGGATGAGGTATTCGGATTCATCCGGGAGATGATAGAACAGAATGCTGAAAAGCCACGCGAAGACCCTTTCCGGTCGAAAAAGATGGACATGTTGTAGGCATGGGTTCCAAGGCTCCTGTACATGCCAATGATCGAGAGGAGTCCTTCCACAAATTGATCAAGGTACTGCTCAAAATCATCGATACCTGAACATGGCAGAATTGCCCGAACTTCGCGCTCCCCCAGAGGAACTGCCTGGGCGAGCCAGATGATCTCCTCACCGAAGAGGAACCGCGAACTCTGGCGTTCTTTCTCAACGAGATCATCCCAGTATGACCGCCCGTGCCTCATCAGGTAGGTGTAACTCCCTCTCATATATCGTTCAGCCAGGGCAGACGGGCGGCGATCAACCATTCCCTGCAGGTGTGGATGCACAATTGATGCTCCCGCCGAGGGCAGATAATTCCAGTTGAGACTTGGATAGCCATTACACGGCAGAAGTGAGGCCAATTGTCCCCTGAATGCATCCTGCAACTGCCGGGGCGAAAACTCACTGACCTGGTGAGCCCGGGTGATCACAGTCACGGTATGCCATTCGGCAAATGGAAAGAGGTTGGGGAATGTGAGGCTCTCCCCTACCCTGATCCGAGTACCGTCAGGAAAAGCGGGTGTGACCTTTTCCACCTGGTCCTGGCAGAATGGGCATGGCATCTGGCCGGGAAGAGAAGCATAGCCAGCGTCGAGTCTTCTATGTATTCGTTCCGGGGATATCTTGCACCGGATACCGGAGATGTGTTCTTCCCGTACCTCGAGCACACCACTCCCGGACCGGATTATTGCTGTACTGAACATGGACCTTCGTTCGTTGCGGGATTCTGGATATCCCTGTTCTGTGAAAATAAAAAAAAAGTAAAGACTGGTGCTCAGCGGTACTCGTTCAGACGATATACTTGCCGAGCAGGCGGATGGAAGTGGTCATGTCCGGCCCAAGCGGGGATCCGAAGATGATCTGGGTGACACCGGCCTTGGTTAAGCCCTCGCACTTCTGCTTCACCTGGTCAGGGGTTCCCGCGATCGTGAAGGCATCGATGGTCTTGTCATCCACGTTCTCTCCGGCAGTCTTGAAGTCGAACTTCGCCAGGGCTCCCTTGATGGTTGCCACCTTTGCAGCGTCCAGGCCGTGGCGCTGGATGAGTTCGGGTGGTGATCCAGCGGCGATGAATGCGGCCACGATCTTAGCGGCGTTCCGGGCTTTCTTCTCGTTCATGTCGATAGACATGGCGGTATAGGCACCCACATCAAAGTTCTTCTTGCCTACCTTGTCACAGGCAGCCTTGATGATGGGGATTGCCACGCCGAAGTCTTTCGGGTTGGATGCATTGATCAGGGCACCGTCTCCGATGGTCCCCGCAAGCTCCAGAACCTTGGGGCCCTGTGCGCCGATGTACACCGGGATTCCCTTCTTGCCAGGGAGGGTCACACCGGTCAGCTTGGCACCGTTGTAGTCGAAGAACTCCAGTCCTGACTGCTTAATCTCCTCACCAGCACACAGCTTCCGGATCTGTGTTACGGCCTCTCCGAGCCGGGCGACCGGCTTGACCGGGTTGATCGCCAGTTTCGGGAGAGTTGAAAGGTCTCCGGGTCCGATACCGAGCACTGCACGGCCGTCAGAGATCTCGTTCAATGTGCATGCGAACGAGGCCATGGCTGCCGGGGTGTCAGTGAAAGCGTTCATGATCCCCGGGCCCATCTTCAGGCTGGTGGTCGCCTGAGCGATGGCGGCAAGAGTGGGGTAACAGTGGCGGTTATTGTAGTGGTTGGTAATCCACGCGTAGTCAATGTCTTTAGACTCTGCGAGTTTGCAGAAATTGACCACCTGCTTGACATTCACGTTGCCAGGCACAAATTCTATTCCATAAGTTGTCAAGGTACGTTCACCTCATGGAATAGTATCGAACGTAGATTTAAATACATTATCATTTTTTTCCTGAGAATGTGGGGTTTAACCCCGGAATCACCGTAAAAGAGCCTTGAATTGAGCCCCGATAAGTGAAGCATATCCCTAATTTATCCATAACGCACGGAGATTTCGTGGCTAGAGAAGAGGAATACCCTTCGATGCCCTTTTCTGTCCGGGTGGCGTCGTGATAAAACGCGAATACGATATACCGCGCTTTGGTTCTCCCCTGACATCTCTGCGAATCCCTGATTGGCCGGAGGCAGCAGAAGTGCTTTATCATAACAGGGAAAAATTCACATGAAGCGAGTCCAGGGAAAAGAGGACCGATAGGAAGTGGAGAGCACTAAAAAATGTGCGTTTCCCCCAATCCTTGGGATACTCAACAATCCGCATTCTTATCCCTGGCTCTTCCAAGACCACCATACAATAGAGGGACCAGAACAGACTATGCGCATACTCATCGTTGGACTGGGTGGTGCAGGCTGCAGGATAGCAGACCAGCTGCACGCTCACGATATCAGGAATCAATTCAACTGCATTGACGGGATGGCTGTCGATAGTGACGCTGAGTTATTGAATTCACTCCAGGTCGTGCCTCCTGACAAGAGGATTTTCTTCCAGCCGCTGGATCTCTCCCATCATGGAGATCTTGCATCATACCTCCCAACTGAGGAGATACTCGCAAGACTCCAGTCCTTGGACGACGGGGATATTGATGCGCTCCTTCTTTCTGCGGGGTTGGGCGGGACTCTTGCAGGGACCGTGGCTCACCTGGCAGAATACCTGAAAAAGTCTGTCAGCGAACCCATTTTCGGCCTCTGCACACTACCTTGCCGCAGCGAGGGGGACGAACGTGCCTGTACTGCGGCAGACCAGCTTGATCAGCTTCTTGCTGTACTTGATGGTGTGATTCTCTTTGATAACGAGTCATGGCGGGAAAAGGAATCACTCTTGCAATGTGATGACAGCCCCGCCAGGCCGGTTGATCTCGCCAGCCTGATAGGACGGAAATCCGCCCCACCCCCACCCATATCGGCGACAGAGAGGTTCTATACCGGAGTGAATGCCCTCATTGCACGCCGGTTAACACTCCTGTTCAGGGCTGGCGAATTTTCTGAAAGGGATCCCTCGGATCAACCGCAGGTCGTACTCGATGCGGGGGAGATCATTAACACGATAGAGGGCATGGGACTCATCACCCTCGGGTACGCTCGTGACGAAGTTGCCGAAGAGGGATCCCTTGATATTCTTGCAAAACTCCGGCCGGGGGCACCAGCCGTCGATGATCAACACCTGAAAGCCTCACGGGTGGTAAACCTTGCGAGAAGGGCTGTGTTCGATGAGATGTCAACCCCCGTGGAACTTGAAAAAGCCAAAAAGGCCCTCGTTCTGATCGCAGGCCCCTCACTCGAGATGAGCATGAAAGGGTTCATGACAGTGAGAAAATGGATTGATCGCACCATTCAGGGGCTGGAACTGAGATCGGGGGATTATCCGGTAAAAGGGAGCCGCTTCCTTGGTGTCTTTATCATTCTTGCAGGTATGGACACGCTCTCCAGGGTTGAAGAACTTCGCGGGATCCGTGAACGGGTGAGAAGTGAAAACGCGGGTAAGCCCGAAAACGGGTCTGCCGGCGATCCCGGAGAAACCACAATTATCCAATAAATTCCAGGAAATCGCTTCGTTTTTTTAAGGTTGATACTGAATGCGATCAATCCTGGAGGATCCGGGAGAACGGGATGTTTCCCGCTCCGATCTCTGTCCTGATTGGAATACCTTTCTCAAACGTATTTGCTATGTAATTCATACCCGAGAAGGCCACTATAGAGAGGCGATAGGGATCTGTCACAAGGTTGAAGACAGAGGTTCCCATACCCACGGGAAACACAAAACCCGCTTTCTTCATCTGTGCAGCCACCTCGCGGGCATTCCCCTCTGCCAGGGCTGGGATCTCGCGGACGTTCGCGAGAACCGTGCCGGATCCGCTCGATACGAGAGATGAGAAGGATGTGAGGCCGGCAGAGATAAAGAGCTGGAGAGGGTCAATAGTCGTCCCCCGGTAGCCTATGAGATCAACAAAACGGGTGGCTTCTCCGTGCTGGATGGCCAGGCGACCACCATAGGCCATCCTTACCGGAATCCCTCTGCGCTGAAATACCCCGTCCATCGTGATGCTGCAGATCGTCATGATCCCCGCACTGCCTGGAGAAATCCGGGGGTCCCTGTCGATGACCCGGTATCCCGAAAAAAATCCGCATCGTGCCTCGATCACCTCGTCGAATGCTCTTGTTGCATCCGGGAGCCGCTCTTCCGGGACGATGGAGAGATTGTATACAATATCCCCGGTACTTGTTTCGGGATCGAATGTGCTCCGGAACGCAAGGCGTTCGAGCTTTGAGATGATGAACCCTATCCTGTCCCCGACAAGGGCGCTCTCGGTCTCCTCAAGACCAAAGGGCGTGAGGATCCGGCCCATATTCCCGACCTTCTCGGTGAAGCCCACATCATCAAGGTACCGCAGGTAATACTGGACAGCACGATTGCTCAGGACAAACCCGCGTTCGGCCATCAGCTCCGAGAGGCGTTTTGCGCCGACCGGTTCCCTGTGCTCCTTGAGGATCCGCAGGATCTCGATATACTTGCGTTCTGTTC
>CAYNXS010000006.1:0-6662 GCA_964401215.1 uncultured Methanolinea sp. | reverse complement strand
TCGAGGGAATTCACCAGAGTGCATACCCCCGGGGGCAGGACAAAATCACCACCAACTCTCAGGTCATACGATGCTGGCTGCTGGCATTCAATGCTGTAAGGGTCTATGATCAGGTCTCCTCCATTGCCGTTATTCTGGAGCCTTCTCATGATGTCGGATGACGACAGGATCATCGTATAGATCAATACCACAGAAAACGCTTAATAGGTTATCATGCCAATGCCTGTGACGGATCCATGGGGTAGAGGATATCCTCTTGGGCTTCGGACCCAAGGACGCGGGTTCGATTCCCGCTGGGTCCGTTCTCATCACATTTTATGCAGGTGTTACCCTGCCCTTAATGAGGCCTTGTGATTCTGGCATTATCGAGTCCCATCTTTATGTAAAAATATGCGGGATTGGTACCGCGAAATCGTTCCGGATAATCCGATCGGGCTCCTGAAAGAATGGAGCTGGGAATGCACCTACACCCTCAGATTAAAGGCCTCTCCCGCGCCCATGCATCTTTCCAGAACTTCTCCTCTTCCATAGAATAACTGCCCCGAGGCACACTGCTGCACCCACAGCAGAGAGTATTCCGACCAGGAGCCAGTCAGTGCTCTTTGCCATCGGAATGACCAATGGACCTGTCTCATTGAACGAGGTCACATTCTTCTCTACGTTGACCGTCGTATATCCAGCCTTTTCAGCCGAGATTACATGGTGTTTTTCCAGTCTCACACTGACAGTCAAGGTACCCCGCTCATCAGTGACTCCCTTCTCATCTCCATTCAGGAAAATTTTTGCTCCCGGTACTGGGACCGCTCCTTCTTCAAGGGTCCTGACAGTGATATTGACATGCTGGTACATCATCTCAACAGGGATATCTTCTCCCTGTGCAGTGATCAGCAATGGTTGCCGGAGGGTCGTATAACCCGGATTCCTTATCTCGAGCGAATAATTACCAAGTATGAGATCAGTGACCTGCAACCGGCCGAATTTGTTGGTAGTTCCCTTCACGACGCCATTTACGAGAATCGATGCATTCTCGATAGGATTTTTCTCCTCGTCGTATACTGATAAAAAGATGGGGTAGGGAGATTTCTTGAGTGCGACCGTGATGAATGCCTGGTTTTTGCCAACTATCTGCTTCTCGTTGTATTCTTCATACCCCTCTGCCCGCACCAGAATAGTGTAGACCTTCTCCCGGGGCAGTGCGAGAGCAACGATGCCCTTATAGTCAGTCATACCACGATCGACGCCATCAACGAGGACGTTAGCGCCCGGGAGGGGTGCTCCGCTCTCGCCCTCTTTTACAAGGATTGAAAAGCGATCATTCCGAAAGAGCAGAGCCTGGACTGTTTTCTGGTCAAATCCAACCTCAACCTGGGAACTGAACTCATGATACTGTGTCGCCTCTACCTTAACAGTATACACCGATTCAGCGGTGACATTGAACGATGCAGTCCCGTTGGCATTCGTTGATGTCGTATTTTCACTGATAGTATCCCGTATGCTGACATGCGCCCCCTCAAGAGGGGCCATGGTATCCGTATCATATACCTGGATGAGAAATGGGACGTCCCTTCTGCTCATCTCCACATTAAAGGTTGTGGTATTCACATCAATTTCACCATCCCATGGAAAATACCCGATTTTCTGAACAAGTATCTCAACATTTTCTGTGCCCGGGTGGGAGAATTCAATCCAACCTTCACTGTTTGTCTTCCCAGCCGGTGCACCGTTTGCATACAGCAATGCACTGGGAACAGGTGTGAGGTTTCCCGCCTTTTCATATACATTGACGAGCACCGTGACCCCAACCGCAGTCCCGGTACAGAAAACCATGGAGAGGAGTGCAATGATTAAAAAGGTCCCGATTCTTCGCATGTTTTCATATCAGCATTCTCAGGATATTAGTTCATTGGTACATTGCCGGAAAGGAGCTTTGATAAAAAAACTACACGGTTCACTTTGTGAAGCGAGCATACGAATGAAAATCGCGGATGCGATTTTCATCAAACAAAGATTGTTGATCCCGCCGTGTGATTCAACACGTGGGAACATCAGAGACGTGGGGTCATATCCATGATGATTGAACTCCGGGGTGAGTGCCTACGCCCAGCGGGTCTCTTCACGGGGTACACGATCAAGAAGCATTCCCTCGACAAGCACTGGCATCAACTGCCTGCCTTCCTCGATCGCTTTCTGGAGTCTCCAGCTCCGATCGGCATATATCGTAAATATTGGCTCACCTTTTTCCACCCGGCTTCCCTTCTTGGCATGGAGGAGGATCCCTGCACCCCGGTCATGGGGAGCTCCCGCAGTCCTTGCAAGACTGATGAGGGACCTGTTGTTCATCTCGATCACATACCCTGATACCGGGGCATTGACTACGAACTGGTGCTTCCCTGGCTCGATATCATCGGATCGTATTTTCGGATCTCCTCCCTGGATCTCGATGATCTCGAGAAATTTCTTAAGGGCATCTCCTTTCTTCAGGATATCTGACGCCATCTGTGCACCCATGCCCCTGGCAGCTTTTCCAGACATCTCAAGCGAGATCCCTGCAATGGCGAGGCTCTTCTGGAGGAGGGACCCCGGGTTCTCCCCGCCTTCCAGAATGCGCAGTGCTTCCATCACTTCCAGGTTCGGCCCGATACTCCGCCCGACGGGAGTGTCCCCGTAGGTTATTGCGCACTCCACCTGCATGTGCAGGCGTTCGCCGAGTTCGATGAATTCGCGGGCCATCTTCCTTCCTTCCTGGACTGTCGGGACCTTGGTGTGCAATCCCACAGGTATATCGATCACCACGAGGTCGGCCCCGACCGCATATTTCTTGGCCATGACACTCGCGAGCATCTGCCCCCTCGCATCGATCCGGAAAGGGTATTCCTGAATGATGATCCTGTCGTCGGCAGGTGCAATGTTCGTTGCACCACCCCAGACGATGACACCCCCTATTTTATCAGTCATCCGCTGGACTTCTTCCGCCGAAAAGTCCACGGGGGCGAGCACTTCCATCAGGTCAGCAGTTCCACCGGCCCCGGTTATTGCACGTGAACTGGTTTTTGGTATCTTGAGACCACTTGCAGCAATGATCGGGACAACAAGGAGGGAGATCTTGTTCCCCGGAACACCACCGATCGAATGCTTGTCGACAATGGGATGGGAATGGAAGGTCAGCCGATCGCCCGTATCCACCATTGCCCGGGTGAGATGTTCGATCTCATCCATGTTCATCTCGTTGATGTAACAGGAGGTTATGTACGCGGTAAGTTCCGCGGGGGACAGGTTGTCTGACACAACGTCCCTGATGATGGCATACGTCTCATCCTTCGAAAGGTGCTCCCCATCCATCTTCTTCTTGATATAATCAAGGGTGATTGGTCTCTCGGCCTTCCTGACTTCAACCGATACGCCATCGACAATCTTGAGGCGCGTATTGGTGACCTGATAGATGCCTATCGTCCCCTGGGGAAGGAGAGTCGGCGTGGTGTCGATGAATGCGGCAACTGAGATACCTGTCGCTTCGTTGATTATCTGTACCCTGTCCCCGGGATGTACCCCGATATTTCTCGAATCCTCGATATGCATGAGGACTTCACGTGTGCCTATATCCACCAGCTTTGCTGTAAGCTTCATGTATTTTAGTCTCCCGGCAGCTCGCAGGCGTATCCTTCTATTCTGCAGGAATTATTACAAATCCGGTCCTTTGGATGCTGCGTCTGGCAGTAGATACGTTGGCAGTGGAGTATATAATTGGTTTCTGAATAGCCGCCTGGCAATCAGGAGGGTCTGAATGGTATGAAGAATTCTAAAATTGGCAGAAAGGCTTCCGGGAATTGTGTGGGGGAGAGAAATCGCAGAAAAAAGGTAGGTTTTGGTGTTCAGTGCTTGCGCACGATGAGGAAGGCCACTGCACCAAGGCCGATCAGGGCAACGAGGGCTCCGAATCCGGGAGCGGTTGGGCTCGGGGTCGGGGTCGGGGTTGTCGGAACGGTGGTAACGACGGTGGTCTTCTGGGTGGTCGGGATCGTGGTGACGACGGTGGTCGGGATCGGTTTCTCGACTACATTGAAGAGTGCAGTCGTGGTAACGTCCACGGTCACACCAGATGCCTGAACGATGTACTCATCGGGCTTGAAGGTGGTGGTGTCAACCGGGAAGGCGAACGTGTTGAAGCCCTCGGTTCCCTTCACGACCTTCACGGTGCCGGTGGCACCGCTGAACTCTCCACTCGCTGTCTTTGCGGTGGGTGCAAAGGACGAAGAGACGACCTCAACAAGGATTTCGTCATCGACTGCCAGGTTGGTGGTTCCCTTAATCTCGAACTTCTCACCAACAGCCTTCTCGGTGATGGCGGCGAGCTTGACGGTCGGTGCCTCGACCAGGAACTGCAGCTTGGTGTAGGTATCGTCAACCATTGCGTTGTCGAGTGCTACGACCAGTGCTTCTGCAGCGTCAGAGCCCTGCAGGCTGCCAGATCCGGTAAGCTTGAACAGCTTGGAGTTGGCGACCGGGTAGGGTCCAACAGCGTACATGCCGTCTGCAAAGGTCATGGGGTTGACATCGAGCCTGTCGTTGTACATCGGGTGCTGGATGACCACGAAGTACTGGCCGGCTGCCATGTCGGAGGTGATTCCCTGGTTGATTTCCTTCTCGAAGCTTCCGTCGTTGTTGACACTCTCGGTGTCAATCCGTGCGTAGTTCTTGCCCATGATCCAGACCTGGACACCCTGGGAGGGCTGTCCCTCTGCAACGCCGCGGATGTAGAACTTGTCACCCTGGGCGATGGTGGACTGGGAGGCAACTGCGGTCACGAACGGCTTCCTTATGATGATGGAGACGGTGGCATACTGTGTGTCGGCGAGGTTGTTCTTGTCAGAGGGGGTAGCCACTGCGTAAACGGTGTAGGTACCTGCGTCGATGTTCAGGTTGGCGGTCTGCCACTTGTACTCAAAGGTGTTGTCGTCAAGGACATCAGTGGTGGTGAAGGTGCTTGTGACGCCGTTCACGACTCCCTGAGCCGGCTCGGTGAGTTTACCACCCTGGGTGGGGAGGTTCGGGCCGGTGACGAACAGGTAGACGGTGTCAGTCTCGGAGTTGGTACCGGTCAGCTTGACCTCCTGTCCCAGGAAGTAGCTCGCGTCGCCTGCAGCGACCACGGTCACGGTTCCCTTCTCGACCTTAACGTCGACCTCATCGGACTTGTACTGGTCTGCGTAGAGGCGGTCGCGCCAGGTAGCATCAGTAATTGCAGTTGCACCGGGGCCCCTCTCTACACGGAAGGTGTACTTCTTGTCTTTGGTTTCCTGTGAAGTGACCCATCCAATAGTGATCGTTCCACTGTTGGAGGTCTTTGCGGCTGCATAGTAACGGGTTGCGGCCGGGTTCACCGGTACATCATCGACGAGGTCATAGGTTGCGCCACCCTCGTACTGATACATACCGATAGCTGCGTTCGAGGTGATGTCTTTCTGGCTCTCAACGAGCATTGGGGGCTGGTCGAGTGCGAGACCGCTCATCTGGCCGGTTCCCTTGACCCAGATCGCGTAGTAGGTGTTCGGCTGGCCGGTAATGGTCACCGAGAACGGGTTGCCACGAACTACGACATCCTTGCTGGCCTCGACCTTTACCGTTGAGGCTGCGATGTTCACAGTCTGGGTGCTGGAAATGGTCTTTCCAGTGTAGTCGGTGCCGTCAGCTGCCTTGTAGTTGTCCTTGATCTTGTTCAGGTTCAACTCAGCGAAGACGGTATAGGTACCGGCTTTGTACATCCTGACGCCGCTTGAATCGAGAGCTTCAGTGAACCATCCGTTTCCGTTGGCGGTGGGTCTCCAGTACCAGAGGTCGCTGGTGGGTCCAAGGCCGGTGATTGCGAATGACTGTGTGGTCGACTGGAAGAGTGCGGTATAGGTTGCACCATCGGCAGTCTTCACACGTACATCAACGTAACCCGTTGCATTGGGCCTGTTCATGACGGAATAGGTGTTGGTCTCAATCCTGAAGTTCAGGTAGTTGCCCGGCGGTACAGACTTGCCGGTCACATCCTTTGCCGCGGTGTTGTCCCATACCTTCACGGTGAGGGCGGGGTCCACGACGTTCATTACGGCTGCTCCACGGACACCAGTCCACTGGTACCAGGTTCCGGTCTTGCCCACGAATAACTGCGGGGAGACATAGAAACTGGTAGGTGTCCCTACGGATACAGTCGAATCTGGTTGATCGGATGTTGAAGAGCCTGGTGCCCAATATGCAATCTGGGTGGCTGCTCCGAGCCCGGCAGATATATCGAGACCCTCTTCACCGATGAACACATCTCCGCCTGCCGGAACGGCAGTAATGGTTGCGGCGGATGCGGGAAGCATCAGTGCTGCCAGCACAACTACTGCGATCAGTGCAAGGCTAAAGCGCTTAATCATATTTTTGTCCTCCTTACTCATGTCCAAATCCTGAACGTTCGAATCCATTGCACACGTACGTTTTGCCATCGACACCTGTCGAATGACAATTCAACCGTGCTCCATACTCCGATTAACGGAATATGATTCAATATTTGTGGAACGCTTAATATATCCTTTTTGGTCGGATTACAGGAAAGAAACCAATAAGAAGGCGTTCAATTCCACAAAGAAAATGAAAACGCCGGTTTTTACCGGTCATTGGAATCAAACCCGGCG
>CAYNXS010000005.1:19646-38774 GCA_964401215.1 uncultured Methanolinea sp. | reverse complement strand
TGATGAGAAGAGAAGCAGGACCCGGCCACCCGGGGCAAGGACTTTTTCAACCTGTCCTGCAAACTCTGCGATAACCCTGCATCCATCCGGCCCCCCGTCAAGGGCATATTCAAGCCAGTCGTTCATCCTCTCATCTTCTGATGTGGGCAGATAGGGAGGATTGAACAGTACCATATTAAAAGGACCCCGTATGCCACGGAGCAGATCGGACCGGACCACATCAATACCACGCGTGCGGGTCTCCCGGACAGCATGGGGATTGATATCCGTTGCAAGGACCCGGGCATATTCCGCAAGGCCGGCAGCGATATACCCGCTCCCGCACCCCACTTCGAGCACATGGTCCCCGGGCTTTATCTCCTGTAGTGCAGCATCGAGAAGGAGATACGTGTCCTCCCGGGGAGGGTACACCTGAGGGTGGATCAAGGGCATCCCAGGTTGGTAATGGTCGCAAAATCCTCCAGGTAGAGGGCTTCCGGCCTTGAGGAAAGTATCTCTTCCGGCAGTCCTGCAAGAATCTGCTCCAGGATCTCCTGACCGATCATCTCTTTCGCACTTTTCAGACCATTCCTCACCGTCTTTCTCCGATGTGAGAAGAGGGCTTTGACAATGTCAGCATAAAGATTCCTGTCATTGATGGGAAACAGGGGATCACGTGGAATGAGGTGGACAACAGTCGACCTGACCTGCGGAGCCGGTGAAAATGCCTGGGGCGGGAGATCGAAGATGCGTCGTGCAGCACAGTATGTCTGGACCATGATGGAGAGGCGTCCGCACGCGGGTGTGCCGGGATAGGCGAGCATCCGCTGGGCAAACTCGCTCTGGTACATCAGCACGGCCTCTTTAAAACCCGTATCAAGGAGACGGAATGTTATCTTCGAGGAGGCTGAATAAGGGAGATTTGAGACCACCACGTCAAACGGGGGAAGAATACAGCGGACTGCATCACCATGTATCAGCGTGAGACTGCCGGAACGTATTTCGTCGGCAAATGTAAAGGCAAGGGAATCAACAAGATTCCAGTCGATCTCAACTGCAGCGACCAGTGCACCTCGTGAGAGGAGGGCTTCTGTCAGCACACCTTTTCCCGGGCCAACCTCGAGGACTCGTTTTCCTGCAACCTCGATAGCACCTGCAATGCGCTCGACAGCCCTCTGGTCTACCAGGAAGTGCTGATCGTTCCTCGCGCTCATCGGGAAGTGAAGAGATGATACTTTACAGACGGGTCCTGGAGCTCCTCCATAACCCTGGAAATGATCATCTTCTCGGGATGGGGGATTGACTTGATCCGCTGGTTGATGTCTGCGAAGCTCTCGAAGGGTTTCTTGTTCCGTTCTTCGAGTATCTCCCACATGAGTTTCTTTCCGATACCGGGGAGGAGGTGCAGCATGTGGAGTTTCGGGCTAATGGAGATGGATTTATTGAAGAACTGCACGAATTCCGGCTCCTTATCCTTCACGATTCGCTCCACTGCAAAAGGAAGCTCGAGCTTGGCAGTCTGGGTAAGATCGTCGTAGCTTATCCGGCGCTTCACCCTCTCTATCTTCTCCCGCTCGCCGTCACCAATGTACACGTTCTCGTGGATCTGGATCTCAAGGGTCTTTGGGACCATCTCGAGGAGCTTGAATTGTGTCAGCCCGATTCCCTGGACAAGAGGTTCGCGTTTGAATGGAGGTCGCGGATCATCGGGATGCCCTTTCTGGAGGACATCCAGCACTATTGCGTTGACCTCCTTCTTTTCCGTCTTCATACAATCCCTCACAGATGTGTTTTTACTACCTCGATGATGGTATCGAGTTCATCAGCCTGGAGGGTGTACTTCTCCTTCGCGTAAATGGCCCTGAGTTCGTCCCTGGTTCTGGGCATGGCATTGGCTATTCTGAATGCGATGTCCGGCTTCATCTTCTCCATCTTTAAAAGCTCATTGACCAAAAGCCGGGACTTTTCGCTCGATGACTTTGAGAGCTGATTGGCATGCTCAATGCTCTTGCGGAGCTCATATGACATCTCCTTGCCTGAGTCTATCCGTTCGGATTCCACACTGTGGAGCACTTCACGGAGCTCGGGAAGGGTTATCCTCTCTTCACGGATGATTCCTTTTACTTTCATGCCAATCACCAAAATATTCGCGTGTGTGGAGTGTTTACTTTTGTGCTTTTAGATGTTGCGGTCTGGCGATAACGATCTTCTCCTTCTGGCCATCCCTGATGGCAAGGAGCCACGCCCGCCCTCTCTGCCCGACCACTGTCCCGGTCATCCCGTGGAAACGGCGGTGGGGCATGCCTTTCTGGATGCTTGGTTCACAGACCACATGCACCTTCTGGCCGAGATCGAACTTCTGTATGAGTGAGGTCACCGGGACCACCCCGCGCTTTCGCAGATCTTTTTTGAACTTGTATCGTGTCTTTTTTCGTGGGCCATTATGATGCGCCATGATGCTTACTCTCCCTCGTCATATCCTTGCACCTCCACCACGTCAAGGCTGCACACCCGGGCGGATCTCCCCAGGAGGCCGGAGAGGCTCGGCTCGGTCCTGCCCTGATCCCCGGATATCAGCTCCTTGATGTAGAGGCCCGCTTCACCGGTGATCTCGAGGATCACCCGTTCGCTATCCTCTCCTACCTTGCTGATATCCAGGACCCGGCGTTCGCGAACGCGGTCTGCCCGGCGGTGTGCAACCCGTATAGGGGTGCGCTGGTTCACTTTTGCCCCTTTTAGGGACTGGATTGCTGATTGGAGCTCATCCAGCGAGCATCCTCCGTCAATCTCGACAAGGATCCTGTATTTTTTATAACCCTTGGTCGATTTAATAATTTCCACCTCTTTGTGGAAACTCCAGCGTTCAAGAGTTACCTCAACCCTCCCATCAGCAGCGCGGTTGACCTCCTGCTGAACGACTACTAGGTCACGTGTCCTGACACGGGGTGCGACAACTTCCATCACAAACGGCCTGCCCGTCCCGACCATCCGTGCATCGATGTCCTCCCGGCCCGATCCGTGAAGGATCGCATTCTCAGCGGAAAAGAGAGTGATGATTGGCCGTCCAATGAGTTCTTCAACAGAATCCTTGTACTGTTTACCGGTAAAGTTGCATTTTTCACATCCGCTTCCCTGGCATGCCCTGCAGAACCAGTGTGTCTGGGGGATTCCCCGCTCGAACTTACGATACCGCCCATAGATGAAGATAGATCGAATCTGGATCTCGACGCAATCCTGAGCAAGGTTGAGGATTGCCACAACATCAGGGTGTTTCGGGTCTGCAACCTTCCCGGATTTCCTGGCTACCGCTTTACCTACTTCACGGTTCATTTCAGATTTCAGGGGTTCCGCATGGGAAAGGGAGAGATCACTCCACACGATCTCCTCGCTCTCTGCAATCACGGGTGGGACCCGGGTGCCAACAACAAAACTCCCGTGTTCTATATCCGCTGTTGCAGCGATCACACGGTCGGCCCATTCCTCGATCTTTCCGAAGATATCACCGCAGATCCAGCAGGGTCCGGCAGATGCATATGGCAGGTTATTCTGAAGAGAGTAAAAAATGCGAAGTGCCCTGCCCCGTTCATCGTTGGAGAGCCCGAAAGAGAGTTTCCCGAAAAAACGGCCGAGGCAATGGTCACAGATCTCACCATAGGAAAGGATCTTTTCCACATCGTCGAGGATCACCATCCTGCCCTCCTCCGGTCGATCTCGTTATGCAGTACGGTTATCGCGTGGTTTGCATGGAGGGCACAGGGACCCACTGAAATCCGCTCCTTGCCTGTAAGGAGATCCATCTCCCCGGGGTTGAAATCCAGGTGATCAGAAAGGAGGTATGCATCAGGCAGGGTATCGATGGTCCTGATATCGGTTCCTCCTTCATCGAGGACTGCAAACGGGTACTCTCCGATGACATCAGATAAATCTCCCCTCCTTACATGGACCCCGGGGGTGGACTCCCTGAACTCTGTTCCAACCGGGATGGAGAGTGCTTTCTTTATCAGGGATCCTGCGCTTCGTTCGTCCGGGCTCAGGTAACGGAGATGTTCACCGGAAAAACGGATGATCTTGGGGGAATCCGGTTCACCAAGGAGTACCAGGAAACACTCGACATCTCTCCTGAATTCGTGGGATAGAAAAAATGATGCACCGACACACCGGCAGAGCACATCCATCCTTCCTGCACCCCCCGGCATATCTGAAAGGTTGAAATCTCCTGACGTGCTGGCCAGGTGTCCCACGACCGCAAGCCGCAGCATCAGGGTCTACATCCCACCGCCAAATTTTTTCATCATCCGCTGCATGTTGAGTTTTCCCTGGCCCCCGCGGACACCCTTCAGCGCTTTCTTCATCATCTTATAATAGCGGAGGAGCTCGCGCACCTCGTCGGGAGACGCCCCTGCACCGAGCGCTATCCTGTGGATACGTGAACTTCCCATGAGCGAAGGATCGTCAAGCTCCGGATCCGTCATCGAATCCATAATGATCCGGTAACGTTGCATCTTGGTGCTTGTGACGTCGTATGCATCCTGGGGAATTTCCATATTCCCGAGAGGGAGCATGCTCATGATCTGCTTAAGGGGGCCCATTTTGTTCACGGCCTCGAGCTGCTGGTACATGTCACGGAGGGAGAACTTGCCCCTGAGCATGGCATTGACATCGACTTCACGGCCGGCCATAGTCTCTTCGGCACGCTCGACAAGGGCTTTCAGGTCACCCATGCCCAGGAGCCTGGAGATAAATCCATCCGGTTCGAAGCGCTCGAGATCATCGATGGTCTCACCGCTCCCGATGAACACAATTCCTGAAGCTGTCTCCGCCACTGCTGAAAGAGCACCCCCTCCCTTTGCGGTCCCGTCCATCTTGGTGATAATGACACCGTCAATGTTGATAGCGTCGTGGAATCTGCGGGCCTGTTCGGCTGCCTGCTGGCCAAGTGCCGCATCAATGACGAGCCACCGGTGGCGTGCAGAGGCAATCTTCTGGATATCTATTATCTCCTGAATAAGCTCTCCCTCAAGGGCGTGGCGGCCCTGTGTATCGATGATGACCACTTCGTTCCCTGACATTGAGGAGAGCCCTTCCCTGACAATCCTTAAGGCATCCTTCTCATCCGGATTCCCGAAGACTGGCACGTTGATCCGCGTGCAGAGGGTGTTCAGCTGGTCGAAGGCACCGGGGCGGAAGGTATCAGCGCAGATGACTCCCACCCTCATGCCTTTTCTCTGGAAATACCGGGCAAGTTTCGCGGTGGTCGTGGTCTTTCCACTGCCCTGGAGACCTGCCATGAGGATAGTCTGGGGTTCGAGTTTCGCTTCTCCGGTTGAGCCGACGAGTTTTACAAGTTCCTGGTATACGATGCGCAGCACATGCTCGCGGACAGTCATCCCTTTCGGAGGTTGTTCGTCAAGTGAACGTGCCTTGATGGACTGGGAGAGCGCCATGACCATCTTGACGTTCACATCCGCCTGTATGAGCGCCCTCTGAAGGTCCTTGACCAGTTCCTCGACAGCCGCTCTGTCGACCACCGTTTTGCCTGCGAGCTTCTTCAGCGCATCTTTCAGCGAGGTTCCCAGCCGATCCAGCATCAGGCACCATCTCCCAGGAGTTCCCCGACAACCCTCTCGGGGGAGAATGGGATGATGTCGTCATACCCCTGGCCTGTGCCAAGAAACATCACCGGTTTTCCAATGGTATGTGCAATAGAGATGGCCGCCCCACCCTTGGAATCCATGTCAGCTTTCGTGAGAATCACGGCATCCGCCCCCACGGTTTTCTCGAATTCATGTGCCCGGACCACGGCATCATTTCCGGCAACCGCTTCATCCACGTAGACCACGAGATCTGGTTTCATTACTCTCCTGATCTTCTCCAGCTGTTTCATGAGGTTGGCCCGGTTGTGAAACCTGCCCGCGGTATCAGCAAGCACCGCGTCGATGCGGTGAGCCTCTGCATACTGGACAGCGTCAAAAAGTACTGCCGAAGGATCTGCCCCTGCCTGGTGCTGGATCACTTTTATTCCGAGTCTTGCGGCATGCACATCGATCTGTTCGAGCGCCCCTGCCCGGAACGTATCTCCTGCTCCTATAACCGCAGTACAGCCATTCTTTTTCAGGTACGATGCAACCTTGGCAACGGTGGTTGTCTTTCCAGTCCCGTTTACACCAGTGAAGAGGATCTTGACCGGATGATCATGACTTCGTATGTACGCGATGAGATCAAAACCCTGACCCAGCACACCCATGAGGGATTCGCGCAATGCGGAGATGACTATTTCATCAACGGACTCCCCGATTCTGCGCCTCGTTCCAGTGAGTTCTGCCTTCACCCTCCGCAGGATCTCATCAGCGACAGGGAGGGCAACATCATTTTCGAGAAGAATCATCTCGAGTTCAAAAAGGGGTTCCTCAATATCCTTTTCAGAGATGAGGAACTCGCGATCTGCGATGAGAACCTTGACGCGGGTAAGAAATGAAGGGTCCTTCCCTGATTCCAAATCCGGGGATTCGCCAGGAGGTGCATCACTGCCCTGTGGGTTGGCAGCGCCTGCAATGTTCTTCTCCAGGGTCCCCTGGACCTTCTGGAGCCTGGCACGCAGACCCTCAAACATCACCCACCTTCCGGATCACTTACTCCTGGTCTTCACCAGGTACTGGCCGGGCTTGCTGCATCTGGTACTGCTGATATCCTGTCTCAAGCCGGCGGGCTATTTCGTTCATCTGGTATTTGAGCTGATCGAGGGTCTCCACAACCTTCTTGGCCGATGCTTCCATCTCCGTGAGGCGATCCTTCAAATATTCCACTGCCTCTTCACTCGATCGCTCTACAATTACCTCTGCCCCAACGTTCAGAAGGACACGTTCAGGTTCCACCATCCTGGCCCTGACGCTCGCCCCGCCGCCAAGCTGCAGCAATATGGTTTCGGCAGGCGACTCCTTGATTCCAAGAATGGCATCAATCGCGGCAAGTGCTTCCACTCTTCCTTCCTCGAGGAGCGCGAGCTGCTGGGTAAAAATCTCGGCCTGCTGCCGGTACTCGTTCAAGTAGATTTGAAGCGACTGGAGTTCCCTGGGGTCGATCCCTTCCACCTTACTCACCACTGAGTAGCGTTACAGATTGCACGGTGATATAACTTCTTTTCAGCCTGTGTTCACTGCCGATAAGGGTAAAAATCCGCTCTTTTGCCTGTATCTCGTTCGGGGCTTCAACCATTTTTTTATAGGGGCGCCATTCGTCCCCCATCCTGAAATCGCCTTTCACCTCAAATTTTTGTCCTGCCATGTGTATCACTCCAGAAATCCGAATACATCCTCTATCCTGCCAAGTTCGAAACCGGTCGTTTCAACCCCGGCTGCATATCCTCTCTCGTTGACAAGGAGGCCTGTCCCAACAAGCCCGACACCACGGTTGATAGAACCTGCCCCGACCGGGACTCCGGCTACATTCTCCAGCACCTGGAGTTCCGATCTCGTACTCCGGGGATGGACAAGCACCCCCTTGTTTGTGGCCACACCCGCCATTCCAACCGTCTTGATTCCTCCAAGGGTGAGGGGTGTGACCGTCACTCCAAGGAACTCGCCAATCTGTCTTGCCATATCCCGGGGCATGTCGGGGTGAACCGCGGCAAATGAGTCATTTACCATGATCACATTGCCTGCGGCATTCATGGTATGTTCAAGAAGAAAGACATCCCGGTATTCTTTGAGAGTGGAGATCTCCTGCTCTTTTGCCATACCGCTCACCACAAATCCTTTCCTGTTCCCCGTGAGGAGTGAGCCGACAATCTCGCTTCCCTGGATCGTGGTGGATATAATCTCCACATCCAGCAGTTCCTTTACCGCAGCCCTGAATTCTCCGGGAACTGTTGGAGGAACGATTGCCAGATCGTCGATGATCCGTGAAAATACCCCTATATTGGCATCCCCGGTAAGTGAGATCGTCCTGTCCATCTCACTCCTCGGCTAGCTCTGCCTGGACCTGTCCGTCATCGAACTTCATGGCCCGAATACGGATGCGTGATGGGGGTTTCTCGGCTCCTCGATCCCAGACCCGCTCGTTGATGGTGCGGTCGAGTTTTACATCCTGGCTCTTCAGGTGTTTTGCCAGGAATTTCCTGATATCCTTGATAGCCGTGTTGCTCCGTTTCCACTTTGGTGCCCTTTTGGCATCCCTGAGTGGAATGATGTAAATCTGTTCCTGCATCTTTTCTGCCATTCGCCTACACCTTCAGCGTGCTTCTTCTCCAGTTACGCCTGCGGGGGTGAGCCGAAACTTTGCGCTTTGTCCGGATCATCACCCATGCAGGTACCCTGCGATTCTGTTCACATGCCTTTGCAAGTCGTATTTTGTATCCCTTTGTAGATTTGCTCATAACGTCCTCACCCATGTATTGAAATCGTACCGATCACCAGTGACTGCTCATGGAATGCGGGGAAGTATTTCCCGACATCCTCGCCCCTGGTTCGGAACTCGTCCCTTATCTCCGCTTCGTAATCCCCATTCTCCAGATTGGACGTCTCTCCGCAGACTATCTGGAGATGCCGGGATGCCAGACTGTTGATTTCCCGCCGCGGAAATCCAAGCAGAGGGCGGATATAGGAGCATTGCCGGGTATCCTGGAGGGACTGTACCTCGTCCCGCGACAGCATCGGGACCCTGTCATCAAACCGTGTACCGTCTGCAAGGACATGATAGATCCTGGATAGCTCCATCAAAGCACACCGGTGAACCATCTGGATGGCACCATTCGGATACCCCGAGGAGTGTATCATGTCCACTGCTTTTTCCAGGAGACCTTCTTCGAAGGTCCGCACATGCCATGGAAATCCCAGTGCCATGGCAGCCCTTTCCACTGCGGGCAATCTCCTGCCGGAGTCGAACACGAATGTATTCAGTTCCACAGTGTAATCCCGGGAGAGAAGGACCGCTGCGAGCGAACTATCCTTTCCCCCGCTGAAGAGAACCCCGGCTTTCATCCTTTCCTTGTAATCTTGAAATCCTTCTTTGCAGGCTGCAGCTGCTGCAGGAGTGATTTCATCTGTGCATCGTTGATCTTCTGCTTGAGACGACCGCTCTGGGCCAGCATCACAAGTTGCTGCTCAACCGCCCGGGCAAAATCCGGCCTGGTCAGCTTGATGGTGTTGAGCCTCTCCCTGGCTTCCGGTTCCAGGATCTGCAGGAGGACAGCATGTACCTGCGCATCAATCTGCTTCTGGCGCTCCATCTCATCCTGCATGGACTGCTGGTCGAATGACTGCTGCTTCATCTGGGCCATTCTCTTCCTTCGCAGTTCTGCGAGCTCGTCGTCTCCCATGGTGTTCACCCCTTTCCCGAACGCTTACTTGGCACCGGGTGCCGCCGATTCCTTGGCAATCCGATCAGCCAGGCCGTCCATGAAGGAGGCCCCTGCGGGGCTGACCCTTCGCCCGGTTTTGTCGTGCAGGATATAGCCCGATGATTCCAGCTGCTGGAGCGACTTCCGGAGAATGGACCCGCTGCCCTTTCTGAACTGAGATGGGCGGGAACCACGGTTCTTCTTGCCGCCGTATATGGAACGCATACGCTGTACTCCGATAGGGCCTTCGATGTAAACCCTTCTCAGTATGGAGGCAGCCCTGACGAACCACCATTCGGGGTCCTGGGGGGGCATCTCCTTGTGCACTCCGGTTTTGGAAAATGCAGCCCAAGCCGGGGGCGTTATCTCCGGCTTCTTTTTCAATTCCTCAGCCAGGGTGCGGATGAACCTGTCTGCCGGAACATCATAGACGGTTGTCATACGTCGTAAAACCTCACTGTCACAGATTCGATATAACAGTCTTTATCTATATGTTGCATGCGCTTTTATATATTTCGAGCATGATATCACAATTTCCTGGATTCCATATCGGAAAGACCCTGGTATCCTAGGCTTTTCGCTCAGCGAGAACCGCTGTCCGGCCTCTTACCTCAACGAGGATTGCATCTGCATTCCTGGCGAGATCCTCTGGATCGATCTCGGTATTCCGAAGCCACTTGATCTTGATGCGGTGCCGCTTCTTCAACTGCTGTGCCACCTCATCAATAAGGGCAGGGGTAACCCCCTGTTTCCCTATCCAGACAGTGGCCTTCATCTCCTGCATGTCAGATTGACGGGATGCGTCGGTCATGGGTTCCTCCTGGCTGGAAACCTCATCTTCTGTCTGCAGGAAAGGCACGTGATTACCACTTTCCCGTGACCGATCCTCACCCTCATGTTCACCCCGGGGACAAGGAAACGCTTACAGTGATGGCAGAATTGTCTTCGGAACCTCTTTTCAATACGAACACGCTGTTTCATTGATATCTTCCTTGCAAGAGCGACGTACCTGTCGCTCAGGGCAGGGTCATCGGGAAAACTCTCCCTGGCACGCGAGAAGAGTAGAGCGATGCGCTCGCGGGATATACGCTTGGAATCCGGGGATGATGTCTTTCGGGCCATCTGGATTACGTCTCCACAACGGGACTGGCGAACGGAGCAACGCAGGGCATCCGCCATTCCCGGATCAGGTGGCGGGGCCTCCTGTCAAGACATGCACGCGCCTTCCATGAACGGCAAGCCTGTCCTGGCAAAAGAGCCTGACTGCAAGCGGCAGACAACGGTGTTCCTCCTCAAGAATTCTTTCCGAGAGCCTTTCCTCATCATCACTGTCAAGGACAGGCACACATGCCTGGACAATAATGGGACCGGTATCCATGCCCTCGTCTACGAGGTGCACGGTGCACCCTGAAACCCGCACCCCGTAGGCAAGTGCCTGCCTCTGGGCATGGAGCCCGGGAAAGCTCGGGAGGAGAGCAGGATGAATATTGAGTATTCTCCCATGGAACTCGCGTACGATAGCAGGTCCCAGTATCCGCATGTAGCCTGCAAGAACAAAGAGATCAGCTTGAAGCTCGCGCATCGTGGTGCAGAGAGCCCTCTCGTATTCCTTTTTGCCTGCATACCGATTATAATCAAGCACGAATACAGGGATACCTGCCTTCCTTGCCCGGGTGAGCGCGAAGGCTTCAGGATTGTCGGTGATCAGGCCTATGCAGGATGCAGGGATCTCTTCTCTTCCAATCGCATCAATAAGCGCCTGGAAATTGGATCCCCTTCCTGATGCGAGGACTGCAATCCTCTTCATCTTCTGGATCCCCCGGAACTATCATCCTCTATCGTGTGCTGAATGAGTTTAACCTTCACTATCCGTCGCGAGAGCATCTGGGTGACAACGAGAGAGATGTGGCTTTCCTGGATATAGACGCTCTCCCCGGGGTGAGGAATGTGCCCTAGGCGTTCAATTATCAGTCCGCCAAGGCTCTCATATGATTCCGATACCGGCAGCGAAAGGCTGAGCTCGTCGTTCAGTTCCTCAACCCATACCTTCGCATCGACAAGATAGACCCCGTCTGAGATTTTCTGTATTTCAGGTTCCTCACGGTCAAATTCGTCGAGGATATCTCCCACAAGCTCCTCGAGAATATTCTCGACTGTGACAATCCCGACAAAACTGCTGTATTCGTCAAGCACGATTGCAATCTGGACCTTCCGCAGCTGGAGTTCCTTGAGCAGATCATCGATCTTCTTGCTCTCCGGGACAAAGAAGGGATCATACATCAGGTCCTTGATGGGGATGTTCTTCTTTCCGGCAATCTGGCTTGAAATAACGTCCTTGACGTTCAGCACGCCGATGATATTGTCCATGTGGTCGTGGTACACGGGGATTCTTGAAAACCCGGTTTCATTGAAGAAATGGAGCGCATCTTCGAGCGTAGTCTGGTCATCGATGAGCGCGACATCGACCCGCGGGGTCATGATCTCCCTGGCGGTGGTATCTCCGAATTCGAGCACCGAGTAGAGCATTTCACGTTCTTCCTGCTCGATTGCGCCCTCCTCCTTCCCGACATCGATCCATTCCCTGATCTCATCCTCAGTCACGGCAGGCTCGGCCTGTCCCTCATCATCGTTCCTCCTGCCCATCACCCTGTCGATTGCAAAGATAATGGGTGACAGGATCCTGCAGAGCATGTGGATAGGTCGGGAAACGGCGAGTGCAAACCGTTCCACGTTCCGCGTAGCGTATGTCTTTGGCCCTATCTCTCCAAAGAGGAGGAGTAGGATAACCACGGCTCCGGTTGCTATTCCGACCCCGATATCACCGAATATCCTGATAGTCACCGCGGTTGCCAGCGCAGTCGCGGAAACATTTGCAATATTGTTACCAATGAGGATGGCAATCAGGAACCTGTTTGGCTGTTCCTTCAGTTCTGCGAGTGCTTCGGATCCCGGCCTCTGTTCGTTTACAAGTGTCCGGACCTTGGCTCTCGTGATGGAGATGAGCGCCACCTCAGAGGCCGAGAAGAATGCGGAGAGGACCAGGCAAAGGATAAACAATAAAAGGAGTAAAAAATCCTCAATCATTAAATCCACGCCGTAAAACGGCTATACAATGTTTATTCATATGTTCTTGGGCACTACATGTATCGTGTTGAAATTTTATAAAACCGTCGATGGAACAAAGCACTCTTTCATGAATTCCAGTTCAGTGGAGAGAAGGAGAATCTTCTCTTCAGATGAGAGATCGTGGGAGAAGTTCCGGTCTTCAAGTTCAAGGGTGAGATTTCCCTCATACCCGGATTTTGCCAGGTACTGAAGGATTTCTGCCATTTCCGGGTCTTTTCCGAGAGGGAGGTGCATCTTTCCCCCTCCTGCCCTCCCCACGTGCGCATTGACGAGGCGATTGCCGCATACATCGATATAATGCTTCACGCTGGCTGTACCTGAAGCCATTGCGTGGGAGATATCAAGGGTGAACCATATCCACGGTTCCCTGTCAAGGAGTTCCCGCATGTCACCGGGAGTGCAGAGAAGGGAATTTACTCGGGGTTCCATGTTCTCCATAGCAACCCTTACACCAGTCCTAGATGCTGAACGTTTGAGTGTTTCAAGGTATGTGTGAAACCGTTCGAAATCGGGAGACCCAGGAGGTCGCTTTGCAGTTCTCCTTCCCGGATGAACCGTCACCAGGTCGATCCCGACCCGGGATGCCAGGTGAATCGCTTTTGTGGCATACTTGACAGATATTTCTGCAATATCGGGGTTGACAGAGGTTGGATTCAGGTCGAGAATTGGTGCGTGGAGTGTTGGCGCCGTGAGGTTTGGATACGCGTTCATGCACCTCACCAGTTCATCTTCAGGCTGTCCGGAGAGCCAGAAAGAGGGTGTTTCCATCCAGAATTCTACAGAATCAAGACCCGCCTCCTCGATATACTGGAAAATCTCCTCAAGGGGATATTCATGAAAAAACATACTGGAGACGGCGAAACGGACCATGATCCTAATTCATTACCCACCGGCCATAATAGTTGTTAATGACGTGGTACCAGCAGGGGATTGCTGATGAGCGTAGCGGGCATACCACTGATGTATTCACAGTATTCCAGGTCTCCTCGATCATTGAGATGCTGCTCGATGATTCAAGGATCCAGGACATCTGGATCCGCGGAGAGGTTACAAACCTGAAGGCCCATGGTTCAGGACATTATTATTTTTCTCTTGGCGAAAAGAGTGACAGCCATTCCGCCGTGCTACCCTGCGTGATGTGGAGAAAGGATGCGCAACGGCTGAAGTGCGATATCTGTGACGGCATGAACATTTTGGTTTTTGGATCAATAGGGCATTATACCCCCCAGGGCCGCTACCAGCTGTATGTCAGGGACATCCAGCCTGCAGGGAGAGGAGAAAAGCACCTGATGGTTGAGAGATGGAAAGAAGAACTCTCCAGGGAGGGGTGTTTCGATCCTGCACGAAAGAGGAGCCTCCCTTCATATCCCTCCAGGATAGGTGTTGTCACATCGGAGACAGGAGCAGTCCTGCAGGATATCAGGAATATCATCTCCAGGCGTTTTCCCCTTGAACTGGTCGTCTCGCCGACCGCGGTCCAGGGAGAGGGAGTGCAGCATGAGATCGCACGCGCTATCCGTCGTATACAGGAAGAAGTTGACGTGATCATTCTCGCCCGGGGCGGGGGAAGTTTTGAAGATCTCTTTCCCTTTAACTACCCCGAGGTTGTAAGGGCAATATCCTCGTGCCCCGTCCCTGTTGTGAGTGCAATCGGGCACGAGGTTGATATCACTCTCGCGGATTTTGCTGCTGACATTCGTGCCCCGACCCCCTCTGCCGCTGCCGAACTGGTGGTCCCCGATCGTATCCTCGTGCTCGATTCACTTGCCGAATCCCAAAAAACGCTGAAGAACCGCCTGCTCAACAGACTGGACAGGGCAGGAGAGGATCTCTCCCAGATTCGGGAAAGGCTCTCTCCCCGGAAGATGGGACAGAAGGTGACTGCAAAACGGGAGGATGTGTCCGTACTCTCGGACAGGATCGGGAGGTCTGTTTTGTCCCGCCTTGCCCTGGAACGTGAACGGCTTTCTGCCATGGCAGAGATTCTCGCTGCACGCAATCCTCTTCACCTTATGAGGAAGGGGTACTGTATCCTGGAGAAGGAGGGCAGAGTGATCAGATCTGCAGTGGAAATTACACAAGGTGAGCACCTCTCTGTCCGGCTGATGGACGGGAGGGTTGACACGTGTGTTGAGAGAGTGTATCATGACCCAGAAATTTGAAGACCTGATGAGAGAATTAAAAGAGATCCTGGCAAGGATTGAGGATAACCAGACCGGGCTTGACGAGGCTATTGTGCTCTACGAGCGGGGATCAGTCCTTATCAGACAGGCCGAGGAGATACTCTCATCCGCAGAGATGAAGATTTCCATGGTCGGCAGGGAATAGGAACACAAATCCCTCTTCCGCACCAGGTCCTCTTATTCCAGGGGATATTCCCTCATTAATTTGTCCCAAACCTGTGCCGGACCCGCTTTCCCGGGAATCATTCTCGAGTAATAGTACTCTAAAAAACAGCCAGAGGCCATTTTTCATGTGTTTCTGCGAGAAGAAAAGGTTACTGCACTCGTTTGATGTATTAGTCTTCGACCATCACCCTGAATACAAGGGTCAGGATGTTGCCTTTCCTGAGTGATTTCACGAACTCCCGTGGTATGCTCCTTGCGGCAGTATCTGCATGGATGGCTACAGTTCTCCCGCACACATACCCACTCTTTCTCCATACCATGTCTGTTGGGTGATCAAGCGTGAAGGCCGAGCTCCCTCGTGCATGTATCTCAACCGTCATACCGTCACAGGAGAGAATTGTGTGAATGCAAGCATCGTCATTGCAGAGAAGTGTTCGTATCTCCCCGGGCAGGTCGCGTGCCCCGAGATCTGCGCTGACACCGAGGATGCAGTCTCCCCGTAGTGTGAGATCATTGTCACGCGTGATCTCGAGCGTGGAGGGGTGATTCGCTGTCACCAGGGTATGCCCCCTGCAGTGAATTACCACACTTGCTTCACGGGTCATTCCTGAATCGACCTTAAATCCTCGATGGAATGGTAAAATGCCTTTACCCGCAGCCTTTTTTGACAAGAATGGCTGCATATCACCTGCATGACAACAACTTCCAATCGCTGAATGAAAAGTTCAGTATTTATACCAGCGCCCCTTTTCATCATATTCACCATGTAGGACCGGAGGTGCTGTCTCGGGTGTATCTCCTAGGGTATTCTGGTAAAAAGCCGCTTTAAAGGCATATATGATATTTGTCACAATAGTTACACCGACAAAGTAGAAGACTGAGGTAAGCTGAATCCCCCACGAGCCCAGCATCCCGTTCAACATTGACATGGAAAATGACTGGATCTGTGCAGTATCCATGGTTGAGAGTGGGAGGAGATGCTCATAGAGCATACCAGTCCAGATGACCGCCAGGGGGAGTGCAACAACAAAGACGATTCCCAGGCATACAAGGAAAAAGCTGATCACCCTACCCGGGCGATTCAACACCACTTCTACGCTCCTGCGGATACAGTCAAAAACACCACGATCTTCAAAGACCGCGGCAGTATCATACAAAAATACAAAAAAAATGATTGAAATGGTGGAACCGAGGAGGATAAAAGGAAGAACAGTCTCGACTGCACCAATGATCGCAAGGGGTATGGACAGGAGGATTACCGTTGCTATGACTACAAACGTGATCAGGAGTGAAGGAAGAAGAATCCGGAAATAATATTGCATTCCACCCGAGAGAAATGCTTTCAAATTTTTATCACCGGTTTTTATCTGCGTGTACGCACCTGCGAGGAGAAAGGGGATGAGAAGGGCTTCGAGGATAAATATCCTGGAAGCAAGGAATGTCCCATATGTGAATTGAAGAAGGATATCCAGCGCCCCGAGGCCGCCGGCAAATAAACCGGGAAGCCACAGGAATGGACTTCTGGTGAGAAGGTACAATCCGCGCCGGAGGGAATCCATGACCATCCTGTCACCGGTTCCTTGGCATTGCAACGATCTCGCGGACCTGGAGGTCGAAAAAGGTGGAGGTATGTGCAGGCCGGATAACGCATACCGTATCTGCACCACTCCCAGTTCCACCAACGGCGATGATCTCCTCGTCAACCGGGATTACACCCTGATCGGCTGCGATGAGGGTGCATTCAACGGCAACCTTCAAGCCCACTGCAACAATCCTGCGCAATGCTTCTGCGACTGCCTCGGTTCGGGATCCGCCGCCGACTTTTGCCGATCGTGAAAAGGCACGCTCCATTCCAGAGAGGACATGAGTGCCGGTAACAACCGGGATCTTCTCCTGCTTGAGAGTTTTTGCAGCCTCTGGGGAGAATTCCCATTCACCAGGTTTTGAGAACCCCACAACGTGGGTGATGACAACCAGCTTGATACCTGACCCCCTGAACATCCTGTAAAAGGCAAGCGCCGTGTCCCCTGAAGTGCTCGCGACAATCACCCTGGAAATCGATAATTCACGTGCCCTTTCCAGTGCAAACCGTGCGCAATCAACAGTATTTGCCGGACCGGGGACATCGAAGTAGTAGGTGGACCTTGCAACAAATGACATACGTACACTAAGGTTTAGGTAGTACCAGGTAAAGGGAATTTCTATGATTACGCTCGCACTGGCCGGAAAGCCGAATTGCGGCAAGTCGACATTTTTCCGGGCTGCGACTATGGCCCATGCCGAAATTGCCAATTATCCCTTCACCACAATCGATGCAAATTTCGGAGTCGCCTATGTCAGGACAACATGTCCCTGTAAGAGCCTGAACCTCCGGTGCGGGCACTGTTCCGATGGTATCCGGTATGTCCCGATTAACCTGATCGATGTTGCGGGACTGGTGCCTGATGCCCATAAAGGCAAAGGCCTCGGGAACCAGTTCCTTGACAACCTGCGCCAGGCAGATGCGATCATACACATCGTCGATGCCAGCGGATCGACAGATGCAGAGGGAAATCCGGTCGACACCGGCAGCCATGATCCGCAAGAGGATATTGTATTCCTGAAATTCGAGATGACCATGTGGGTGTACGGGATCCTCGACAAGCACTGGGCAAAACTTCACCGGCAGGCACAATCAAAGAACTATTCCATCCATCGCGGAATATCAGAAGTATTCACCGGCCTCGGAATCTCTCCAGAGGATGTCCAGGTGGCTGAAAGATCCTCAAACATTGACCTCATGCGGGCTGGCCAGGATGAACTCATCCGTTTCTGCGAGGAGATAGTGCACATCAGTAAACCCATGCTCACCCTGGGAAACAGGATTGACCTTGCACCCGCTCCCCTGATCGATATGCTCAAGGCTTCTGGCATTTCCTTTGCCTCAGCTGCAGGAGAACTGGCGTTGCGGAACGCTGTTTCAGCAGGTTTGATCCAGTACCACCCGGGGGATCCAACGTTTACCCTAGTAAAGGAGGACACACTCTCCTCCGCACAAAAGGCGGGACTTATGACTATAGCCCATGTGATGAAGAAGTATGGCGGCACCGGTGTTCAGCAGGCAATAAACCAGGCGGTCTACGATCTTCTCGGCATGATTGTCGTGTACCCTGTCGAAGATGAACATAAGTATTCCGACTCACAGGGTCGCATCCTTCCCGATGCATTTCTGATGAAGAAAGGTTCCACACCCCGTGACCTTGCATTTCAGGTGCATACCGAAATTGGGAAGGGATTTCTCTATGCCATCGATGCCAGGACCAGTATGCGGGTCAAGGACACACACGAGTTGAAGGAAGGCGATATCATTCGCATTGTAAGTGCCGCGAAATGACCTTATTTCCAAAAAACAAGAGAAAGAACCAGGTAAAAGCGAGATAGATTTATATGCTGGTAATTTCAACCGGAGTAATAGTATGGGTGGCGAGGTCTATCAGGCTCAGATACTCAGGAATTTCTTCGATACCATCACAGGTACCGACAGGAACCTGACCCGCATCTACATGTGCGTGGTCAGCCTGGCAAAGATCAGGATGGAGCCTCCTGAAAAATACTCTTCCCTCATCGAACAGCTGAGAAAGAGCAAACAGCACAAGGAGCTTTCCGTCGATGTGCTTGATTATATGTGTGATGTTGCAGCCCAGCTCGAGATTGCAACAGTCCAGACCGCATTCGGTGTGAAGGAAGTAGGAGAGATCCAGCAGGAATTCGGCAGCATAAGCATGGACTCCCTCTAATCTTTTTTTAAATCAAAGTACCCAGACCCAGAAGGATTGAGGAAATCCCAGAATATCTTTATTGAAGGTTCAGTGGTTCCCTGTAATCTTCAAGAATCTGGATAACAAAGTTCTGGTGCTCCTCAAGTGACTGCCCGTCATCAGGGGACTGCAGGTACGCAACAGTGTAGAGGAGTGTGAGTGCATTATCAAGATTCAGGGAGTCCTGATCCTCAATCTGCTCTGGTTCAAGGTTTACCGCGAGATAAGGAACATCGACGGGCTCAAACCCTGTCAGTGAAAAATCACTCACAAGGGCGTCATCAAGTGCAATAGCACGATCCTGCACTATCTGGAGTGCCCTTTGCAGGACATGGCTCGAATCATCTGAAGGAAGCCTGGCCAATGCTTTCGAGATATCTGTCACTGTCTTTGCATATAACCCGAACTTAAATGACAATACCGCGGAAGCGATATCATGGGCGGTCTCCTCATCAATTCTCCCGAAAAAGGGAGTCATGCGATAGATGTAGTCATACAGAAATTTTTCCATGGATTCTTCCTCACTCTCTTGGCAATATTCTGG
>CAYNXS010000005.1:16693-19546 GCA_964401215.1 uncultured Methanolinea sp. | reverse complement strand
AGAGAATGTGGGGATTCCACCTAAAAAAGATTTCAATATTCCTCCCGTACAAGTATGAGAAAACCCCTCCCAGATGGTTTAAACGTGATGCGAGTGAAACCTTCAGATATGAAGGTGTGCATCATGTGCGGGGGAGAGGGAACCCGGCTTCGGCCACTCACGTTTGAGCGCCCGAAACCCTGTATTCCCATTGTGAACCGCCCTTCAATAGAACACCTTGTCTCCCACCTCTCCAACCTGGGATTCCGTGACATCGTGGTCACCCTTGGGTACATGGGCAACGCAATCGAGGAGGCCCTTGGCGATGGATCACTCTTTGGTGCTGAGATCACATACGTCCATGAAAAAACCAAACTGGGAACGGCCGGGAGCGTGAAGAATGCCCAGAAATTTCTGGAAGACCACGATTTCTTAGTGGTTGGGGGTGATCATGTTACCGATCTCAACCTCCTTGAATTCTTCCGCGAGCATTCACGGAATCCGGCTACAGTCTCCATCGGCCTCATCAGTATCGATGAACCCGGGGAGTATGGGATTGCTGAGATCGATGCAGATTTCCTGATAAAGCGTTTCAAGGAGAAGCCATCACCGGGAGAGATCTTCTCGAACCTTGCAAGTACTGGCATCTACGTATGCCGTCCTGAAATTTTTGATGCGATTCCACGCGGGAAAAAATATGATTTTGCCCGCGATCTCTTCCCGGATCTCATGGAACACGGCCATGTTCTGAGAGCATGGCTCGCCCGGGGCAACTGGACCGATGTGGGAAATCCCGCATCGCTGCGCCAGGCTGAACGATGGATGCTCCAGGACATGCCCTATACCAGGATTAGCGGCGACCTGACAATCAGGGCGGGCCAGATCCAGGGTCCTGTTCAGCTCGGAAGTTCCTTTTCAATGGGTGTAAATTCACGGCTGATCGGGCCTGTCGCAATCGGGATGGGCACTGCCCTCGGCGATAATGTCCTCATCGGACCTTATACGAGCATCGGGGAAAACTGCCTCGTCAAGAGCAATGCCAAAATATTCTCATCTTCACTGTATAACCGGGTAGTTGTTGGCAGGAACAGCACGGTATCGGGGAGTATCATCGACAATGATACGGTGATTGGAGATGACTGCAGCCTTGAGAATGATACCGTGATAGGGCCCAGGGTTGTGTTCAGGAACGGGGTGGTGGTTCATTCGAGGACAAGGATATGGCCTGAAGTGGTGGTTCCTGATGGGGCTGTTGTCAAGGAGCACCTGCTGAACGATAATTATGCAGTCAAGTGCGAGGGATCCTAAGCCTTCTTGACAAGCCTGTGTGTGATGGCTACCAGGGGATGCCGGGCATAATCGAGTACCTGGATGTCATCGAGTGAACGGAGGTTCATCGCACGCGCGGTTCGTTCCATCCCGAGTTCGATATCCTCGTTCACCTCGATAACATACGCATCGAGCGATTTGATGCCCATCTTTTTCGCCGCGATAGCACGGTGGTGCCCGTCAACAAGTATCAGTTTTCCCGGCCTCCTTACCACGATAAGGGGTTCCGCAAGACCTTTCTTGATCTCGTACATTCTCCCTTCAAGCTCATCCTCGTAAATACGTGACTGCGTCGGGAGGAGCTCGTCAATGGGGACAACTTCCCTTTTCAGTTCAGGTGAAATACCATGAAGCGTTTTGAGCGTGGTTATGAAATTGAAGACCTTTTCAGGTGATACATGCTCGATTTGCGAGCGGATAACATCGGTATTGGAAATGATCCCCAGGAGACGGTTCTGTTCATCAACCACGGGAAGCTTCTGGATCCCTGATCGGAATATCACCCTCGCTGCGTCATTGATGCTCATATCGGGGTCGGCAACGATGAGATTGTCTGACATGACATCCCGGATCGATGTGGAGGTAGACTGGAAGAGCAGGTCCCTGGCCGCAACATATCCCACAACCTGTGAACCTTGTACAACAGGAAACCCGTCATGGCCGGTCTTCTGGATCTTCTCCATGACTTCACGGATGGTCCCATTGATATCAACGGTCACCACGTCGTAGGTCATGTAGTCCCGGACCTTCTTCTTATCCATTAGATCTCATTTCTGGCTGAAAAGACTAAAAACCATCGACAAAAAAGGGAGATTATTCGACTTTTATGCTGCTGCCACGCTCTCCTTTTGATTTTTTCAAACGAACTTCAAGAACCCCGTTCTTGAAACTCGCGGTGGCCCCATTTTCAGTGACGCTGTGGGGGAGGGCTACCTGTCGTGCCATGGACCCGTACATCCGCTCTCTCACGTAGTATCCTTCCTCCTTCTCTTCTTTGTCCATCTTCCTCTCGCAGGATATTTCAATCAAGGTTGGATTCACAAGGGAGACCGATACATCATCCTTGTCAACCCCGGGTAGATCCGCGACGATCATGACCTCATCATCGTGCTCCCTGACATCAACCCGGAATTCACCACGAATCGCAGGAAGCATCCTGTCTGCTACTCCACCCGGAGGAAGAAGGCGTTCCCCGACTCCCCAGAACCGGTTCTCCATCTCCGCCATCATATCCTCGAAGTCGCGCATCATCCATGCGAATGGGTATCTCCTTCTGTATGCCATTGGAAACCTCCTTTCCTTTGCCAGCGGTATATACCGTTGGACTACCCTTCTGTTAGGGTTTATATTATATAAAATTTGGTAATGTGGCAAAAAGTACACTTATTCGACTCCAGTCTGCAACGTTTATTTTACCATGAACGAAACCTGATAAGGATGAGCGCTCAGGAGAAAGGAAAGAAAAAGAAAAAGACCACCTCAACCTGGACCGCAGGGAAGATCGGGATTGTTATTCTCTGTGTCGGGTTTGCGGTGATCATGGTG
>CAYNXS010000005.1:0-16593 GCA_964401215.1 uncultured Methanolinea sp. | reverse complement strand
CCGCTTGCAGAGATATCTCTGGTACAGGTCAACTAGGCCTGGATACCAGTGTTTTTTTATAGAGACTGTTCATCTGTTTTTACATGTCACTGCGAGTGGTGTATTTCTTCCAGGATGGATGCATGGCATGTCATGAACAGGAACCGATCCTTGAAGAGGTGGAGCGTACCTGTAACCTTACAGCCGAGAGGATCAATCCTCTCATGAACAGATCTATAATCAGGGAATTCCGCCTTTCAGTGACTCCAACCATTATTATCCTGAAAGACGGCACAGAGGTGAAAAGGTTTGAGGGTCTGGTTCACAGGGAACAGCTGGAAGACGCCGTACGCAGGCCTTATATCGGGTAGCCAAATATTCTCTTTATTCGCCGCGCTTCAACCCTTGCTCCCTCGTTTTTCAAAATTCCCCCCCTTCTAACCTTTATCCTGGAAACCCTGATTCTGCGCTGACCTGCCTTGTACACCTCACCTACAACAAATGGTTCCTCTCCCGGCACCGTGACGTGAATCGACGTGGTTGTCCTGCCATTGTGGATTGCAATGCGGACCTCCACATCGTCAACCTTACGCGTCCACAGCGTGGTGATCTCTGGCGCTTTTGCTTTCCTGATCCGTGCCTTGCCACATTCAATGGCAGTGACTTCCACGCCAAAAAATTCCTCGCCGCACTCCGCTACGAAATGATCCCCGAGACGGCAGGTTTCGGAGTAATCCATCTCGACCTGGCACATTCTTGACGTCGCTTCCATGCTGACAATAGTCCTGACAATGATGGCTTTTTTTGCTTCAGTGGCAGTGACAGGGTGCACAACTCCACATTCCAGGCACCGCGCTACAGGATTTCGCCCCTTCGCCAGGATAAGGTGATCAGTTAACCCATCACATACCTGGCAGGTATGTTCCTCAATCCTCTCCATTTCCTTTACCAATCCAGTGTACCATTAGGGTTTCAGGGAATATACACTTTGACGCTGCACCCTTCCCGATACATGTGATCCCCCCAGGTCCCAAAAAACTACCCCAATTTTTTCCCTTTTTTTCTGGTGAATCCAGGATTCTTACGATGCGAGGTAGGAGAATGCCACCGCACAGACACCCCCGCAGAGCGTTGCGAGGAAGTTGGTCCCGGCATTTCCTATCATGCCGGGATTTTCTATCACTGCTCCGACCAGGCTGTCGATATTCGTACCGATGAATCCTGCCAGTATACATCCGATGGCGGTTGGAATGTCAATGATACCGAGAAAAAAAGACAGCAGCGAAACAAGGAACGCTCCAATTACGGAAACCGCTTCCCCAATGAGCGTAACACCACCGTTTGTCCCTGCAGGTACCCGTGCAAGTGATGTGATCATGATCGGGTCTCCTCCTGTAACCCCTATCTCGCTCGCCATGGTGTCCCCCGCAGCAGTTGCGACGCTCCCGACAAAGAGGGCCAGGAACACGGGTGATGCAGTGACACCCCAGAGGACAGCGGCTGCTGCCGCTACGCTCCCGTTTGCAAATACGTTCAAGTAACCCCTGGCTCCGCCGTGGGCCTGTTCTACGCCTATCTTGTGTTTATACTCGTATTTGTACCTGGTACTGGCAGATCCGAGTATGAAAAATGCCAGGACAACCAGGAACCACCGTATATCGGCAAAAATGATCAGGATTATACCTATCAGAGCGGCAGAGAGAAGTCCGCTCACGTCGGCAGTCTTTGTGCGATATGAAAAATACCCGAATGCAAACGCAATCGCCACCGCAATGGCGATCAACGCCATATCAGCATGGTAATTCAGTTCATCGATGAGGAACATGGTCATCCCAATGCCAAGTGCCTCGATCATCAGGGCATCCTCCCGCTCCTGGAGAATCGCTTTCAGGAGGACCGCAACAATGATTCCAAACAGTACTACGAGGGGTGACCATCGATTGAGGTACGCCATGACCAGCGTGCACCCCATCACTGCAGCAATCACATAGGCAAAGTACGAGTAGATTCGATCAACACTCTCCTGAAACGCAAGCTCCCCCATAACGAGTATAGTGAGGGTGCAACAGAAGACCAGCAACGGGAGAATGGAGATAGCATATAGAATTGCAATCGGAATCAGAGCCAGGGCAAGGAACCTGGTCCTGTTGATGAGGTACAGCACCATGGAGAAGATAATCACCATGATTGCAAGGATCCAGGGAGGCTGGATGTATGGCGCGATGAAGATGAAGGAGAGCATCAACACTGCAGCAAGGCGTTCTCCCAGATGGTTCATCATCCATTTTTTGTTGGTCCCATTGGAATAAGAGTTTTTGTCAGTGAAACACAGGGACAAATTTCCCCAGACTACCTTAATGATCGCTGCGTTTCGCTGATCCAGGCCGGGGCGGCAGTATTTGGGTTCGATTAGGTATATCTCCTGAAAACACCCATATGTAAAAAATGTCGCCGTCTCGGGATCTCCCTAAGAACTATGACTTTTCTGAGGTGGAACGGCGCTGGCAGAGCGTCTGGCGCGATGATGACCACTATTTTGACCCAAATTCCACGAAGAAGAAATTTATCATAGATACCCCTCCCCCCTATCCCACCGGGACGTTTCACATAGGCAATGCATTCAACTGGTGCTACATTGATTTCATTGCCCGATACCGGCGGATGTCAAATTACAACGTGATGTTTCCCCAGGGCTGGGACTGCCACGGATTGCCGACTGAGGTGAAGGTGGAGGAGATCCACGGGATCACCAAAAACGATGTTCCCCGTGAAGAGTTCAGAAAGATGTGCCGGGAGCTGACCCTCGCGAATATCGAGAAGATGCGCCGGACGCTGCGACGCATGGCGTTCTCTGTTGACTGGAGCCACGAATATATCACCATGCTCCCTGCCTATTATTCAAAGACCCAGCTCTCCTTTTTGAAAATGCTTTCAAAGGGGTATATCTACCAGAGCGAACATCCGGTGAACTTCTGCACCCGGTGCGAGACTGCCATCGCATTTGCAGAGGTTGCATACGAACCCAGGGAGACAACACTCAACTATTTCGACTTCGACGGCCTGGAGATCGCGACCTCGAGGCCGGAACTCCTGGCTGCCTGCGTCGCAGTGGCAGTTCACCCGGACGATACGCGTTACAATAACCAGGATAGAAAAAGTCTCACAGTTCCCCTTTTCGGACATACTGTGCCACTTATCAATGACCCCGCGGTAGACCCGGAATTCGGGTCCGGTGCAGTGATGATCTGCACGTTCGGTGACAAACAGGACGTGCACTGGTGGAAACAGCACAACCTGGATCTCCGGAAGGCAATCGATCGCCAGGGCCGCATGACGCACCTTGCCAAGAAATATGCAGGGATGAAGTCTTCCGAATGCAGGAAGGCTATCCTTGAAGATATGAAACGTGAGCGGATCCTGACACGCCAGGAAGCCCTCGAGCAGCGGGTCGGTACCTGCTGGAGATGCAAGACGCCCATCGAGATCATGAGCGAACGGCAGTGGTTCGTGAAGATCGAACCTGATGCGATCATGAAGGCGGCGAAAGAGATCTCCTGGAATCCTGAACATATGTTTCTCAGGATGGAGAACTGGGTTGAGCAGATGGAATGGGACTGGTGTATCTCCAGGCAGCGGATCTTTGCAACACCCATCCCGGTCTGGTTCTGCACATCATGCGGAGAGTTGCTGGTGCCAGACGAGAAAGACCTCCCCATTGATCCCACAAAGGACCTTCCATCCCACCCATGCCCCAAATGCGGTTCCCACGACGTTGCGGGCGAAGAGGATGTTCTCGACACCTGGATGGACTCATCCATCTCTGTGCTGAACGTGACCGGGTGGGATGGCACTGGAAAATCTCCGATCTTTCCGGCAGAACTTCGGCCACAGGGTCATGATATCATTCGGACATGGGCATTTTATACCATCCTCAGATCCGTAGCCCTCACCGGTTCGAGGCCCTGGGACCAGATCCTCATCAACGGGATGGTGCTCGGGGAAGACGGCTACAAGATGAGTAAAAGCCGCGGCAATGTCATATCCCCCGAAGATATCACCGAAAAATACGGCGCGGATGCGCTGCGGCAATGGGCAGCGCTTGGGGCGGCCACGGGTTCGGATATCATGTTCAACTGGAACGATGTCATTGCTGCCTCCCGTTTCCAGACAAAATTCTGGAATATCGCCCGTTTTGTCCACATGCAGCTTGACCGCCAGCCTTTTGATCCCGATACCCCGGTGACTGCACTCGCCGATCAGTGGCTGATCTCCCGGATCGATGATACGGTCCGTGACGTGACAGCAGCCATGGAAGCGTACCAGTTTGATAAAGCGCTCAAATTAATCCGCGAATTCTCCTGGGATACCCTTGCTGACAATTACATCGAGCTCGTCAAGGGGAGGCTCTATGCCAGGGATTCCACCCGCGACGGGGCATGCCGGGTGCTGCACGAAGTGCTTGACACCCTCTGCCGCCTTATTGCGCCGTTCACTCCCTATTTCGCAGAGGAATGCTATTCCTACCTTGGCAGGGGAAGTGTTCACGCATGTTCATGGCCCGTTGCCGGTACTGATAATCCCGATGTGCGGAGGTGTGGCGATCTCCTCGTGAAGATCGTCTCCGAGCTGCGGCGCTACAAGCATGAAAAGGGCCTTGCACTGAACGCACCCATGGGAAGAATTGCTGTCTTTTCCTCCCCCATCAATGACGATGCAGGCGATGCTTCGCGGGCGCTCAATGCACAGGTTGACTGGCATAGAGAACCTCCCCGCCTGGAGAAGGTCCCGGGAGTTCTTCAGTTCAACATGTCGGTGATAGGACCGCTGCTCCGGAAAGACGCGGGTGCATTCATGAAGGCTGCTCGTGCCCTTCCCCCCGAACTCCAGGCCTGCCCTCCTGAATCGATTGATATCGGTGGAAAGGAGATCCCCATCCCTGATGGGGCATTCTCACTCCAGTATACGTACCTTGAAGCAGGTGAGCAGGTTGATGTACTCACTGTCGACGATGTGATCGTGACGATTCACACCACTCCCTGATTACCCTCAACGCAAAGGAGGCGAGTTCCTTCTTTTCCAGTTCCCCATCAACTATGAGGAACCGGGAGGGCTCTTCGGCTGCAAGTGTGAGATAGTGCTGCTGCACTTTTTCCAGGAGCGAGGATTCTTCAAAATGCTCTTTTTTTCCGACCTCCTTCTTTCTGGCGAGAGCAATATCCACAGGCAGCACAATGAGAAGGGTATGATCGGGGGGAATCGTCCATCCTTTGTGCACACTGCGGAGCCATGCGAGCGGATCCGGCAGTATCCCCTCAAGGGTTGCCCACTGGTAGGCATACCTGCTGTCAGTGTAACGGTCGGAGATGACCGGGACCCCTCTGGCAATCGCCGGTCGGATGACGGATTCAAGGTGGGCTGCATGGTCAGCGGCAAAGAGGAGAGCCTCGGTCACTGGATCCACCTCCTCTGCAATTGCCCGCCTGACCTGATCCCCTATCCAGGTAGCCCCCGGTTCTCTCGTGAACACGGCACCGGTATCGGAGAGGGAATGCCGCAGTGAGGTGAAAAGGGTGCTCTTTCCGCTTCCGTCTATTCCCTCAAGTGTGATCAGGACCATCTGCCCCTCCTGAGATCTGCAAGGGGAATATTGCCGCGGTGAATTGCGGTTGCGATAATCGCACCATCGAACCCAATCTTCGCGAGCGTGTCAAGATCTCCCGGAGTTGCTACGCCACCCCCGTACAGGAGAGGCTTTTCGAACAGTTCCTTCATACCTGCAAGAAGGGATTCATTGAGGCCTCTTCCTGTACCAACTGCCCCGATGTTGAGTATGATCGCTCCTGAAAAGTTCCATTCGCATGCTTTTTTAAGGAGATCCCGCGGGTGTTCTCCGGTTGGGAGAACACGCTCAGCCTTCATGTCAATGCTCAGGTAACCTCCCGGATATTTCTGAAGAGTTGAATATGTTGTTTCCGTTGCTGCGATATCAATAATCCCGGGAATATTGAGATACTCTGAGGGGTTCCTGCACCCCCGGTCGACATAACAGGCATCCACAAGGGCGCTGCAGGCCATAATCTGCGCCGTATGGTCTCCAGCACCCGTGATCCGATCGAGGTCTGCGATATAGAGATACCTTGGAGAGAGTGCCTCGACATACTCCCCGGGCTCTGCCGAGGGCGAGAGCCCCCATGTGAGCGGCCGGTAACTCTTCCGCTTTCCAGACACACCGTGAACCACCAGTCCTGCCTTCAAATCAACGGCCAAAATCAAATTCATGGTGTAGCGCAATCACTATTAGCAAGAAGGATCATTAAATCCTATGCAATTATTGGTCAGCCCGAGGGACATTGAGGAAGCCCGGCGTTCTCTTGCTGCTGATATCGTGGATGTAAAGAGGCCATCCGAGGGATCACTTGGTGCGAATTTTCCCTGGGTTGTGCGAAGTATCAAGAATTTATCGGATAAGCCAGTAAGTGCTGCGATAGGGGACTTTCAATTTCTTCCCGGAGGAGCAGCCATGGCAGCATACGGAGCCGCATGCGCAGGGGCAGACTATGTCAAAGTAGGATTGATGTTCAATGGATCTCCCAAAGCAAGGGAACTCATCCAGGCTATTGTAAGGGCAGTCAAGGAGGAGTATCCTGAGAAGAAGGTGGTGATCGCGAGCTATTCCGACTATAAAAGGCTCCGGACCATTTCACCATTTGCCATGTCACCGATTGCCGCGGATGCAGGTGCTGATGTTGCCATGGTTGACACAGGGAAGAAGGACGGGCGCAGTACCTTTGAATTCATGAGTGAAGAGGATCTCGCGAAGTTCTGCACGATGAACAGGGACCGGGGTATGATGACTGCCCTCGCAGGTTCTTTCTGTTTTGACGATATTCCAGCCCTTAAGAGGATCGATCCCGATATCATAGGGGTCCGGGGCATGGTATGCGGAGGAGACAGGAATACCGGCATCCAGGAACACCTTGTTGATCGCCTGGTCAGGATGGTGCACTGACTATGTTCCGGGAAAAACTCGAAGCCCCCCTCGCCCTTACATTCGATGATATCCTCCTTGTCCCCGCCCCCTCACTCGTTGAACCGAATGAAACAGATATCCACAGCAGGTTCTCAAGAAATATCCCCCTGAATATACCGCTCGTGGGAGCAGCCATGGACACGGTGACCGAGTCCTCCATGGCGATCGCACTTGCACGGGAGGGTGGAATCGGAGTAATCCACCGGAACATGTCCCCCGAACAGGAGGTTGAAGAAGTACGCAGGGTCAAGAGGGCAGAGGAGCTGATCGAGAGAAAGGTTGTGACAGTAAGCCCCTCCACGAGTGTTGCCGATGTTGAACGTGTCATGGTGGAGCAGGGTATTGGGGGGGTGCCTGTCATCGATGAAGGAAAGATCGTGGGGATTGTCAGCAGGAGGGATGTCAGGGCGATCGCGAGCCGCCGGGGTTCCGAACGCGTCCAGACTATCATGACCAGGCAGCCTATCACTGCCGGCGAGAACATCTCCATGGAGCAGGCGCTCGAGATCATGTATACCAGCAAGGTGGAACGCCTCCCTATTGTCGATGATACGGGGCACCTGATCGGCATCATCACCATGCAGGATATTCTTGAGAAACGTCAGTATCCGAATGCCACACGCGACGGGACAAAGAGACTCCGGGTTGCTGCCGCAGTGGGGCCTTTTGATATCAATCGTGCCAGCCTCCTTGACGAGTGTGGTGTAGACGCACTTGTCGTTGACTGTGCGCACAGCCACAACCTCAAGGTAGTAAAGTCCATCAAGGACATCAAAGGCAGTGTGAAGGCAGACGTCGTGGCTGGCAATATTGCAACCTCCGAAGCCGCAACAGATCTTATCGACACTGTCGATGCGCTTAAAGTGGGAATTGGTCCGGGCTCAATCTGCACGACACGTATTGTCGCCGGTGTGGGCATTCCCCAGATAACCGCAATTGCCAATGTTGCCGATGTGACTGCAGATACAGGAATTCCCGTGATATCTGACGGGGGCATACGTTTCAGTGGTGACGTCGCCAAGGCGATTGCCGCCGGTGCAGACAGCGTGATGATTGGAAGTCTTTTTGCGGGGACCGATGAATCCCCCGGACGAGTCATCACCATGAAAGGGAGGCGCTACAAGCAGTACCGCGGGATGGGATCCCTTGGAGTAATGAGCGGGGGCGTCTCGAGCGACCGGTATTTCCAGAAGAAGGAAATTGGGAAGACCAAGTTCGTTCCCGAGGGGGTTGAGGGGGTAACCCCGTATGTAGGCACGGTGTCTGATGTGGTCTACCAGCTGGTAGGCGGGCTCAAATCCGCGATGGGGTATACCGGTTCCAGGACTGTTGACGAGATGCATAAAAAGACAAGGTTTGTCCGGATCACCACCGCAGGGCATACCGAGAGCCATCCGCACAACATCATGATCACTGACGAGGCGCCCAATTACCGGCTTTCAGATTGAGCGCTCCTGCAACCCTTCCATTTGAACAACAACATCCATTTTCTTCACATCAGGGATATGGGAGATACACCAGTTTTTTATATCGTGGATACTAACATAAAGTAATCAATGCTGGATCAGGTCGAGGTCTCAAGAATCCTTGATATCCTTGGAAATCGAAACAGGCGCCGTATTATCGAGCTGCTCAGGCAGAAACCCTGTTTCGTCACAGAGATATCCGACCGCCTGGTGCTCTCCCCAAAAGCGGTGATTGAGCACCTCCAGTTGATGGAGCGGGAAGAGATCCTCTCCTTTCGCCTGGACGATCGCCGCAGAAAGTACTATTACCTGGCCAATGACATCGATGTCATGGTCAGACTCCTCCGGCAGGAACAGGTCACCATGGTGATCAGGGATAACTCCCACAGGCTCCGTTCTTCACTTGTGCGACTCCAGAAGATGATTGAAACAAGGGAAGAACTTGCCGAGAACCTGAAGAACCTTGAGAAGGATATCGACCAGCAGATCAAGGAGGTCATCTCGTTCGGCCAGGACGTCCTTGAGAACGAGACCCAGATCGATCTCCTCATCAGCCTTGCCCATTGCAACCTCAATATACAGGAACTCTCGGAACTAATAGAGGCTCCAAGAGATGCCGTATCCGATAGTCTTGAGAAGCTGCAGAAAAAACATATCATTGAGAGAGAGGGAGAGACCTTCCGGCTCTGTGATGCCAATGCCCAGTAGCGATAACCCCTACGATGAATTTATCAGGAACCTTTCCAGGATGGTCGAGGATCTTTTAAAGAACCTCCCGCAGGAGGAGGTAACACATATCATAGGGTGTACTATCATCAGCGGGAATGGAACCAGACTGCCACACTTCATCCTGAAGAACGACGAGAGCGAGGAAGAGATCTGCTTCGAGACGATCGAGGGCCCCGATATGCTCTTTGTCACCGCGAGGCTCCCCATCAACATGAGTTCTGCACCGTATGCAGATATTACCCCCGATTCACTGCACATAGTGGTGAATGAGAAACGCACACAGGTTCCCCTACCATGCAGAGTCGATGTGATACACAGTCACTACCAGATTCGCCACGGGATGATCGATATTATTTTGAAGAAGAAACCGCTTGCAACGGCGAGTACGGGCAATCAGGTATGATCAGATACGAACAATTATAGATTCCTCCATTTTATTTGGATTGCTTTCCTGAAATAGTGCCCAATCCGGGTTAAAAACGAGGGGCATTTCCGGGTTTCCCATCCACCCTTTGGAAATTTAAGCCTGGATTTCTGGACCTGCCAGCACCCATTCCGAGATCCGGTTCTTGTCCCCACGGAATTCACGGAACTGGTGGAGCGACACGGTGAGATCCCGGGTGAAGGCGAAATACCCAATCTGGGTTGTCCTGCAGAGGTTCATGGCCATTTCCATTAAGCCTCTCGGGTCGGGTCGCGATTCCCCAAGCCATATATGGAAAATGTTTCCCCCGTCGACAATGGGGAAAAAGACATGCTCGATCGACATGCGCTCTGCCATCGTGACACTTGCTCCCGGGGCCACATGGGTTCCATTGGTGTAATAGATAGGGAGGTCCCTGGTGGTGCCGAGCCGGGGGAGGGCTTTTTCGAGGTCTCCCTTGATCACTTTTCCCGCGCCCTCGCGGTATTCCTTGTTGAGGAGATCTGCAACGGCAAAACGTTGCCCTGTTGTCTCTGCAGGGGTTCTTGCAAGGGCAATTGTCATGTTATGCCTCTTGGAAAGCTCGTGTGTATAGATCTCCATCTGGGTCATCGCAAGCACCGCGAGCTTGAACGCATCCCTGGACTCGTGAAGTTGTGATCCGACATGGTGCTGAACCATCTCGTTGACTCCAACAACCCCGATTGTATATACGAGCCCTTCGAGATCGACGGCAATCGCACCTCTCTCACCTGTTACGGGATCCCTGGGGCGCTGCATGGCAAACGGCATCCTTCCCTGCGAGCGTATAGCCTCAAGCCACCGCCTCTTGATATGAAAGACCTCCACGCACATGTCCATGAGCGCACGGAGTTCGGCAAAAAGCCGTTCGTTGTCACCCTCTGCGTTGTACGCCGCCCTGGGGCAGTTTAAAGAGACCACCTGCCAGGAACCCATGGAGAAGTGTTTTCCATCCTTGAAAATCAGTTTCTGGTCGAACTCGGAATCCTTGTCAGCTACCGCCGAGAACTGGTAGGCGCAGCACTGGTAACACGAGATACCTTTTCCAGCCCCCCGGTAGGCTGGGATCTGGTTGTCATAATAGGGAGTTCCGAATTTTGATGCCAGTTCGAACGTCAGGAGGTAGAGATCCTGGTACGTCGGAAGATCGGGGTGTGCTTCGTTGAAGGCCTTATCCTCTTTCAGAAACTCAGGTTCGATGCTGATCTCCGGTTTTGGGAAGCTGAACGGCTTCCCCCATGAATCCCCCTCAAGCATGACCTCCATGAGGGCTTTGAAGAGGAGTCTCACCTCTCGTTCATATTCCCCGTACGTGCGGCTCTTGTTTCCATTGCTCCCATCCCATACTCTCCCCCTGAACACGCAGGGTTTGTCTTTCCAGAGTGATGGGACTCCGGGGCTGAGCTGGACCGATGAGAATACCAGCTGCCCTCCCCGGGCAACCATCATCTGGGTCATCTCATAGACAAACATCTGCATCAGCTGCTTGATCTCCCCATACTCCATGTCTGCGAAGTAGGGTGCGAGGAACGTGAGGAAATTATAGTATCCCTGGCCCCCGGCGAAGTTTGTCTGGGCGCTCCCGAGAGCCTTGACCGCGTGGAGGACCGCCACTTCTGCACGCTTCGCGGGCCCTGCAACTGATGCCTTGGTCCCGTTTCCATCGGGCATCAAGCCATAGTAAAAGAAGTAACGGAGATCCCAGTCCTGGCAAAAAGGCCTTGTCCCGAAGTATTCCAGGTCATGGATATGGATATCTCCCGAGAGGTGGTGGTCCGCAAGGTGTGGGGGGAGTTGCAGGAGATACTGCTCCTTGCTGATCTTATCAGCTTTCTTTTTGTGCGAGGTCTCGGCATTCTCCTGGAGGTTTGCATTATCCTTCGCCTCAAAACCCCGGCCGACATCGATCAGGTGTGCATCAAATACAGGGGTCCCGACCCTGGTGCATACATTCCTGTATTGTACCAGGCCATGCTCCATGAGGGTGATATTGACGATCTCGCGGATGAGAGGTCCGCTCAGGGTGCGGAGCTCCATGGACTTGATCCTCTGCTCCACGAGTTTTCCGATTTCCTGGGCGGTCTCTTCTGTCGCACTCTCGTATCCGTAGAACGTGGACACGAGTTTTGTCTCCTCGACGATCTGGCGCACAATTCTCTGGCGATCCCACTCAAGGATATGCCCGTCCGTGGTCCTCACGGCAGGCATCGAGGCGACGAAGACCCCATCAAGCGTGGACTGGCGTGTGTCCCGGGAAGGCATTATCTTCCCTCGAGAAAGGCAAGAACATTCCCTTCCTGAAGCGTTCCTGCAGCAAACATGTCAGATGATGTGAGAAAACGGTCTTCCTGCTGGAGGACTGGTGCTTCGTTGACGAAAATTCCGTTGATTCGCAGTTCTGTGAGCGATTCTGCGGTGGAAAGGTCACGCTCCTGATACCGGGCAGTCTTTTGCATGAGGAATTGTTTCAGTGTGTCGCAGTTCGGGCAGAATTCCAGGGTGTATACAATCAGCTCGTCTTTATTCGTCAAAGGTCTCCCCCACGCTATGCTTGTGCAGTATAGCTCGTCCGTGAAAAAATATTTGTTGATCTGCCCGTAATTATACCTTTATAATGGGGAATTTTCTGGAAAAATACCAATATTTTCAATGGGATGCGGCAGGGATTCAATGACCCGCGGGAGCCACTATCCTGGCACGGCGGCGCGGACATGACCAGACTTTTTGTGGCTGTTGATCTTCCTGCAGACATCAGGAGAGAACTCGGGAGTATCCAGAATTTGTTCAGGAATAGCAGGGCAAGGCTCACACTTGTCGATCCCAACATTATTCACATAACCCTCAAGTTCATCGGCGAGGTCCCGGATTCAACCGCCCGGGAGATTGCAGATGTGCTTGAACGTGTACGCGGGGAACCCTTTCCAGTCAGGGTGACAGGAATTTCCGGGAATAATCCCCGGCAACCAAGGGTGATCTGGGCACATGCAGAGGATGGCGGATCATGCGCGGCCCTGCATTCCCAGATCGAGGATCTGCTCGCCCCACTTGGGGTAAAGCGGGAGGATCGCGCATTCCGGGCGCATGCTACGGTTGCGAGAGTAAAAGAATTCCATCCTGATCTTTTAGAGTGCATGAAGGATTTACGCAACCGGGATTTCGGGAGCGGGATGGTCCAGGGATGTACGCTCAAGAAGAGTATCCTGACACCAAAAGGACCGGTTTACCAGAACGTGAAGGAAGTGCTCTTTTGACAAGGACGCCTCTTGAAGAGGGTATACTCGCGGAAATACGACCAACAGAAGAGGAGATCCGGCATATCCTGGATGTTGCGAGAAGACTCGTCGCAAGGGTGGAAGAATCGGGGCAGGCCTCCCCGATGCTTGTGGGATCCATCGCACGGGGAACCTGGATCCACGGTGATCGCGACCTCGATATCTTCCTCCTCTTCGATCCGGACCTCCCGCGCGAAGACCTTGAGGAGAAGGGCCTCGGACTTGCACGGAAGATTGCGATAGCCGAGGGTGCACACTTCCGTGAAAAGTATGCAGAGCACCCGTACATTAATGCCAGCATCAATGGCCTCTCGGTCGATCTCGTTCCCTGTTACCGGGTTGAATCAGCAGCATGCATCAAGAGTGCGGTTGACCGGACTCCCTTCCATACCCAGTATATCCGTGAGCGTATCCAGCCCTTCGTGGATGAGGTCCTCCTCCTGAAGATGTTCGCAAAGGCGGGAGGGATCTACGGCTCTGACCAGATGACAGAAGGATTTGCCGGATACCTCTGCGAGCTCCTTATCCTCCATTACGGGGGATTCCGCCCCCTGCTCGATGCAGCATCCCAGTGGCGACCCGGAGTTCTGATTGACATCGAGGATCACCGCAGCCGCGCCTTCCCTGAACCCCTTGTGGTAATCGACCCCGTGGACCCCGGGAGGAATGTCTCAGCATCAGTCTCCCTGACGAGGATGTGCGAATTCATCGAACTTGCACGGGGATATCTGGCTCATCCCTCGCGCTCTTTCTTCTTCCCCCCGGAAAAACCGGTCCTCTCCATTGACGAGGCTGCCGATCTCCTCTCATCAAGGGGTACCCATCTCTATGCTATCACCCTCCCAACGCCACCCTACATAGAAGACATCGTTGTCCCCCAGCTCCGCAAGAGCCTCGATGCCCTGAGAGCGATGCTGGACAGGCACGGCTTTTTTGTCAACCGTGCCGACTGCGAGATGCATGAAGACAGGTCCATGCTCCTCTTCGAACTTCTCGTCGACGATCTCCCCGCGGTCAGGCGTCATGCAGGCCCTCCGGTATGGAACAGGATCAATGCGGAAAAATTCGTGGAAAAGTACATGAGTGCAGACGAGTCAGGGTTCTTTTCCGGCCCTTTCATCGAGGAGGGTATCTTCGTTGTTGAGATACGCCGCCCCTACACAAGGGCTATCGACCTCCTCCGTTCAGACCAGGTGCTTCAGGTAGCGCTCGGGAAGCATGTGAAGCAATCCCTTGAGATCTCACGGCAGGTGAACCGCGGGATAGAGTGTTACCAGGAGGAGTTCGCACCGTTCATCTCTGACTTCCTCCAGAAGTCATCCCCGACCGTATGGATCAACAGGAGCGAGAAGAGAAAGGGCTGAACGTGCGTCGAGCTCTCCCGGATCTCAATTTTTCACCAGACATATCATGGTATCTTGAGCCATGTGCGCTACCTCAATCATTTCCACCGGATTACAATTTCCGGGATGAAATCATCCCTTTTCCGAAGGCTTGGTTTGATACTTTTATATAATGACCCGCCTCACATACCTTTTAATTTCCATGCCGTCCAGATTGCGCGAGGATGCGTTATCCGAGGTCATCGGGTTTATTTTGATACTCGCACTCATCGCGGCGCTCGCCTCGCTCTACCTCACCTACGTGGTCCCAGCACAGGGAAGGGAGGGTGAGATAAAACACATGGCCACGATTAATGACCAGTTCCTCGGCTACAAGACGGCAATTGACTCGCTCTGGATCAACGATCAGACCAATGTTCCCATATCCAGGACTTTTACACTTGGAACTCTGACGGGAACAACCCAGGGTTCTTTTGTGATACCGATATTCCAGCCTTATCCGTCAAGTGGATCGATGGTGGTGAACGGGAGGGGGGAGACGGTAGCGTTTTTAGTTGATGCTCTCATACAAGCATATCCAGGAAACAGGACTCCCACTCTTTTTCCAATTTGGGATGAACCACAACATCTCTATGTAAAGGTAAGGACATCAGATTCCACCCAATCAGGAGGTGTCCTAATAACACCGATATCAGGGGGGGGCACCTGGTCATTTATGGTGAATGCTTCAGATGGTGCATCTAGCTCATCTATTTCCGCGGTTATTACTCCACTTCCCACATTTACATACACTTCAAGTAATCCACCAACCCAATTAGATCAGATAAGAGATTACGTTAATAATATAATTGTAAAATGGTCGCAAAATGTAAGCATTTCTAAAAACACTACAAGAGATCTAACTCTTACTTCAATAAAACATCAGAATAAGACCTTCAATAACCTTATAATTGAGAAAAATCTCGAAAATAATCGTGATTACTATATCGATTTACTAGATCCTGCCTATGGATTGGCTCCCGATGTGGAGTATCCCCTAAATATTACCCTGACTCCTTTCGGACCTTGGACCTATCAATATCCTGTTGAAGTTGGATATAGCCAGAGAATTATTAGTTTTTCTCATCCTATGGGTTCTCTAGAATTTCTTTCAAATAACAAATACTGGATACAACAGAACTACTATTACCAGCAGGGCGGGGTCTTCCTCACGCAGCCAAACGACGGGATAGTTGCAAAAGTCCTCCCGCTCATCAGTATCACCAACGAGACCGGTATTCCCACTGTCCGGATTGTTGACATCACAGTCAAAGGTTCCGGCAACATTGGCGGCACATCGCCGGTGCAGGTTATTTCGAGACTCGATTCAGTCTCTCAAAACATTTTTAATGGATATAGCCTCGCCCGGGGGATTCCCAATGCAAAAAATGTTACTATTACCCTGAATTTACAGGATACTGCCACGGCACAAATGTGGAACCAGACATTTGCCAGGATAAAAAGCACCGCTGGCGGGCATAACTGGATCTTCAATGCACAAAACGGGAATCTTGCAACTCTCACCATCGATCCTATTCCATCAAGTCCTGAATATGATATTATTCTCGATTATTCACAGGTCAATATAAGCGTGGAACTCCAGCCAGTTGCAATATGAAACCCTATACCTGTATTCAGGATGACGCAGTCTCCGAAATCCTCGGCGCACTCCTTCTCATTGCAGTAATCAGTCTAGCAGTAAGTATAATCGGAGTCACTATTCTGTCCAGTGTAGACACTTCTCAAACTCCTTCCCTGTCCATTATCATCTCGAATCAAAGCCAGATCGTTACCATATCGCACGGGGGGGGAGACCCGCTCCCGGCAGGTTCATATCATATTTACGTCAACGATATCGACCGGACGTACTCTTTCTCACCTGCGCCGGGCACAACAGTATTCAAAGCAGGAACCATTCTTACTTATGAAGGCTCATCTCTCCCCCGGACAGGAATGGTGGTCTATAAAGGGCCGGATGGAAGTGAGGCCGTGCTGGTTCAGAAGTATTTTTCCTGATATACTCCTGCCTGCCCCGTCACCGGATTGGAAAGACCCTCATCTATATCAATAGCTTAAGGAAACTAATCTGCAAGAATTCCGTGGTGAATACCTATGCCTGAGTGCAAACGGAAAGAACGTGCAGTGTCTGAGTTGATAGGGGCAATATTGCTGGTCGGCTTAGTTATCACCGCAATGGCAATCGTTGCTGTCCTTCTGCTCTCAAATCCCCCACCAGAAGAAGTGCCGCAATTGAATGCCCTTGCAGGGAATACTTCTGATTCCATCTTGC
>CAYNXS010000004.1:40501-44120 GCA_964401215.1 uncultured Methanolinea sp. | reverse complement strand
CCTTCAACTCTTGCGAGGTCTACACTCGCATTCGGAATCCCCGGCCACGGCATGTCATACTCGTTGTTAAGGTCTATTGACGTGTGCAACGACTCGAGTGCTCCGTTACAATCCCCCTTCCTGTCCAGAATAGTTCCACGAACGTGCCAGTAATGAGCAGCACCTGGTTCCAGTGCAAGTGCAGCATCGGCCTCCTGGAGTGCCCCGGTGAAGTTTCCCATCGCCAGCAGCACTTCGGCCTTCAGCCCGTGGCCTTGCGAGTAGGAGGTATTCATCGTGATTGCTTTATCGGCATCATCAAGGGCTTCTTCAGTCTTTCCCATCGCGAGGAGGCCATAGCCCCGGTTCACATACCGTGCAGGTCTCGGGTCAAGGGGGATAGCCTCATTGAGGAGGTCAACCGATTCCTGGAAGTGCCCGGTCTTCCTGAGCGCGTACGCCTTCAGGCACATCAGTTCGGCATCGTCAGGGTAAAGGGCAAGTCCTTCATCCATGAGTGCGATGAGCCTGGCATTCTCATGTGCTGCCATGAGCGCCATACCCTGCTGCTCGTACGAGGCAGCAGTCATGGGGAGATCGGTTGAGGGTTCGGTCGAGATGTATGCCGTGATCGGGGCTGCATATGCCGGGAGAAGGAGAATGGAGATGGCAACCAGTATGAGGGCCGGGAAAAATATTGCGCCACACCGCTGGTGGGACAGATCCAGGAGATTTTTCATACATAATTACGGAAAAGGAAGAGAATAAGCGTTGTGAAGTGTTGCCTGAAGAGTGGACCCTTAAAAAAAGTGGATTTTGTGAAAAATTCAGTTAAATGAAAAAACCGGGATTTGCGAGCCCCATCCTGGCTGACCGATTCTGATCCGGCTCTTTGCGTCCGGAACCGTGAATGATGCGGTATAATTGGTGGTTGACGGAGAATTCCAGCTCTTCCATGCGGGAACTTTCAGGAACGAGGTGTAATTTGTGGTGGTGGGAGAGTTCCAGCTTGTGGGCACTTTAAGGGACTCTGCATAATTGTTGGTTGAAGGGGACTGCCAGCTCTTCCACGCAGGAACTTTCAGGGAGTCAGGATTGTTGAGACCTGATGGTGAATACGTGCTCGGGTTTCCAGGAATCTTGAACGCACTCTCCAGGTCCGGATAGTTCATCGGGGTAAAAGCCCCTACGCTCAGGGGCAGCACTATGAGTGCTATTCCCAGCAGCAACAGTAATTTTTCTTTCATTGGTGGCACCTCTTGTCTGTACAGACATACTATTATGGGACAATAAAATATTGCGTTGATGCTATCGGTTCAAGTCAGGGATCATGTGGTTCTGGCAGGATATGTGATCCCGGATCGATGCATCTGGAACAACAACAACACAGAAACGGGCCTGAAGGGATTTGAACCCTTGACCTACGGATTAAGAGTCCGTCGCTCTACCGAACTAAGCTACAAGCCCATGCCCGATTGGCCTATATTTATGATCCTGAATGAAGTATAAATGTTCCGTTTTCAGGGTTAACGCGTTCCTGGAACGAATCGGCCCGATTTTACTCAACGTTTCGGTTGTAACCTTAATAATGTGCGAACCCCGACATTGTACCATGGCAGAGGCAGGAGGAGTCGGGACATCTGATCGGGTAAAATACGCGGTCCTGGGATGCGGCAGCACCGGGTACCACGTGGCCTCGGAACTCACCCAGAAAGAGGGAAAAGTCCTTGTGCTGGACCGGGACGAGGCCCGTGTGAAGGAGCTGCGGGACCAGAACCTGGATGCCGTGATACGGAACATCAGCGATCCCGGATTCCTGCTCGGACTTCCTGCATTCGAGATCGCGTTTATCTTAACCGGCAATTACCAGGCCAATCTTGCTGCGGTGAGAACCATCCGCCAGAAATATCCCCAGGTCCATATTGTGGCACGAGCCATTGACCCGATCAATGCAGGGATGCTTGAATCGGAAGGTGCGGATTTTGTCCTTTACCCCCAGCACGTTGTCGCCCGGGCCGCGATCAACCAGATCAACAAGCTCCACATACGGAAACTTTCCCAGCGTCTCCATGACCTGTTCAAGGGCTGGGAGGGCACTCTTGGAATCATCACCCACAAGAACCCCGACCCGGATGCCATCAGCAGTGCCATGGCGCTCGCCGCGATCGCCCGGAATGCGAATCCCGGGAAACTCACCTGCCGGATCTTCTACGAGGGGATCATCGGGCACCAGGAGAACCGGACCATGGTGAACCTCCTCGATATCAAGATGGAGAAACTGGACCCGCAGGTCATCCAGGACTGCACCTACCTTGCGCTTGTGGACTCTCCCGGCCCCGGCATGAACAATTCGCTCTCCCCGAGGACACGGGTCCATATCGTGATCGATCACCACAATGACGGCCACGGCCTCGAGGGGGCGTCTTTTGTTGATGTCCGTCCCGGCCTTGGTGCGACTGCAAGCATCCTCTCCCAGTATCTCCAGGAGATGGACATCCCTGTCGACAAGAACGTGGCAACAGGACTCCTCTATGGTATCCGGTCAGACACCCGGGATTTCCGGCGCAATGTCACCCCCCAGGATCTCTCGAATGCGGCATTTCTCCTCCCTCTTACTGACTCTGATCTCCTCGACCAGATCATGTCCCCGTCGCTCTCCCAGGAGACCCTCGATGTCCTCGGGAATGCCATCCGCAACAGGCGGACCCAGAGCGGGTACCTCTTCGCAAACGTGGGCTTTGTCAGGAACCGCGACTCTCTCCCCCAGGCAGCGGATCTCCTCATCTCGCTCGAAGGGGTGAACACGGCCCTTGTCTACGGCATCTCCGACGATGCGATCATCATCTCCTCGCGGAACCGGGACATCCGGCTGCATATAGGAAACGTGCTCCAGGAAGCGTTTGGCGACATCGGCGATGCAGGTGGGCATCCTAACATGGCCGCAGCCACAATCCCGCTCTCGTACTTCCGGAGGGTCAAGAACAAGGAGGAACTCCTTTCCCTCATCATGGACCCCCTCCTCAAGAAGTTCACGGGTCTTGTCGGCCTGGACACAGAGGCCGGAAATGAACTTTGACGAATGGGAGCCCATCTACGAGGAGATCGTTGAGTACTTCGGATTCGAACGGGAGGAGGATGAACGTGCCGCAGAGACCCTTTCAGATCTGCTCCCGCACGACAATCTCCCCATCCTCGATAAACTCTGCCGCGATCGGGATATCTGCGTGTGCGGGAATGCCCCTTGCCTTAAGCAAGAGATCTCACTCATTGAAGGGACCGTGTTCGCTGCAGACGCGGCAGCCCTTGTCCTCTATACCCACGGGATCAGGCCCGATGCCATTTTCACCGATCTCGATGGTGCAACCGAGGAATTCCTCGACATGAACCGGGAGGGAACCATCATCGTGGTTCATGCCCACGGCGATAATATCCCCCAGCTCAACTACTGGGTTCCACAATTTTCCGGGCCGCTCGTTGCAACCACGCAGAGCCGCCCGCTCCCCCACGTCCATAACTTCGGGGGATTCTCCGACGGGGACAGGGCGGTCTTTGCAGCCCATTCGCTGGGGGCTGCCAGCATCACCATTCTCGGCTTTGATCTGCGGGATCCCAATGTCGATCCCATGAAGAGGGGCAAGCT
>CAYNXS010000004.1:21176-40401 GCA_964401215.1 uncultured Methanolinea sp. | reverse complement strand
GTCATCATGGTTGCAGGTGTCACCGTCCCCGGCAAGTATCTCGGAGGCACTCCTGCCACCCTCACCGAGATTCACCAGATCGGATCCCAGATCAGGAATCCAGTTGCACTCCTCGCAGGTCCGATTGGCTTCGGCATCTCACCGGGAGGAGGGAGGAAGGCAACGAAAGAGACCCGGTTCCGGTTCGATCATCTCCTTACCGGTTCCCCTGCATCGGCGCTCGACGGATTCCTTGGTGAGGGCAAGACACATGGGATATTCGAGTACCGGAAAGAGGACCCCTGGGCGGTTACAGGCAGTATGATCATCCGCCAGCACCCGCGGTTCCCATGGGTGATGTGCGAGATTGAGACAGCCCGGGGGTGCCCGCGATCGCATTCCGGGGGGTGTTCGTTCTGCACCGAGCCATTCTACGGATCACCATCCTACCGCCCTGTCGAAAGCATAGGAGAGGAGGTCGAAGCCCTTCACCAGGCCGGGGGACGTCACTTCCGCCTTGGGAGGCAGCCCGATATCCTTGTCTACGGATCATCACCATCAGAGGAATACCCTGCACCGGTGCCTGAAAAGGTTGAAGAGGTCTTCATCGCGGTGAGGGATGCCGCACCTGCCCTCTCCACGCTTCATATCGACAACGTCAACCCGGGGACGATTGCCAGGCATCCCGAAGAGAGCCGGGCAGCGCTCGATGTGATTGTTGCCTACCATACTGCGGGTGATGTGGCAGCATTCGGCATGGAGACGGCAGATCCGGACGTTGTCGTGAAAAATAACTTAAAAGCATTCCCGGACCAGGTCATGGAGGCAATCAGGATTGTCAACGATGCCGGGAGCGGCCGGGAAGAGGGAATCCCGCACCTCCTGCCTGGCCTCAATTTCATATCAGGCCTTGCCGGCGAGACACAGGTTACGTTTGATCTGAACATGAAATTTTTGGATACTGTCCTTGAATCAGGGTATCTGGTCCGGAGAGTGAACATCCGGCAGCTCATGCCATTCGAAGGAACACTGGCATTTTCCGACAACACCGTGGGCATCCACCAGTCAGGGTTCCGTGCGTTCAAGGAACAGGTCCGCCAGCACTTCGATCTTCCCATGCTCCAACGGGTATTCCCGACAGGCACCATCCTCCGGAATATCATCATGGAGACAGAGGGAATACCATCATTCGGGCGCCAGATGGGATCATATCCCATTCTCGTGGGGATTCCTGTCAGGCTCATTCCCGGCTCTGTGATTGATGCAGTGGTGGTTGATCACGGAATGCGCTCGGTCACAGCCCTCCCGGTTCCCGTCGATATCAATGCACTCCCTGCATCGGCGCTGTCCTGGCTGCCGGGAGTGGGGAAATCAAAAGCAGGGATAATACGTGCCCGGAGACCTTTTTCAAGCCTTGATGAGTTCCGGTCCCTTGTCGGAGCAACCCCCCTCGACAGCCATCTCTCCTTTGTCAGATATCCTTGATCTCAATAACTTTCATGATATCCGTGCGGGTGACGAGTCCCACCAGCCTGTTCTCCTCCATCACCGGGATTCGGCCGATGTTGTGCCGCGACATCAGCATCAGGCCATCAATCACCGGTGACGTGGGGGAGAGCGTGATGACCTCCCTTGTCATGATATCCCTGGCCTGCATCGCCTCCCTGTCAAGTGCCGGGATCCTGTGAACATCGGCAAGGGTGACCATCCCGATGAGAAAGCCGCGATCCAAGACGGGAAAACCGAGGTGCTTGGTGGTATACATGAGGTCGATTACCTCCCTGACAGGGGTTGTCGGGGAGATAGTCATCACATTCCTGGCCATGACGTCGCCCACCGTCACGTCTTTGAGGAGAAAATTATACTTCACCGCAGTCGATTCCTGTCCTGCACCGATGAAGATAAAAAATGCGATGAGGATGAGGAGAGGAGAAAAGATGAGGATCCCGACGATGCTGAATATGACGGCAAAGACCTTCCCTACGTCAGCGGCGATCCTGGTGGCCCGATGAAGTGGCATTCTCCTTGCAAGGTATGCCCGGAGCACCCTCCCTCCGTCCATGGGAAAGGCGGGGAGGAGGTTAAAGATGAACAGGAAGATGTTCAGGATCGCAAGATACGCACAGAGAAAGATGAGAAGGCCTGCGAGTGACGGGTCGTCTACGAGTGCAGCGGTGATGTAGACCAGGGCGACAAAAAAGATCCCGACTGCCATGCTGCAAAGAGGCCCCACGAGTGCCATCGGGAGTTCCACACGCGGATCGGGATCTTTCTCCTCCATTGAAGAGATCCCGCCGAATATGAGGAGGGTGATGCTGTTGATGGAAACCCCCATCCGCTTCGCAACGATGCAATGGGCTATCTCGTGAAGGAGCACGCCGCCAAAAAGGCCCAGTGCAACCACAGTACCGAGTGCGTAGGGAACCCAGCCTCCTGCGATGTAGGTCGTGTCGATGGGAACCCGGAAAACATCGTAGAGGATTCCGGCGGTGGCCGTGATCTGGCTTCCGATAATCCAGGCGAAGAGGGGGATGATCACGAGGAACGTCCAGTGCAGCTGGATGGGGATGCCAAAGAGAGATCCGATTCTGAACGACCCTTTCATAAAAAAAGAGTATCTTTTTAACCATTATAGTATATACTCTCCTTGATTGGGATGAGAACGCAAATTACAGAGTTATTCGGGCTCAATATCTACACCGAAAAGAGCGTGTTCGTCGGAGAGGTCGAAGACGTGATCCTTGATATCGAAGGAAAGAAGATGGAATCGCTCGTCGTCGGGAAGCTCAACCAGGAACTTGTAGATATCAAGAATTACAAGGGCCTCAAGCTGCCCTTCCGGATCATCCGGAGCATCGGCGATATCGTGATCATCCGCCACCTCCCTGGTGCGTTCAAGTCCGGGGATTTCGGGGATCCCGAGAAGTAATCGCTTTTCCGGACATGCGGGGGCCCGTGTGCCGGTCAATATCTGTCTTTTTTCATGAAGCACAGGGAACTTTTCAGCAACCTGGTAGCCCTCCCTCCGCTTTTTCTGCGCCTGGATGGCAGGACTTTCCACAGGATAGCCGAATCCTGGAACCTGGAAAGGCCGTTTGACGCCAGGTTTGCAGAGGCGATGGCCCGGGTGAGCGAGAAGATCATCACCGAGAGCGGGCTCTCCCCGGATCTCGCATTCAGCTTTTCTGACGAGATAAGTCTCTATTTTTCACGTCTTCCGTTCAACGGGAGGGTGGAGAAACTTGACTCAGTCTGTGCCTCGTTTGCTGCAAGTGCGCTGACGATCGAGATGAAAAGCACGCAGCCGGTCTCATTCGATGCCCGGATAATCCATGTTACGCCCGAGCTTGCCCCGGAATACCTCATCCGCCGACAGGGGGAGGCCTGGAGAAACCACCTGAATGCCTACTGCCAGCACGCCATGATGAAGGAGGGAATGAGCCGGAAGGATGCCGCGGCCTTCCTGAAGGGAAAATCTTCCCAGGAGATGCACGAACTGGCATTTGCCCGTGGCATCAATCTTGCACATACTCCCGTATGGCAGCGGAGGGGAATTCTCGTGCAGAAGAAGATCTACTCCGTCAAGGGATTCAACCCGAAACTCGGGAAAGTGGTGGAGAGCCCGAGAAGCGAGGTGGTGATTGACCGGGATCTCCCGGTCTTTGCATCCCCTGAAGGGAGAGCGCTCCTATCCTCACTCCTTTTAAGCCCTTGAGAGGGAAAGGGTCATTCCGATACCCTCGACTTCCCATTCCTTGGAGAGAGAATGGTGCGTATCAGGCGGGCAATCCCCCCCATGAACCATGAGGGATTCGGCGCGTATCTCCTCCATGATCCCATCCTTCCATGATTCTCCAATCATGCTGCAGATCCTCGGGTCCCTGATACAGGCGTCCGCGTTCACGAAATCTTCCACGCGGAGATCGAGCTGCCTCCGCATCTCCTGGAACCTGCGTATGATCTCCCGTGCAAACCCCTCTGCTTCGAGTTCAGGAGTGAGTGCGATATCCACGTACACGGTCCCACCCTGCATCGGGGCTGAAAAAATTCCTTCAGGAAGGTTCTGGGCAAAGGTGACGTGATCCGGGATTATCTCGTATCTATCATCCCCTTCGCCAACATGGAAGGGTGTTCCGGCATCCAGGCATGATTTCATCGCGTTCGCATCTGCGTGCAGGATCAGGTCGCGGACCACCGGGGCCTTTTTGCCGAACGCCGGGCCGAGAGCTTTCATCACCGGTTCTGCCTTCCACCCGATCCTGTCCCAGCGGCCGGTGAGCGCCCTGACCACTCGTGCATTGGCCCGTTCCCGGCATATGTAATTGAGCATGGCGATGGCATCGACCACATCCTCTGAATCCGCCACCACCACGCACTCTCCGACCGGCCAGCGGAGTTTCCGCTTGCCTGCCTGGCGGGCAAACGCCTGGGCTTCGTCAAATGACTTGATGGTATCCATGGCATGCTCAAGGGCGTCATCGCAGAACGTCTTCTCCCCAGGTGTCCAGTCCAGCATATGAACGCTTTCGGGATCGCGGTCAAGACGGAGGTTGCGATACATGGCCTCCGTGATGTGGGGGATGAATGGTGATGCGACGGCGATGAGGGTGCGGATCGCGTAATACATCGTCTCGTAGGCGCGGGTCTTTTCAGGTGCCTCTCCCTCGAGCCACATCCTTGACCTGACCAGCTGGACGTACCAGCGGGAGAGGTCTTCAAGGATGAATGCAATGATGTTCCGCGATGCACGGTGAAGCTGGCATTCTGCCAGGTCTGCGGAAACCTGCCGTGCGAGCGTATTCACCCGGGACACGATCCACCGGTCCTCGGGCGAGAGCGACGCGTATTCCCTCTTCAGAAAGGCTCCATCCCACGGGCCGCCGGCGGTTTCCGGGGAGAATCCGTCCATTATCATGTAGGGAAGGGGGAACCGGTACACGTTCCAGAGGATATTGAGCGCCCTCTGAACATTCTTCACGCCGTCCCAGTTGAAACGGAGATCATCCCACGGTGCATTCTGGGAGAGAACGTAAAGGCGGAGGACATCCACACCATGGGTGTCTATCACTTCCTCCGGGGTGACCACGTTGCCGAGGCTCTTGCTCATCTTCCTCCCCTCGGCATCGAGTGCAAACCCGTGCATAAGCACGCTTTTGTATGGCGCCCGCCCAAACGCTATCGTGCTGGCCCCGAGCTGGCTGTAGAACCATCCCCGTGTCTGGTCCTGTCCCTCCGTGATAAAATCTGCCGGCCAGAGTCTCTCAAGTGCATCTGTCTGCCCGGGGAACCCGAGTGTCGCCCATGAAGCCACCGCGGAATCGAACCAGACGTCGAAGATATCCTCTACCCTGTGCATCGATCCCCCGCACTGGCAGGGAATTGCCACCTGGTCGACCCAGGGTCTGTGGGGATCTTTGAGGGGAGATCCGCTCGCCTCTTCGAGTTCACGTAGAGTGCCTATCACCCGGTATTTTCCGCAGGTCCTGCATACCCAGATCGGGATCGGGATTCCCCAGTAACGCTGGCGTGATATGCACCAGTCCCGGGCCTCCTTGATCCAGTCGTAGAAACGTGCACTTCCTGCCCATTCGGGGTACCACGTGACTTTTCCGACCTCTTCGAGCATCCGATCTTTCAAGTCAGAGGCTTTCAGGAACCACTGCGATGTGGCCCTGAAGATGATCGGTGTCTTGCAGCGCCAGCAGTGGCCGTACCGGTGCACTACCTGGGCACTCGCAATGAGATGATCCCCGAGTTCTTCCATGACAAGGGGATCTGCTTCCTTTACGAACAGGGATGAAAATGTTCCCCCTTCACCCGTAAAACGCCCCTCGATATCGACAGGGCAGACAATTGGCAGATCCTCTTTGCATCCCAGGAGGTAATCATCCCAGCCGTGCCCGGGAGCGATATGCACCATTCCCGTGTTCTCCATGGCCACGAATTCGGCGGTAACCACCCTGTGGGAAAGAGTATCCTGCATGGGCACCTGTTTGCGGAGAGGTGAGTGGTACGTCATCCCACACATCTCGGTTCCCTTACGGGTCCCGGTGATGGTATAATCCCGGTATCGTCCTTTCTTCAGCACTGGCTCGACCAGGTCTTCTGCAATCCAGAGGATCTCCTTCTTTCCGTCTTTCTCCGCCTCCACGCGGGCATACGAAAACTCTGGGTGCACGGCAACGGCTACGTTTGCAGGGAGCGTCCACGGGGTTGTGGTCCAGATGACAAGGTATCCGCCATCATCGCCGTCAAGGGGGAATTTCACGAATATCGACGGGTCACGTTCGTCCCAGTACTCCACCTCGGCATCAGCAATTGCAGTCGCGCAGCGCGGGCACCAGTTCACTACCCGGAATCCCTTCTCAAGCATCCCTTCCTCATCTGCCCGCTTGAGCGCCCACCAGGCCGCCTCGATATACCCCGGGTGCATTGTCTGGTAGGGATCATCAAAGTCCATCCAGACACCGAGGCGCCTGAACTGATCGCTCATGACATCCTTGTTGGTGGCTGCGAAGGTCCTGCATGTATCGATGAACTGCCCGATACCAAAACGCTCTATGTCCTTCTTTGATGAGAACCCGAGTTCCTGCTCAACGCGGACCTCAATGGGAAGGCCGTGCATGTCGTAGCCGGCCCGTGCAGTCACATTCTTCCCCAGCATGCGCTGGTAACGGAGGAGGCAGTCTTTTATGATCTTGTTCCACGCAGTGCCAAGGTGAATGTGGCCTGTGGTATAGGGAGGGCCGTCGACAAAGAAGAAATCTTCACCCTCGCGGTGGAGGGCGAGGACCTTTTCAAACACATTCTCTTCTCTCCAGTATGCCTGGACAGAATCTTCGATTTCTCTTGCCTGGTAACTGCTGCTGACTGCCTTCACAGAGATCCCCCGGTACATCCTCCCCACGATGTGGAGAGGCATACAGTCCTGTAGTATAGGGCGTGCGTTTCAAAGAAGTTTGGGAGACCTCCATGAATGTTCCCGGCCGCGATGACAGGGCCGTTCATGGAATCCATCTCTCCCGGAATCATCCCCTGGATCCTGCAGGGGATTGCTGTTCCACAATGTTCAGAGAATAAAACGATCTGTCATGGAATAGTCCACCACGCACATAACGTGAGAGAGAATCCTATAAAAAATCACGTGATTCCATGTTTCGGGCATACCATTGGTATACCACGTTCCTTCCATGGAATGTACCAAAAAAACATGACGCTCTTTGTGTCACAACAGCAACGATGAAGATGCGAGCACTTTTTCTCCCCCGCAGATTCACATTGGGATACGAGGACTACCATGCCTGGGAAGAAGCATCGCGGCGTGCCTGAACATGGGTGCATTGTGGGAGGAGAAGAACGTTTTTCAGGGCAGATCCTCGAGGTCAGGTTCCCCTATACGGGCGAACTGGTTGCCCTGGTTCACCAGGCAACGGACGCTGACTGGGAGGATGCCATTGCATCGGCTCACCGGGGCTTTTCACAGACACGAACGCTTTCATCGTTCGAGCGCTACCGCATCCTCTCCCGTCTTGCAACGGATGTCGAGGCAAGGGCAGACGAACTTGCGATGCTGATGGTCATGGAAGGGGGAAAGACGATCACGTTTGCCCGCCAGGAGGTCACAAGGGCGGCAGAAACCCTCCGTATCTCTGCAGAGGAGGCAAAAAGGATTGGTGGCGAGGTCATCCCCCTTGACTGGACAGCCGGGAACGAGGGGAGGTTTGCGATTGTGCGGCGCATGCCAATTGGGGTCGTGCTCGGGATCGTCCCGTTCAATTTCCCGCTCAACCTCGCCTGCCATAAAGTGGGCCCGGCAGTGGCTGCAGGGAACTCCATCCTCTTAAAACCTGCATCTGCAACCCCGTTGTCAGGGCTCCTCCTGGGAAAGATGCTCCTCTCCGCGGGTTTTCCAAAGGATGCGCTGGGTGTGTTGCCAAGCCCCGGCAGGCGAGCCGGAGAGATCGCGGCCGACCCCCGCATTGCGTTCGTCACGTTCACCGGAAGCCCTCAAGTGGGGTGGGATCTCCGGAGCAGTGCAGGGAGAAAACCGGTCGCCCTCGAGCTTGGCGGGAGCGCTCCCGTTATCGTCCACTCCGATGCGAACCTCCCGTATGCACTATCCCGTATCCTCACCGGGGGCTTTGTCAACGCAGGGCAGGTCTGCATATCAGTCCAGAGGGTCTTTCTCCACCGGGATATTTATGAGAACGCCTGCCGTGCGTTGTGCGATGGTGCCGCTGCAATCAGGACCGGCGATCCCAGGGATGAACAGACAAGTGTAGGCCCCATGATCACACGCGAGGCGGCAGAAAAGGCCCTTGCTGCAATCCGCGAGGCTGAAACCAAGGGTGCGAAGGTCCTCGTCGGCGGCACGGCAGAAGGGAACCTCTTTTCTCCCACCATCCTTGCCGGAACGACGCAGGACATGCGGGTCAACTGCGAGGAGGTCTTTGCGCCTGTTATCACGCTCACTCCCTATGAGAAGTTTTCGGATGCAATCGCGATGGCAAACAGTGTCGCATATGGATTGCAGATAGGAATCTTCACGCAGGATATAGGGAGGATCCTTGACGCTCATACCCATGCGGAGTTCGGGGGCGTCATGGTGAATGATATCCCCACGTTCCGGGTTGACCACATGCCGTATGGGGGAGTGAAAGGATCCGGTCTCGGGAGGGAAGGACCCCGGTATGCCATCGAGGAGATGACAGTGCCGCGTCTCCTCACGTTCAATCCCGCTGGCGGTGCGGTGTGAACGGCGGCGAATCTCCTGTGCAGGTTGCGGTGATCGGCCCCTCCCTCGCAACAAAAGACGAGATTGCAGCTGCTGAAGAGATAGGAAGGACCCTTGCAGAAGGGGGGGCCACTCTCATTTCCGGCGGACTTGGGGGAGTGATGGAGGCTTCGTGCAGGGGAGCGAAGGAAAACGGGGGATTTACTGTCGGGATACTTCCCCATACCGGGAGTGGAAACCCTTATCTTTCAGTTCAGGTGAGAACCGGGATCTCCCATGCAAGAAATATCGTTATCGTGGAAAGTGCGGATGCCATCGTGGCTGTGGGAGGGGCGTATGGCACGCTCTCGGAAATTGCCATCGCATTGAAAACGGGAAAACCAGTGTTCGGATATCTGTCCTGGGAGATTGAGGGTGTCGAGCCTTGCGAAACACCGGCTGAGGCGGCGATCAGGGCACTTGCCGCAGCACGCCGGTGATCGAATCGTCGTATCCACCGAGTTTTTTCAAAACCTCTTTGAACCCGGGTGACCGTATGGCACCGACGAGGGCTTGGATCCGGGGATCCTCCATGTGTTCCCTCCTGATTGCGATCTCGTAACGCTCCTGTGCAACCGGGACAAACGGGAGACCCAGTGCCTGGGCAGCTGAATATACGCATAATCCGGCGTCTGCCTCACCGGTTTTGACCGCAAGGGCGACACCGATGTGAGTGGTCGCCTCGCGATCGTAGCCCAAAATATCATCCTTTGGGATACCACGGAGCTGCAGTTCGTGATCCAGGAGCATCCGGGTCCCTGATCCTTTCTGGCGGTTGATGAATGACCGTTCCGGGAGGTCTTCGATCGATAAGCCTTCGCGGGAGACAATGCCCTGCTCCCTCCCTGCAACACAGACCAGGCTGATCTCCTCCCGTGGCATGTACTTTTCCAGGAAGGGGATGTTGTAATCACCATTGGGTGCGAGGAGGTGGATCGGCGCTGCATGGCAGTCGTTCCGCTTGAGCGCAATAAGACCCCCCATGCTCCCGACGTGGTTTGAATGGAGTTCCACATGGTCGCGCCGGACCAGTTCTGCAAGGTGGTCGAGGACAGGGTCATGGCTCCCTGTCACGAGGATTGATTCCTCCGCCTGGGTCTCTCCGACGTTCAGAGTGACGGCGACCGTCTCACCCGCTTCATAGCCTTCGAGTGAGGAGATGATGCGGAGGTATGCGTTCGACCTGACCGCACTCATCTGCACACCCGATCCCCTGGAGAGGGGGGTTGCCACCCATGATTGGCCGATCCGCCCTGCAGAGAGGAGAACAAACTCATCGGTTCCCGCATCAGAATGGAGCGTCGATGTGAGCCGGGCTGAAATGATGCCAGGCTCGGGAACCGGGATTCCTGAAATCCGCACAAGTGGTGTGACGATCTCCCGGAGCACCGTGAGCGCGGAGAGGGGGTATCCCGGCATTCCAATGACGGGTTTATCCTGAATTTTCCCGATTATGACAGGTTTTCCCGGTTTGATGGCGACACCGTGGACAAGTACCTCTCCAAGTGTTGCAATCACGTCCACGGTGTAGTCCTTCGTTCCTGCAGACGACCCGGCCGAGACAATGACAAGGTCATTCTCTGCGGCTGCTCTGAGTAATACTTCCCTTATCACATCCGGTTGATCCGGGGTGAGCGGATACCGTGTACACTCTCCTCCAAGCGCCGAGAGCCAGGATGCAGCCATCCGGGTGTTGCTCTCGACAACCTGGCCCGGCCCGGGCCTTGTGCCCGGCAACACCAGCTCGCTCCCGGTGGGGATGAGCCCTGCACGGAAGCCGAGGACGGGCATTTCTGTCATACCGTATGCGGCCAGTGCCCCTATATCCGATGGCCTGATACGATGCAACGAGGGGACGATCATCTCCGATTCCGCAATATCTTCCCCCGCGGGGCGGACATGCTGCCAGGGGCTTGCCGGTGTGCGGATAGTAAAAGTGGTTCCCTCAATCCATACATCCTCGATCATGATGACGGCATCATACTCGGGGGGCACCACGTTTCCCGTGTTGACCCTCGTAGCGTCAGGGAGGGTCACGGGGGCCTGCTCGCTCGCACCGAGCGTATCCTCGCTCCTGACCGCAATACCGTCCATGGCAGCAAGGTGTACCTCGGGGACAGAGTACGTGGCAAACACCGGGCGGGCAGTGATCCTGCCTGCCGATTCCTCAAGCGGGATCATCTTCACTGAGAGAGGGATGGGAATCTGGGCGAGTACACCAAGCACATCGTCGAGTTTTTTTACCGAGAGGTAGCGTTTCACCAGATGATCACCTCGACCTCGGTATCCTTCTCAATCCCTTCGCTTCCCGCCGGGATCCTGAGTATCCCGTCGCTCTGAACGAGCGTGTTCAGGAGTCCGGATTTTCCAAAGAGAGGGATGGCATACTTCCCATCCAGTTTTACACGGATATAATCCTCCCGTCCCCTGGTGGAGGGGATGTTCTGGGCAAGCATGGCACTCCTCGTGCATTCGGTCCTGCGGATCTCCCCGGACATTGCTGCAAGGAGAGGGCGCCCTATCCTGTCGAGCACCACGAGTGCGGATGCCGGGTGACCCGGGAGCCCGAGTACGGGTTTTCCCAGGCACCTGCCTATGATGGTGGGTTTTCCAGGGGCAATCGCGACCCCGTGGACCAGGACTTCCCCGCATTCCGCGATCAATTCGGCACAGAGATCCCGTTCGTCCTTTGAGCTGCCCCCCGAAAGGATGACCGCATCGTTCTCTCCCAGCGCCTGGTGAAGGATCCCCCTGAGGATCTCGCGTTCATCCTTCACAATACCATAGAGGTTGGGTGTGCATCCTGCAGCCTGGAGGTATGCTCCCAGCATCACGCTGTTGCTGTCCCGGATCTCGCTACCGGATGGTCTTTCATTCACGGAGATGAGCTCGTTCCCTGTCGAGATCACACCAATGCGGGGGATACAGCAGGCAGGAACGATGCTGCAGCCGACTGCCGCAAGGACCCCGATATCGGGCGGGGAGAGTCGCCTTCCCTTCGTGATGGCCGGGGTTCCTTCCCTGAAGTCCTCTCCCCTGCGGATACAATTCTCTCCGCTGGCAACGGGGCGTTTTACCAGCACCTGGTCATCGATGGTCTCCGTGTGCTCGATCATGACAACGGCATCTGATCCATGAGGGAGTTCGCCTCCCGTGGGAATGTATGCACATTCTCCTTCTGCGAGGGAAATGGTGGGAGGGACGCCCATGCGTACTGTTCCGGAAAGCGTGAGAAGCGACGGGATAGTCTCACCGGCGCCCACGGTATCCGAAGCCCGGACGGCATACCCGTCGACTACAGACCGGTTGAAACCCGGGATATCGACATCTGCAGAAATATCACGTGCGAGCACTCTGTTCACGGCATCAGAAAGGGAAACGCTCTCCTCACCAGGAGGATTCGCAATACTGCACCCGATCCGGATTGCCTCTTGTACAGGGATTGTGCGAAGGAAAAGACTCATTTGAAGCAGCCAAGCTGGCAGGCGCGAATCTTCACTCCATGGCTGTTGCAATACCCGGCAATATCTTTCTTGGCAATCTTGTATTTTTCAGATATCGCAAATGCCTCCGGGCACTTGATCTCTTTCTCGATACCTTCAGCTTCGAATGCCTTCCTGATCTTCTCTTCATCCATGGAGTAGTATTTGGTAAATTGTTCACATTAAACTCGCTGTTGGTAATGTATTCTATTAAACATCGTTACCCGTTCTCCTTTGTATACCACCGTTATCTTCTCAAGCATGTGTGGAAAAGGAGCTCGTCATATTCCACACCCGCATGTGACGAAGCATTGTTGAGGATAACGATATGCCAGAACCCGGGATGAACGCCACAGGAGAGAATACATATCAGATGATGGAGCGTTGCACAGGGACCTGGGTACTACAATAAAAATGCATGATTCACTTCATGATGTTAGGTACACTGAATGAACATGGCGAAGCCATATCCATACCAAAAAAAGGTGGTCAGGATCTCCGGGATACCAGGAGATAACCTGCAACTGCTATGCCAAATACTACGATGCCAAGAGAGAGAGGGGATTTTGTCGGAACTTGCGTGGGTGCAGGATTCAGTGTTGCATACAGATCCACGGTCTGCCCCTTGGCAGGGTACCCGGTTACCGGTGACGTAAACGGCAGGTATCCTTCTTTTGTGACGGTGTAGGTGCTATAGGGTGTCCCGGTTGTATAGACCTGCACGCTCAGGATGCCGTTTGTGATGATACCCTGGTACGTGTTGTCGAACATGACGGTGGCACCGTCAACGTTGGAGTGCACGGTATACCATCCGATATCTCCCCCGATCACGGGTGCCTGGGTCGGCTGCGTCGGGTTGAGCGTGGCATAGAGGTCAAACGTCTCTCCCTTTCCCGGCACTCCGTTGATCGAATCACCAAATGTGGTGTACCCGTCCTTTGTCACGGTATAGCTGTTGTATGGTGTTCCTGTCGTGTACGCTTCCACATACAGGACGCCGCCCTGGATCTCACCCTTGGGCTGGCCATCGAAGTAGACCATTGCGCCATCGACATTGCAATGAACTGCGTACCAGGCACGATCGCCACCAATGGGTGGCTGGGCCCCGGCAGGGATGATTCCGATGCAGACCGCTGCGATCAGGAACATCAACAGTACGTGTCTTGAAATTGACATACCTAAACTCCTTATGAGGGATGATGTTCTCGCATCATTGATGATAATATTTCTTATCGGCGCATTCTCAATCGTCGCGGATTCCGCGTGAAAAGAGATCAGTTCTCCATCTCCCCAAATGGCTAATGCCTGCACATTCGTGAGATATCGCGGGGATATGGTTGAACGAATTCAGGTGCTTTCATGTGAGGAGAGAGCCATGTGATGATCACGAACCCTGATGTGCAATGAAGATATCACTGGTTAGTTCCCGGCAGGATCCGGGCGGGTCCACGATTCACCGGGCACTCTCTGGACTCCTTTCTGAACCCCATCAACCCTATGCCCTTGAGAAGCACGAACTTTTTCACTGCTATGTCAAGGACCGCCTGATCTACCAGGACACTATCGATCGGCAGATGGATTCAGATCTCATCATCTTCCTCTCCCGGCATTCATCAGTGAATCCCGTCCCGGTCCTGACCGTACATGTGACGGGGAATATTACGACTGCAGACTTTGGGGGAAGCGAACGCGTTCTCGCTCCTGCTGCTCCCGGATGGATGCAGGCGATTCTCCGGGGTCTTCATGCACACAGGCCACAGGGATACCGCGTAGCGTATGAGGTCACCCACCACGGGCCGTCGGATCTTGCCACCCCCTCGCTCTTTGTTGAGGTGGGGAGCACCGAGAGAGAGTGGCGGGATGAGACTGCAGGAATGGCAGTTGCACGAAGCGTACTTGCTGCGGATCCTGACCGGTGTATACCACTGATTGGGTTCGGGGGGACGCATTATGCCGCCCGGCAGACCCACATCTCCCTGAACAGCCGGGGTGCATTCGGGCACATTGCCCATTCAAGGGAGGTGCCAATGCTTGATGCCCCCATGATCAGGCAGATGCAGGAGAAGACCGGTGCCGTTGCAGCGTATGTTGACAGGAAAGCCATCCCTGGAAAAGACCTTGTAAAACTCGACGCACTGATCGGGAGCAGTACCCTGTCCGTTCTCTCTGAAAGTGACCTGACACACTTCGGGGAACTCTCGTGGGACACGTATCAGGCTATCCTTTCTCTTGCAGATCGGATCCTGCCGGGCTGCAGGGTCACACTCCATGGCCAGTGTCCTGACGGGAAGCCTGTCCAGGCCGACCTGGACCAGGTACTCATTGAAGAGGCGTTGAGATGTAATGCCCGGGAGTTCCTTGAAGGGCTGGATACCATTCCGCTGGCCCGCCTCTCAACAGGGAAAAAGCCTATTTGGCCTTCTTTCATCACCATCGAAGAGATTCGTCGAATTGTACTGCATGATTTAATAAGCTTATGCGTAAACATCATACGTAGAGGGGAAAGTACGTTCGTTGCGGGTGACCACCTGACCATCAGCAGGCGCAGATTTGACCCCGAAAGGGCTCGGGATCTTGGGATCCCCCCAGGTCCTCTGTACGGTCAGCTGATGAATGGCTGCACCGTGTACATTGGTGACCTGGAGATCAACCCTGGCATGGTCCAGACCCGCAGCGACACAACAATCCACATTCCGGGACTGGAGAAGTATCTATGAGGTCGATCGTTGAAGAAGCGCTGACCAGGGTGAGGGACGACTCACCGGAAAACATGAAGAACCCCGAGGATCTCGACCAGATTCTCAATGAGTTAAAGACGGAGATTGCCGTGATAGGGTGCGGGGGCAGCGGCTCCAATACCATCACCCGTATGAAGGAAGAGGGTATCCATGGTGCACGCCTCGTGGCAATCAACACCGATGCCCAGCACCTCTCCCGGACTGTTGCAGATACCCGAATCCTCATCGGAAGGCAGAGGACACGCGGGCTCGGGGCGGGGTCCATCCCCCAGATTGGCGAAGAGGCTGCCCTTGAGAATGAGCAGGAGATCAAGAGGGCAGTCAGCGGATGCGACATGGTTTTTATCACGGTCGGCCTTGGCGGGGGGACAGGAACAGGTGCTGCACCGATCGTCGCGAAGTCAGCCCGCGAGGAAGGTGCGCTTACCATCGGCGTGGTAACCCTTCCCTTCACTGCCGAGGGTGTTATCCGCATGGAGAATGCCGAGGCCGGGCTCGAGAGGCTTCGGGATGTGGCGGATACGGTCATCGTGGTCCCGAATGATCGCCTCCTCGAGGTTGTCCCAAAACTCCCCCTGTACGCCGCATTCAAGGTTGCCGACGAAGTCCTCATGAGGGCGGTCAAGGGCATCACCGAACTGATTACACTCCCAGGACTTGTTAACCTGGACTTCGCTGATGTCCGCACCGTCATGGAGCGTGGAGGTGTCGCGATGATAGGCGTGGGCGAGAGCGAGAGTGAGGAGAAGGCCGCAGATTCCGTCAAAAAAGCAATACGTTCACCGCTTCTCGATGTGGATATATCTGGTGCGAATGCGGCCCTTGTCAATGTGGTAGGCGGGCCCGACATGACCATGGAGGAGGCCGAGGGGGTGCTTCAGGAGGTCTATAACCGGATCGCTCCTGATGCGCGGATCATCTGGGGAGCCCAGATTGACCCCGATATGCAGAATAAAATGCGCACAATGCTGGTGGTGACAGGGGTTCGGTCGCCACAAATATATGGTAGGAATGAAAAAATTACCCCAAAAGTTCAGAAGCAATTTGAGATAGACTTTTTGAAGTGAGTTCCATGGAAATTGCCAAGCCGGATTTGAAATTCAATATCAACGAGGAGCTTTTCAGGAAATACTGGAGGATCCTCAAACTTGCAAGGACTCCGAAACGCGAGGAGTTCCAGAAAATTGCGCTGGTAGCTGCAGCAGGGGTCCTCATTGTGGGCCTTATCGGATTTATCATATACGAGCTGATGCTCCTTCTCCCATGATGGATATGGAAGTGCAACCCAACCGGATTTTTGCCATCAAGACTACGTCGAAGCAGGAACGGACGGTTGCGGATAATATCAAGAAGGCCATCGAGACGGGAGCAACCGATATCCAGGTCGTAGCCATCATTGTCCCGGATGAACTGAAAGGCTATGTCCTTGTCGAGACTCCTGAAAGCCTGCCTCGTATCGAGCAGCTGGTGGAGAAGGTTGCCCATGCGCGCACGGTTGTAAGGGGGGAGACTTCCCTCTCGGAAGTAGGGCACTTTCTCGTGCCCAAACCAATCGTGAGCGGTATCTCCGAGGGGACTATCGTCGAGATGATAGCAGGACCCTTCAAGGGTGAAAAAGCCGTCGTGAAGCGAATAGACACGGGCAAGGAAGAGATCACCGTGGAGCTGTATGAGAGCGTGCTTCCCATCCCCATCACGGTCAGGGGAGACAATGTCCGGGTCGTCGACAAGGGAGAAGGGAAGTAATCCCCCTCTTCTTTCCCCCAATCCTGGTATACCTTTAAGTCAGCCAGAGTCAACCTTATTTACCCACGCTGAGTCCCATCACGGGACAGCATGGTGATACAGCTATGGCAGAAGTGGTCGAGGTATTAGTACCTGGAGGCAAGGCAACCGCAGGTCCACCCCTGGGTCCAGCCCTGGGACCTCTCGGCATCAACGTGAAGGCAGTCGTCGACGAGATCAACCAGAAGACCGGCAGCTTCAATGGCATGCAGGTCCCTGTGAAGGTCGAAGTCGATGACAAGAGGAACTTCACGGTAACCGTGGGAATTCCACCCACAACCGCCCTCATCAAGAAGGAGGTCGGTGTCGAGAAGGGATCTTCGGAACCCAACATCAATACTGTTGGTGACCTGCCTATCGAGGCCGCTGTCAGGATTGCCCGTATGAAGGCTGGTGACATGCTCTCCTATGACCTCAAGCATGGGGTCAAGGAAGTAGTAGGCACCTGCGTGAGTATGGGTATCACCGTCGATGGAAAGAGGCCCAAGGAGGCCCTCTCCGCAATCGACGCTGGAACCTACGACAAGCTCCTCGTGGAATAGACGAGAGAGAACCATAGAAGATCAGTATGGTCGCGCACTATGGAGGAAATAGATGGTTGAAAGGGCAAAGATAATTGATGCCGTAAAGACGGCTATCGAAAAAGCGCCTGAAAGGAAATTCTCTGAGAGCGTAGATATTACCGTCAATCTCAAGAATATCGACATGGCGCAGCCCAAAAATCGTATTGATGAGACGATACTCCTTCCCCATGGTATTGGTAAAAAGGTCGGCATCGCCGTCCTTGGCAAGGGCGATATCATCACCCAGGCCAGGGAAGCCGGCGTTGACCTGGTCATCGGACCCGAAGAGATCGAGAGGCTGGGAGGGGCTCCAAGGGAGGCCCGGACTGTAGCCAGCACGTACCGTTTCTTCCTCGCTGAGACCAGCGTCATGCCTCAGGTAGGACGATTCCTTGGTCCACGTCTGGGACCAAGAGGCCGTATGCCCACACCGATACAGTCAGGGACGGATATCAAACCCATGGTAGAACGTCTCCGGAATTCGGTGAAGATACGCACAAAGGACAGGAAAACGTTCCATGTGAAGGTGGGATCCACCGGGATGCCTCCCGAGCAGATCGCCGAGAATATCGATGTTGTTCTGCGAAGGGTCGAATCCGTGCTGGAACAGGGCTCCATGAACATCAGGTCTGTCTTTGTGAAGACCACCATGGGGCCGGCGCAGAGGCTGGTGTAAATGGCACTGTATACTCATCACCTTCCCGCATGGAAGAGGAGAGAAGTCGAGGATATCAAGTCCGACGCAGGGAAATACTCCCTCGTGGGCCTGGTCGACATGTACGGTATCCCCGCCAGCCAGTTACAGCAGATCCGCCGGAACCTGAAGTCCACTGCGTTGATCAAGATGACCCGGAACACCCTCATCCGTCATGCATTTGACGAGATGGGCGGTTCCCACGCGGAACTCGCCGGGCATATCTCCGGGCATTCAGCGCTTATCTTCACGAACGAAAATCCGTTCAGGCTCTTCAAGACACTGGAGAAGACCAAGACCAAGATGGCTGCAAAGCCCGGTGAAAAAGCCCCCGATGACATCGTCGTCGAGAAAGGGCCAACGAGTTTCAAGCCGGGCCCGATCGTTGGAGAACTGCAGCAGGTAGGGATCCCTGCCGCGATTGAGGCCGGAAAGGTCAAGATCCGGGAGACACGAACCGTCGTAAAGAAGGGAGAGATTATCAGCCCGAAACTTGCTGATGTCCTTTCCAAGCTTGATGTCAAGCCCATGGATGTCGGCCTGAAACTTCAGGCGGCACTCTTCGAGGGCGACGTGTATGAGCCGTCTGTTCTTGCAATCGACGAGGACCTGATATACCGCCAGATGACCCTGGCAGCATCGCAGGCCTTCAACCTCTCGGTCAACGCGGTGATATTCACGAAGGATACCGCCGCCCCGCTGGTCGAGAAAGCAGCAAGGGAAGCCCGCGGACTGGCAATCGAAGCCGATGTCTATGCAAAAGACGTCATTGATGCGATTATTGGAAAAGCCTATCGAGAAAGTTACACCCTCCAGAGCATGGTCGGGGGTAAGTAAGAGAACTGAAACGAGGTAATTGAGATGGAGTATATCTATGCTGCCCTTCTCCTGCACAAGGCAGGCAAAGGGGTCAAGGAAGAGAACGTAAAAGCAGTCCTGACTGCTGCTGGTATCGCCGTTGATGAAGCCCGGATAAAGGCCATGGTTGCAGCTCTCGATGGAATCAACATCGAGGAAGCAATCAGCAAAGCAGCTGCAGCCCCTGTTGCGGTTGCCGCAGCAGCTGCCCCCGCTGCAGCTGCAGCCCCTGCAGCCTCCGCTGCTGCAGAGCCGAGCCAGGAAGAAAAGAAGGAAGAGGAAGAGAGCGGCATGGCAGGGCTCGGTGCCCTGTTCGGCTGATCCCACCTTTTTTCTCTCTTGAGTGAGTGTTC
>CAYNXS010000004.1:0-21076 GCA_964401215.1 uncultured Methanolinea sp. | reverse complement strand
CCCTGGCATGTGGGGCAGAACCATCGTTTCTGCCGGCTTATATCGTCGAGGAGGAGAGGGTTGAACATGATGCATTCGGCATTCTGGCAATGTGCAAGGCCGAGAAGGTGACCGACTTCATGGGTAGATTCCTTCACAAGGCGATCAAGGAGATCTTCATCACTGGCGGGCTTACCGTAAAATTCACTGTCCAGCCGGGCAGTGGACACGACGGCATTCCCTGTGGTGTGTCGGGCGAGTCCGAAGAGGTATTCATCACATGACCGGCAGAGATCATCCGATACCACGAGAAGAATCAGGTCTTTCTCTCCGGAACGTTTTTTATAGAGGTCCAGGGAGTCGAGGAGGGTGGTTGCATTGGTCTGCCTTCTGGAAGGGATAAATCCGCTCACGACAACGGGGCTTTCGCATATGCGGGACCGAATCGGGAGAAGCGTGTTGAGATCCCTCAAAAAGGCTGATTGTATCCCCGAAGGGGCCGCTTCATCCCAAAAGATAAGGAGATCCATCTCTCACTATATCTTGGGATGGCGGGGCATAAACGTATTGAGCGGTGTATTGCTGACCATATTATAGGAAATTACAGGAACGTGGCAGAAGTGGGCGTTGGTGGGAACCCGGACGCAGCGCTTCTCATCAGGGATGCCGGCATTCCGGTCTTCTGCACCGATTCACGCAACCTGCCACCGGTACCGGGGCTAACGATCATACAGGATGACATATTCTCACCTGTCATTTCCCTCTACCAGGGAATTGATCTCATATATTCCATCCGACCCCACGAGGAGATGATTCCATCACTGCTTCACCTTGCAACGCAGGTTGATTGCGACCTGCTCGTGTACCATCTTGGCTTTGAATGCTGCGGGGACGGGGGTGAGCTGGTAGAGTGCGGTGTTGTCCTGCACTGCTATTACCGGCGTCAGAACCCTTCAAAGAGTGTCTTCTGATTCGCAGGGGATTCCTTCTCCTGCTTGTAATCAGGGGGTGGCAGATCTTTTTTCTCCCGGGGGATCTCCTGCTGTCCCGTGGGCCAGTCTGCCTTCCGTTTCGTTTTCACCTTTGTCTCTTTCTCCCTCCTGGTCTCTCTCTCTTTCTCTTCAGACGCGAGTATTTTTGCGACAGATACTGCCCTGCTCCGGTCATGGATGAAGAGATCGATCTCATCACTGTCGAGAGAGAAGTCCCTGGCATACGTGAGGGGGTCTTTGTCGATAATCATGGCGAGGGGAGACATGTACGTCTCCTTGAGGGTCCGCTGTGGCATATGCAGGGATGATGCGACTTTCCGGACCATGGATGCCCTGACCGCTTTCTGCTTCTGGTAGGTTGACATCCTCTTCCAGCGTTCCGGGGCGGTGATCCGGGAATGGAGTCCACGCCTGGCGGTTACTCTCCCCACTCCAAGAACCATGAGGGCCGTCGCATACCGCCACAGGATGTGGTACTGCTGCCGGTAGGTGAATCCCAGGTATTCGTCAGCCCGGGAGAGAGAAGTGTATGCCGATTCGAGGTGGGCGGGATCGTCGATCCCGGTAAGGTTTGCCTCTATCCACTGAAGAAGGGTATCAGGAGTTTCGTCGACTGCATAGGCCATGGAGAGGAGAGCGTCGGCTGACACCGTGCCATACAGTGCAATGACCAGGTCAAAGACCGATGAACGTTCATCCTTCCGGGACGGCAGAATATTCTCGTCAATGCGGTCTCGTCCGGTAGCGGATGCATACAGCATGTTGACTGCCGCTCTCATGTCGCCGTGTGCCCTTTCCGCAATGGAGCGGAGGCCATCCTCGCTGCATGAGATCTTCTCCCCCGCACAGATATATCTGAGACGGGGTGCAATGGAACGCGCCGGGAGAGCCTTGAACTGGATGCCCTCGCAGCGGGACCGGATCTCTCCCGGGATGGCATAGAGATCATTCGCGATGAGGATGATAGGCTGGAGTGTGTGTTTCAACAGTTCGAGTATGGCTTTCGCCCCTCCCCTGTCAGCGGTCCCGTGCAGGTTGTCTGCTTCATCGATGATGATCAGTCTTCTCGAAGCCCCTGTCAGGCTCCCCGAGGTGCTGCTGCTCCCGGCAACCCGTTCGATAACCGCCTTTGTCCGCTGATCGCTTGCGTTGAGCTCGATGATCTCCCAGTGCATGTCATTGCCGAGAGCGTGGGCGCTGGAGGTTTTGCCAGTGCCGGGTTTTCCATACAGGATGAGGGGTTTCTTTTCCCGGCTCCATGTCCTGGCCCATTCCAGCATCTGGTGTAGAGCGGTGCTGTTGCCCACCACTTCTTCGAGGTGAGCAGGCCTGTATTTTTCCCCCCAGTCCATGCCTCTTGTATGGACCCGGCATCAAATAAATTATCACTGATGATGCTCCAATGTGATAGTACATACTGGTTCTTCTGTCTCTATGGTGTTGACACGCGTATCCACGGCAACCATTGCTGAAGTGGTAAGGGAATACGAGGGAGTAAAGAGAAAGCAGGCCATTGGCGAGATGGTCCGAGCAGTCCGAATTGAGAGTCCCGGGGTACTGGCATCGTTCGGGGAGGATGCCGCCGTCATAGAGCACGGTGACGAGGCTCTCCTTCTCGCTGCTGACGGAATCTGGAGCCGCCTTATGGAAGCGGACCCTTACTGGGCGGGCTATTGTGCGGTGCTTGTCAATATCCACGACATTGCGGCAATGGGCGGACGGCCTCTTGCCATGGTGGATGTCTTCTCGATATCGGACATTACCATCCAGAAAAAAGTCATCTCTGGAATGCATGACGCATCGCTCCAGTTCGGCGTGCCGATCGTGGGCGGACACCTCCACCCTGACACGCCCTATAGTGTCATCGATGTCGCTATCCTCGGATGCGCCCCGCGTGATGCAGTGATCTACTCGGATACTGCACGGGAGGGTGATGATGTCATCATCGCAGCGGATCTCACTGGCCGGGTTCACCCCTCATGTGCCCTCAACTGGGATTCGGTGACCATGAAGACTCCGGACGAGGTTCGCAGTCAGATCCGGGTCCTCGAGGATCTTGGCCGGGATCACCTTGTGAGTGCCGGGAAAGACATCAGCAATCCCGGTGTCATCGGAACGCTGGGGATGCTCCTTGAGGTGAGTGGAAAGGGTGCACGTATCGATCTCGATCGGATCCCGGTCCCCGACCTTGCGGCACATGGCATGACCTTCGAACAATGGGTCAGGATCTACCCGGGTATGGGATTCGTTCTCACCGCCGCACCAGGAAATAGCCCTGAGATATGCAGGCGATTTCACGACGTAGGTATGACTGCCTGCGTAGTGGGACATGTAAATGGAAGCAGGACACTCCAGATCGCCCTTGGCGAACAGATTTCTCAGGTATTCGATTTTGACAAACACGGTATCATGCGTCTCTTCTCCGACGATGGTTCATGACACCAGGGTTGATCGGAATAGGTGTTGAAGAGGGATTTTGGAAAGTCGTTCAGAGTATCTCCCGTTCACGTTGTGCAGCAAGGACCATCTGTTACTGTCGTCCAGGGACCTTCTCCGGCGTTGAAGATATACGCTGTCATGAAGATCCCTTCCCGGAAGAAGCACTCGTCCGGGATCTCTTTCTGGGGAGACTGGGAGCAGCAGTGAGGGGAACCTTTCCCTCAAATACCACGCTCGCGGCACTGAAACGGATCGCAGGTGTGGATCACCTGGAAAGAGCGGCACTCCTGGAGACGGCCGGGGGAAAGCAGTTCCTCCTCGCACCGGTAGGGGTTGATGAAGGGTGGACTGTTGACGAGAAGGTCTCACTGGTCGTCCATGCGAGGGATCTGGCAGGGCGTCTTGGGTTATCGGGAGACGTTGCCATTCTCTCCGGTGGACGGCTTGGAGATGTCGGGAGACATCCGCGTGTCGATGAGAGTCTTGCGGATGCTGAGATGGTTGCAGGAATGACAGGGGCACGCCATTTCCAGATCCTGATTGAGGATGCGATAGCATCTTCATCAGTCATTCTTGCCCCTGATGGGATCTCTGGCAATTTGATCTTCAGGACACTGGTATTTCTCGGATCGGGCCAAGGACACGGCGCACCGGTCCTGAATATTGAGAGAATTTTTGTGGATACCTCGCGCGCTACACCGGACTACACGAATGCCCTGAATCTCGCAGATACCCTTTTGGAACAATAAACGGCGATATTCTTTTTCTTTTTCAATTTCAAAAGATATTCAAAGGAATAATGGAAAGAGCGGCGTTTTAATCGGGTTCGCCGCAATAGTGCCGGAGATTCACGGAAAACACTATTGGAGGATAATTTGCGCAGAAATCACGATATCTTTAAATATTTGCTGATACACTTTTTGAAATGAGGTAAAATACAATGGCAGATTTACCTATTGCTGCAGTTGTGAGAATTGCTAAGAAAAATGGTGCTGAAAGAGTGGGCAGCGATGCCGCTGCAGCCCTTGTGGCGAAGGCTGAGGATTATATCGCGAACCTGACAAAGGAAGCCAACCGGCTTGCCCTTCACGCAGGAAGAAAGACGATCAAGGAAGAGGACGTAGAACTGGCGGCAAAATCCGCATAATCCCCCCCTTCCTGAATTACTCCACAAATCTGCAGCAGAAACGACAATCAAGGTGGCAAAAAATCCTTTTCTGAACGCTTCCCCTAGGGGTATCTGCTGATAGGTGAACTTCCAGCGTTGGTATTGTACCTGATAACAGTATGCTGTGCATAGCTGAATGGCGAAGTCATTTTTAGGTACCTGATCTACTCATTCATGCCCTCAGAGTAGGGTAATAGCAGGGGGACACTGATGACAGGGACGCTGCAGTGTTTGGCACAGAAGACCAGACCGGACATCATCCAGTTAATCGCAGATCTGGAAAAGAAGGGACAACCTGCTGTCGACTATCTTATCCTTGCCCTCAATGACGAGGACAAGAGGGTCAGGATTGCTGCCGCCCAGGCTCTTGGCGAGATCGACGATTGTCGGAGCGTCGAACCTCTCATCTCAATGCTTGGGGATAGGGACAGAGATATCAGGTTTATTTCGGCCCTGAATCTCGGAAAAATCGGGGATTTCCGGGCAATAGAGCCCCTTACCCGTGCGTGCGGAGACGAGAACTGTTACGTTCGCATCACGGCAAAGGAAGCCCTTCACCGACTGTCATTCAACGGAAAAAGTGGATAACCATTTTTTACTACGGGACATAGACATGATTTGAACGGCCCCCAGGGTTCGCGGGGTCCGCATCATCACTTCCTTCCCGATAGATGTTTCAGAATGTTCCCTTGAGGCTGGGGATATGATCAGCATCCTGCCCGATGCGGGTGGCTGCTCCGAGTGCAATACCGAATGCCTTGAAGAGAGCTTCACACATGTGGTGGTCATTCTTCCCTTCCATCGTGAGATGGGCGGTAATTCCTCCTCTCACGCACAGGCTATAGAAGAAGTGCTCGTATATCTCCCGCTCCACACCCCCGACGCGGGGATGGGAGAATGCTCCGCGGAACACAAGGTATCCCCTTCCTCCCAGGTCGAGGGCTACGGTGGCGAGCGCTTCATCCATGGGGACCATGGCATGGGAAAACCTGGCAATACCCTTTCCCTCGCCGATGGCTTCTTTGAATGCCTGGCCGAGCACAATCCCTGTGTCCTCAATAGTATGGTGGGCATCAACCTCGAGGTCACCGTGTGCGATGAGCGAGAGGCCAAAATGTCCATGCCTCGCCATGGAGGTGAGCATGTGATCAAAAAATGCGATGCCAGTCGAGACCTCTCCGTCAACCGGATTGTCAAGATCCAGGATGATGTCAATTGAGGTCTCCCTGGTCTCCCGGTGATTCTGAACGCGCCTTTTTGTCATTGTGCAGCCTCCATGGCTTCTGACAGGGTAATTTTTCCACTGTACAGGGCAGAACCGAGAACCACCCCGGATGACCCAAGATCTTTTAAGACCCTGATATCCTCAACAGAGGAGACACCTCCTGCAACCGTAACCGGCAGGTGGATCCGTTGTAACAGCCGGGCTACGGGTTCCGGATCAATGCCCGCCTGCAGCCCCTCGACGTCGACATTCGTGAAAAGGAGCGAACCTGCACCCATATGTTCAAATTGTTCTGCCCATACAAGATAGTCTCCCTCCCGCGTCTGCCACCCCTCGGTGGTTATCTCCCCGCCTTTCGTATCGACACCTGCCATGATCCTGTCTCCGCCAAATTCCCTGCTCAGATCGTGCAATACCCTGGGATTCTTCGTCGCAAGGGTTCCGAGGATGATTCTCTCAACGCCCGTATCGAGCCAGGATGACGCATCGGAAAAGGAGCGTATTCCTCCTCCAAGCTGTATCTCAACACCTGTGTCACGCACAAGATCGCGAATCCTCTCGGCGTTCTTCGCGGAATCGCCAAACGCACCATCAAGGTTTACAACATGGAGTCGTTCTGCACCGAGTTCAAGCCACCGGTGAGCGCACGCAAGGGGATCACCGAAGTACGTCGCTGAGTCCCTCTTCCCCTGCACCAGCTGCACGCACTTTCCATTGAGAATATCGACAGCGGGAAAGACGAGCATATCAGGGGATCATCCGTGCGATTGGCATGACCAGGATATCGCGGGCCCCTGCCTGTTTCAGGAGGTGGATCAACCGGTAGACTCTCTCTTCATCGACAACGGCATGAACCGCAACCATATCGTTGCGGGATGCGACATCCATGACAGTCGGACCTGAAAGCCCTGGAAGGACAGAGGTCACCTCATTGACACATGAACGCATCACGTTCATCATGAGGTAGCATTGTCCGCGGGCCCGGACCACGCTCTCAATTGCCACCTGGATCTCCTCAATTTTTTCCTTTTTCGATGAGATCGATACCCTGTTTGCAATGAGCATGGTGCTCGTTGAAAGGACGACATCCAGGACACGCAGCCTGTTTGAGCGGAGAGTGTTCCCAGAACTTGAGAGATCTATGATGGCTTCGGCTATCCCGAGGTACGGTGTTGCCTCGCAGGCTCCTCCGACAGGGACCAGGGTGACAGAAATTCCGCGATCCTGGAAATAATGCCGTGAAATGACGGGGAATTCCGTGGCTACCCGCTGCCCTTCCAGGTCGCCCGGTGAGTTAAGGGGGGCATCCTCCCTCGCTGCAAGGACAAGCGAGGCAGTCCCGATTTTGAGGTCAAGGAGTTCTGCCACATCGGCCTCTCGTTCCAGTACCATATCATGGCCAGTTATCCCAAGATCTGCCGCCCCGTTTGCCACGTATTCGGGTATATCGACAGGCCGGGCAAAAAGTACCTCAACGTGGGGATCCGGGGTCCGGGAGATCAGTCTTCTCTCACCGCTGTCGAGCAGGTGAAGCCCGCTCTTCTCCATGAGATCCATCACCGGTCCTGCAATCCGTCCCTTGTTTGGGATGGCAAGGCGAAGGGTGGGGATCTGTTGTGATCTGCCGGTTTTTTCAGGCGTTTCAGAACGTCTTGATCTCGCCACGGATGATCTTCTCGGTAATGCAGGTGATCTCGGCAAGTCCGCTGTCGACGATTGCGTCGACGTCAGACCTGATCGCGTTCATATCCATCCCCTTTCGCGGAAGTATCTGGACACTTGCAACAAGGGGCTGATCGATGGGTTTTCCAATCTGGGAGAGGAGCCGGATATAGATCTCCTCAATCCCGTCGACCTTCCTCACACATTCCTGGGCAAGCTGGGTAGAGAGGACGTTGTAAATTTTTCCGATGTGGTTGATGGGATTCTTCCCGCTCGTGGCCTCCATGCTCATAGGCCTGTTCGGGGTGATCAGACCGTTGCAGCGGTTTCCCCGCCCGACAGATCCGTCATCGCCCATCTCTGCTGATGTCCCGGTCACCGTGAGAAACACACTTTCATCGTCGTATACATCGGCAGTATTCACCGCAACTTCTACGTTCCTCTTCGTGTGCTTCTTTGCCACCTTGAGGACATGCTCCTGAAGGAGGTCGACCTGTTCGATATACTCCGGAAGACCACTGCAGTAACGGTCCACCATGGCGCAGGCGAGGGTGAGAGTGATGGTGTTGCCATCCCGGAGTGCCATTATCTTGATGTCCTGCCCCACGATCGGGTGTTTTTTGCGATATGAAGTGTCGATGAAATCGGAAACCTCGCGGACAATGGTCTCGGCTTCAGAGAATGGGGCGTGCCCGACACCAAAGGAGGTATCGTTTGCCCGCGGGGGTGCGTTCTGGCAGGGTTTGAAGACGTCACGGAGGTCAGTCGAACCCGTTCCCAGGCGGCAATCAACGATAATGTCGCGATCCATGTTGAGGTTCGTCAGCGTCTTTTCCAGGTACGTCCGGGCGGCTTCAACTGCAATGGCATCAGTAGGGATGCTGATACCTTCAAACTGCTTGGTAGCCCTCCCATTGATAAGCATATAGATTGGCCTGATAACCTTCCCGCCGCCGAATTTCGGCTGCGATTCTCCTGCAACGATCTCACCCTGGTCGGTGTTGTGGTGCAGAATTGCCCCGCATTCCTCGAGGTAGGCCATTGACAGAGCCCTGCTGATGGACTCGGCAATTCCGTCTGCAAGGCTGTCAGGGTGCCCGATACACTTTTTTTCAACAAGTTCGATCTCCTGGCGTTCCAGCGGAATCTGCTGCAGTGCCTCTATCTTGATGTTCCGTCTCAACGAAATCCCTCGATCACCAGACGCGTAATCATTATTAGAACGATGGGTGGTAACATAATCATTCCTTTTGTTCCCTGAATATGCGTGGCAGGAAGAAATGCCGGGGAACAAAGCAGGCATGGAGTGAATAATGGATACTGTGAGTTCTCTTACCCAGGAACCAGCGCTGAGCCCGGAACCCCTGTTCGAGCAGATCGATCTCGGTATGCAGGGCCTGATCAGGATTGCCGCTCTTATTACTGCCAGTAATTATTCGTTTTTTGACCACCTCTCAACCCCGAGAACGCCTGACGAGCTGGCCCTTCTTACCCGGTGCAGGGCAGAGATCATCACACCGGTATGCAGGATTCTCGAGGAGATGGGAGTAGTCACCCAGACGGAGGGAAGATACTCTTCCACACCGCTCTCCCTGGTTTTCCTTGCACGGTCTTCCCCCTACCGCCAGGGAGCGTACCTTGACAAGACCTGGAGGCACATGCAGGATCTCTGGATGCGCCTTCCAGAGATTATTGAACAGGGCCCGGTGTCATACCCGGCAGAGGTGTTCTTCAGTACACTCAGCCTTCCGGCCATGGCCGAGAATGCCCTTTGTGGGAGGTTGCAGCGAATAACGCGGGAGATCTCCATGTTCCCGGCGTTTCACTCATTCAGGAGGATGATTGATCTTGGGGGAGGCCATGGCCTTTATGCGATCGCGTGCACAGCGCTGAATCCTGATCTCCATGCATGGGTCTTTGATATGCCTCATGTAATCCCTCTTGCATCACGGTTCATCCGGGAATATGGAGCAACGAGGGTCCATACAATCGGAGGAAATTTTTTTGTTGATGATTTTGGCAGGAACTATGATCTCGTGTTCTCGTCATCGAACCCGAGCGGGAAACGGATCGACATGGTACCGCGCATTGGAAAGTCCCTGAATCCTGGAGGAGTATTCGTGAACGTCCAGTCGACAGGAAGGGAGGATATGGATCTCTACCAGTCCCTTGAATGGCAATTGTGGACAATTGAGGGAGAGAAGAAAGGAAAAACAGGGAACACGAGGGTGGAGCCTTTCCTGACAGACGAATACCGGGAAGCTCTCAAGGATGCAGGGTTATCGATTCTCGTTGAAAAGGATATCAAAGATGACTATCACAGGGACGCGTTTGTCCGCATGATCATTGCACAAAAAAGGATGTGAGCTCTGGCTATTTTCTCCCAAAAGGCCACCGCAGCCGCCTTTTCTTCTCCTTTTCAGGCTGTGGTTCCTGTTCAGAAACCTCCTTTTTAGCCTGGACGGGTGTTGGGGTTCCCGGGGCATTGTGACCATGGGACATGCGGGTGCCGCAATATGGGCAGAAGTTGGCATTCGGAGGGACCCTGTGACCGCAATGGAAACAGAATTGTATCTGGGTAGTCACCGCATCATGCCCGGGTTTGGGAGGGCTCTTTGTCTCAGGGAACCTTGCAGGGTATGTGACAGGGTATGTTCGCGGGGATTCCGCACCAGGATTCGCCTGAGGTTCAAGAGAGGGAATCGCGCCTCGAGGTTCTTCCCGGGGTGTGTCAGGGAACACCATGGTTTCCGAGAGAGCACGGGCTTCTGGTGAGATGGCCGGAATTGCGAGTTCAGACCTGTCCTGATCTGCAGGATACCGGGGAGCAGCTGACTCCTTTCCATGGCGGATGAGGTGAACCCATTCTTCTGCCTGTGAGAGCCTGTCCACGCCGGTGTGCACGAAGACCATCTTCATCGTGCGGATATCGTCGTCGGATGTCCTTATGGACAGCACGAGGATCGGTTCCTGTGATGGAGAATGTTCGAGGTGTGTATCCGCGACCGATCCGATGGGGATCTCTTTTGCCGTCACTCCGGGAGTCTTCTCGTCCTGGTCTGTGAGAAAGAGCCTGTCATTCGTGAGATACGCATCGAACCTGAACTTTTTAATCTGGACATCCGGGGTGTAAATAAGGAGTTCCTCACCCGGACGCAGGTATCGTTCCGGGCCTTCCGGCTCCTCATCCCCGCCTGGGGAGTCGAAGCCTGCATTCTGGTAACCGCTCATCGTTCCTCCGCGAAAAAGTACAGATATACTGGAGCATGCAGGATTAAAGTGTTTCCAGATGGCAAGATCGTTTCAGGACTCCTGGCTGATGTCATGTTAGAGAATCTCCTTGATCAGCCTGGGAATCTCCGATGGTCTGGATGCAACCGGGACCCCCATCTTCTCGAGCCGGGTGATCTTCGACCGTGCGTCCCCTTCGCCACCCTCAATGATAGCACCTGCATGCCCCATTCTCTTCTCAGGAGGAGCCGAAATGCCTGCAATATAGGCAGCAACCGGGAGGTCTGTGGCACCGGCACCTTCCTCCTCGAGGGATCCGCCCACCTCGCCGAGGATGACCACTGCCCTGGTCTTTTTGTCCTGCTCAAAGCGTGTTAGGACATCTGCAAATGTCTGCCCGATGACAGGATCACCGCCGATCCCGACGATCGTGCTCTGGCCGAGTCCGGCTCTGGTGAGCTGATCCACTATCTCGTAGGTCAGCGTCCCGCTCCGTGATATGACCCCGACGTGCCCTGGTGAGGAGAGGTGAACCGGCATGATCCCCATCTTGATCTCGCCAGGTGAGAGGAGCCCCGGGCAGTTGGGGCCGATCACCGAGCACCCGTGGATGCGTGCATATGATATGGCTTTCATGGTATCGTGTACCGGGATATGTTCGGTGATTGCGACGACAAGGGAGAGTCCTGCACTGGCCGCCTCCATGATCGAATCACCGGCAGCAAAACCCGGGACGAAGAGCACACAGGCATCAGCATCGTGCTCTTTGAGTGCATCCCTGATGCTGTTGAAGACCGGGACGCCTGCCACTTCCTGACCGGCCTTTCCCGGGGTTACTCCGGCTACCACGCCTTTTCCTCCCACCTGCCTGGCATACTCGTTCATCAGGGCGATGTGGAATGCTCCCTGTTTTCCCGTGGCTCCAGTGACGATCACCCCGGTATTCCTGTCGCCGTAAATCATCTCACTGCCTCCACCGCAGCCTTGACAGCCTGCTCCATGCTCTCCATCATCCGGTACCCGCAGCCATCGAGTATCTTCCTGCCTTCGGCCTCATTGGTTCCAGCCAGGCGCACGATGACAGGCTGGCGTATCCCGGCACTGATGATGCCTTTCGCCACTTCGTCGCACCGTGTTATGCCACCCAGGAGGTTTACGACGATTACTTTGACGGTTGGATCAGATGCAACCAGCCTGACGGCGTGCATCACCCTCTCCTGGTCGGCACCTCCCCCGACATCGAGGAAGTTAGCAGCCCGACCCTCGTAATACTCGATTAAGTCAAGGGTGGCCATTGTCAGGCCTGCCCCGTTGCCTATTACGCCGATATCCCCCTTGAGCTCGACATAGGAGAAACCGTGCTTTTCTGCCTCCCTCTCCCTGTCGGTCAGATCCCGGTTGTATGAAATTCCCTGGCGGGCAAGGGCATTGTCGTCGATGATCAGCTTGGCATCGGCCGCATAGATCCCCGAAGGAGTCTGAACAAGGGGATTGATCTCGGCCAGGAGCGCGTCTTTATCGCAGAACACCCTGTAGAGCTGGTTGAGGATCTTCCCGATCTCTTTTGGTGCGGACTGGAGGAGGTCACGGATCATGAACTGCGGGATGTCATGCATGAGGAGCGGAATCGATGCCTTTCTTACCGCATCCGGGCGTTCCCTTGCAAGGGTCTCGATATCGACTCCTCCCTGATCGGTGAAGAGGATGAGCGCCTGCTTCGTGGATCGATCGATGGCAATGCTGGCATAATATTCCCGGGTGATCTCGAGATAATCGACCACGAGAATCTCCCTGACCGGCACCCCCTTTATCTCCTTCTTGAAGAGATCAGCGGCCATCCGCTCGGCATCCCCCCTGTCCGCAACAAGGATTCCTCCCGATTTCCCCCGTCCTCCCACATCAACCTGGGCTTTTAACACACACCGTTCACCGAGTTCTCCGACCAAAACTTTCAGTTCTCCCGGGGAATGGATGAGAAACCCGCGGGGATGCGGAATCCCGGCTTTCTCGAATATGCTTCTTGCCTCGTGTTCCAGCAGTTTCATGTGACGTTCTCCTTGTCTGCAAGTTCAAATCCAAGTTTCATGGCTTTCAGGTTGAGATTCTCGGTCCCTTTTGGTACAGAGTCCAGGATTGCCTTTTCTATGGCTACCTCGCCCACGACCCCGGTCGTCCTTACCAGTGCACCGAGCATGATGATATTCGCGACAATATCGCGGCCGAGCGTCTGCTTGGCCTCGCGGGTTGCAGGGATCTCGGTATACCTGCACTGCGGTCTTGACTGCACCAGTGACGAGTCGAGGATCATCACCGCATGCTCGCCTGCATGGGCACCGTACTTCTCGAACCCCTCCTGGGACATGATCACAAAAATATCAGGGTTCGTGACTTTCGGATAAAGGATCGGCTGGTCATCGATGATGACCGCACTCATGGAGGCACCTCCACGGGCTTCCGGACCGTAGACCTGTGTCTGGACCGCGTAGTTCCCGTCATACATCACTGCAGCTCTCCCCAGGATCACGGCAGAGAGAATAATCCCCTGGCCGCCAAAGCCAGAGAACCGGACCTCGTGCCTCATCTCTTCACCCCCATCGCAGGTCGGTCACGGCGGATAAAATCTCCGACAACCAATGAGTTTTCAGGAACGGGTTTCCCTTCTGCCTTGAGCCTTTCTGCTTTCTGCAGCAGGACTGCATGCGTCTTGAAATACTCGATCTGGTCCATCACCTGGCGGAACTTGTTCCTTCTCCCGTAGTTGGTAGGGCACTGGACCGCAGCCTCGATGAACGAGAATCCGGGGGTCTGGAGGCCGGTATGGATGGCCCGTGTCAGCTCTTTCACGTGATAGGATGTCCACCGTGAAACGAAGTTGGCCCCGGCTGCGGAGGCGAGCTGGCAGAGGTCGAAGGTGGGTTCCCGGGATCCAAAGGGCGTTGTCGTTGAGAGGGCACCTATCGGCGTCGTCGGGCTTCCCTGCCCCCCGGTCATGCCGTAGATCTGGTTGTTCATGCAGACGACGGTGAGATCGATATTCCTCCTGCAGGCGTGGATGAAGTGGTTCCCCCCAATCGCAGCAAGATCTCCGTCACCCGTGAAGATCACCACGTGCAGATCCGGGTTTGCCATCTTTATCCCGGTGGCAAACGCGAGCGCCCGGCCATGAGTGGTGTGGAGGGAGTCGGTTGAGATATACCCTGGTGCCCGCGACGAGCAACCGATACCCGAGACAAAGACGGTCTCCTCTTTCTTCCAGCCCATCTGGTCAACGGCATTGAGCGTGCAGTTGATGATGGTCCCGTTCCCGCATCCGGCACAATAAATATGGGGGAGCCTGTCTTCCCGGAGCCAGTCACTGTAGGTCATCGCGAGATCTCCATTGCGGCTTTGAGCTCGGCAGGGGTATGGAGCGCTCCCCCGAGTTTTGGGAGGGGGACCACCGGGACAGAGGTGTGGCGTTCGATCTCCCTTGCTATCTGCCCGAGGTTCTGTTCCGGGACCAGGAATACCCGTGCATCCGGGAATTCCCCGAGTGCATTCTCAGAGAACGGCCAGACCATGCGGAGTCGCAGGTGCCCGATCTTGGCATCAGGGTGGTCATGGATCAGCTGCTCAACCGTGCGGGCGGGTGAACCGTACGTGATGAACACGACTTCAGCACCGGGATTGGTGACCCGGTAATCTGCAATCTCGTGGCGGGCGGATTCCACTTTTGCAACGAGCCTTGTTACGAGATCCTCATGGACGCTCGGGCTTGTCGTGCAGGGATACCCGCGCTCATCGTGAGTAAGACCTGTGACGTGCACGCCGTATCCCTTTCCAAACTGTGGAAATCCCGGGACAAGGTCTTTTCCGGCATGATAGGGTGGGGTGCCTTTCTCAAGCAGTCTCCGTTCCACCCCGGGAACGCTGTCAGGGATCTCTATCCGCTCCCTCATGTGCCCGATGATCTCATCTGCCATGAGGAACACGGGTATACGGAACCTGTCAGCAAGGTTGAAAGCTTTGATGGTCAGCTCGTACATCTCCTGGACGCTTGCAGGTGAGAGTGCTATGATACTGTAATCCCCGTGTGAACCGAACCTGCACTGGAGCATGTCTCCCTGGGCCGACATGGTTGGCTGCCCCGTGGAAGGCCCGCCCCTCTGGATATTGACCACGACACAGGGTGTCTCTGTCATGACAGCAAAACCGAGGTTCTCCATCATCAGTGAGAAGCCTGGCCCGCTCGTTGCGGTCATTGCCCGGACCCCTGTCCAGGAGGCCCCGATCACCGAGGCTATCCCCGCGATCTCGTCTTCCATCTGGATGAACACTCCCCCCAGTTTCGGGAGTTTCGCCGCCATGTGCTCGGCTACTTCGGTGGAAGGAGTGATGGGATACCCGCCAAAGAACCGGCATCCCGCAGCGAGTGCCCCCTCGGCACATGCAGTGTTCCCCTGCATGAAGTCAATTTTTGTCAAAACTCTATCGCCACCTTCGTAGGTTCTCCTTTCTCCTCATCCTTCCAGGAAATCGCCTGGTCGGGGCAGATCATCTGGCACATCCCGCAAAGGGTTCTGCCATACAATGCCTGGAGCCGGCAGTTTGCGCATCGTTCGGGCCGGTCAAGTTCGGGAACCACGATACCCCTGGCATTCGGCTGTGTACCCTGCCTGAATATTTTGTACGGGCAGACCATGGTGCAGAGGTTGCATCCCTTGCACCGGCGTTCATCAATCACGAGTCTCATACAGGCATCTCCTTCTTTGCCTGGAACTTCTTCCTGAACTGCGATTGGGCATTCCTGTTCACACCGTCAAAGAGATCGTTGCCGGCTGCGTCGATGCCGACGACAAGGGGGAGGCGGTCGAGCTCAATTGCCCAGATCGCCTCGGCCATCCCGAGGTCTTCGAAATAGACTCCTTTCAGGGTCATCCGCGAGGCCGCAAGTGCCGCACACCCCCCGGTAAAGGCAAGGTAGACCCCCCTTCCTTTCAACTGGTCTGCAACCTGCCTTCCCATCCCTCCCTTGCCGACGAGTGCCCTTACGCCTTTCTCGATGAGAAATCCCGAGAGGGAGTTCATCCGGGCGGAGGTTGTCGGTCCGGCAGCAATAATTCTGCCATCCTGGATAACCGGGCCGCAGTGGTAGATGACGGCACCATGCGGATCAAAGGGGATACCCTTCTCAATCATCCTGAGATGTGCCTCGTCCCTTGCAGTATAGACGAGGCCTGACAAGGTGACATGGTCTCCGGCACGGAGCATAAGGACTTCGTGAGAGAGGGGTGTACAGAGGTCCATGACGTTCAATACACCACCTCCACAGTGGCCCTCCGGCATGCCCAGCACTGGACGTTGACCGCGACCGGGAGCGATGCGGTGTGACACCCCCCGGTCCTGACCTTCACGGCAAGAGCGGTGGTGTTTCCCCCGAGGCCCATAGGGCCGATCCCGAGAGAGTTCACAACGGCGAGTAATTCTTCCTCAAAGGGAGTCATGCAGTCTATGGGATCGAGGAGGGCTTCCTTCGCGAGTGCTGCCACCCCATCAAAGGTGCTCCCGATTCCCACACCGAGGATCACGGGGGGGCATGGTCTTCCCCCCGCCAACAGCATGGTCTCCGCAACGAATTTCGGGATCTGATCACGCTCGGAAGGGAGTAACATGGCAATCCGCGACATATTTTCGGCTCCTGCACCCTTGGGAAGCACGGTGATGGTACACCGTTCCCCCGGTTTTGCGTGGATCGCCGGCATGCCCGCACCGGTGTTGTCACCGGAGTTCTCCCTTGTCAGGGGATCGACGACATTCGGACGGAGGGGGATCTCTCTCGTTGCCTGTCTCACCCCGGCAGAAATTGCATCGTAGATATCCCTCGTGAATGGAATGTCCGGGGGGATGGTGACATACACGATCGGAACACCGGTATCCTGGCATATCGGAAGCTTCAGAGATCCGGCCATGTCGAGGTTTGCGATGATATTTGAGAGTTCTCCCCTCGCAATCTCGCTTGTCTCTCTCTCTCTCGCGTTCTTGAGTGCAGTGATCACATCAGGGGGAAGCGTGATCTGAGCCTGCCGGAATGCCTCGAGTGTGGCCTTCGTAATGGCATCGATCAGGGCAGGATCAGGGGACGCGATCATATTCTATAAAATAAGGCAACGGGCAGGAATATACATTGTGATACAACGCAATTGCCTGATGACTCTCAATTATCAGGCAATCTCCCGGTATCCGGGGAAATGGTGGAAATATTCCCTCACAACGCTGACCGGCTCCTCCTGATGTATACCGTTGGCCAGGGAGAAGGTTTTCAGAGAAAAAGCGGGGGGTGTATAGTTATGCCTGCTGAGATGCAGGTGTTTCAGGGACTGCCTGCTCCTCAAGAGTAATGTAGGTTGGGGAAGGGAGCTTGTGACCTCCGGACCTGAGCGCGAGCTTCACCTGGGGAAGGTAATTGGGCGTGGTATAGACGCTGTAAATAGCCTGCCCAGATGCCACGCGGGCAGCAGTGCCAACAGCCTTTCCAAACGAGAGACGCATCCCCTCAGAGACACGGTCGGCCCCGGCCCCGGTGGCCTGCTTGTTCTCCCTGATCACATGGTGCGGGAAGACCCGGAGTTTGAGGCGGTAGTTCATCCTCCCGACATCTTTCATGAGGTGGCGGTTGATGCTGATACGGGCAGCTTCAAGTGCCGTGTGGCGGATCTGGCAGGCCTCTTCGACTGAAAGGCTGATGGTCATGGGGAACTTCTGCGAGAGGTTGCCCATTTCAAACTGGACTACTTTGCTTCCCGGAACACCACCCATGTATTCCCTGCGGGTATAGGCCTTCTTTGAGATGTTCCTGTACATCTTTCCTGGTTTTCTGACCATTTTTTGTAAACTCCTGGTCCCTGTCTGTGCTTTATTAAATGGGAATGTGTATTATTAAACCTTCCCTGGTTTGCTGGCCTCATCTATAAGATCCAGAACGTGGCGACGTATTGACGCGAATTCTGCGCTTGTTCTCTCCCTGGGACGCGGGAGATTGAGAGGAATGTTCTCCCGAATTCGTCCGGGCCTTGGTGTGAATACCACGATCCTGTCCGCAAGAAAGACTGCCTCATCAACACTATGGGTGACAAACACGATCGTCTTTTTTGTCTTGTTCCATATGTCGAGGAGTTCTTTCTGCATCATGTTCCGGGTTTGTGCATCGAGAGCGCCAAAAGGTTCGTCCATGAGGAGAACGGCGGGATCAACAGCAAGGGCTCTGGCGACTGCAACCCTCTGTCGCATCCCTCCGGAGAGTTCATAGGGAAAACTCCGGGAGAAGTCTTCGAGACCCACGAGATCGAGATACCTCTCCGCCTCCTTGATCCGTGCACTCCGGTCTATCCCACGAAGTTCGAGACCGAATGCAACATTCTCCAGCACGTTCCTCCACGGGTAGAGGGAATATTCCTGGAATATCATTGCCATTTTTGGATCCGGTGCACAAATTACGTGGTCGTCATGTACCACTCTCCCTGAAGTGGCTGTATCGAGCCCGGCAATGATTCGTAACAGGGTTGTCTTGCCGCATCCGGAGGGGCCGAGGAAGCAAATGAATTCCTGGTCGTCAATGACGAGTTCAATATTATCAAGGGCAGTGACGAGCTCTCCGGCATTGGACACAAATTCCCTGGAGACGTGATCGATGTTCAGCGTCATCTCTACCTCTCCATCCCCTGCCAGTGTAACTTCCGGTGTTCAACCTGCCTGAGGAGGAAATCGATGCAGAGTCCTATGAGTCCTATGACAATCATTCCTGCGATGATCACCTGTATCTGGCCAAAGTTGTATGCGTACATGATAAGGTAACCAAGACCGGAAGTGGTTCCAGGCAGCATTTCTGCCGCGACCACGGACATCCAAGCAACCCCGAATCCCACCCTGAGCCCGGTCCACATGGTGGGCAATGCAGCGGGGACAATCACTTTTATCAGGAGCTGAAGGTTGCTGGCCCCGAAAATCTGAGCCGTTTCGATCCATGTCCTGTTTACCCTTTTCACCCCATCGATGGAGTTCACCAGGATCGGGAAGAATGCGCCGATGAAGATGATGAAAAGGATTGATCCAAACCCTATCCTGAACCATGCGAGAGCAAGCGGGATCCATGCAATAGGAGGAATCGGCCTGAGTACCTGGAGGATCGGGTCAATGGCATCATTCAGCCATTCAACCCTCCCCATGAGTATGCCCAGTGGGATTGCAACGCAGGCCCCCAGTAAGAAGCCCGTTACAACCCGGTAAATGCTCATATACGCATTTTCCAGCAGGCTGCCGCTGCCAAAAAGGTCCTTGAGAGGTTCGGCAAGGATTGCTAGGACCGATTCAACCCTGGGGAGGATGAATTCGTTGTTTACAACGATTGCAATGACTTCCCAGCAAAAAATTACGAGAATTGGGAGAAAAAATTTCAGGTTTTTTTTCATTTGGCTTCGTTCACCACCAGGCCGCTTTGTTCCAGCGCGTACCGGAGTTGAACATCCTGGATTGAACCCTTGGGAGCGACCGCGATCTTGACGGGTCTTCCGGCTGATTTTACCCAGGAGATGAAGCCTTCCCAGTCGTTCTCCTTAAGTTGGGCATTTTTCGTTACCACGAGGCCTGATCCTTCCGTGTGAAGCGGGAACAGGATCCTGATAGGGGTCCCCTTGTCGATGGCGGTAATGGTCGGGGGAGTTCCTGCTACGGCGAAGTCAATAGCGTTGGACGCCATGAGCGTCATGAGCTGGGCACCACTTTCACCTTTGACCAGTTGCACGTCAGCGATCTTCTGACCGTTGACCATCAGTTCAGCATTCTCAACCTTCCCTGCTGTCTCTTCCCTGGGTTTTAGAGAGATACCAAAGGTATCGTTGAAGTATTGCCACTCCTTTATCGCGACGAAGAGAGGGGCATCATGATCAGAGAGGAGGTATCCTATTGAGATCTTTCCTGATCCACCGGCTGGAAGCGGATTCCTGCCATCTTTTATAGTTGCTTTTGCGTTTTCATAAGGCCCAAGGTTGTAGAGGAGATCGTTTCTTTCAGCCTGGCTGGCATTCGCGAGGGTTCCCTGCAGGTAATGTATCTCCGTGAGAGCGTCAATAAAAAGATCATTTGATGCCATCCATTGTTGAGATGGTTCATTGACAAACTTGATGGTGGGAATCGATGCTTTCTCCACATCAAGCGGGCTGACGGTGATATTGCCAAAGGTGAGATTGCTCGATCCGAAGATCCATTCTGCGCTCGCTGCTGCAGCAACATCAGGATTCTCCCTTGTATAGTCAGTTGCACGGATAAGAACTACGGCAAGGCTGTCTGCAAGAACGGGATTTGCATTGACAACTTCGTTCCTCGCGACAAGGCTGTCACAGGAATGGTCTTCCCATACGGGTCGTGGCGGCAGGTCCTGTGAGTAGGAGACGATCGTTCCCATGCCGGTGACCTTTCCGACGGCAACAAAGGGTTGCCAGGCCATGTATCCATCAATCTGTTCGGTTGCGAGCAACTGAGGCATCTGACCCACACTCGTATACAGGAGCGCAACTTCACCTGTGGTTGTTGCCGGAGGAGTTGGTGTGATGCACCCTGCGATAAGGGCTACACACACCAGCATGCCAACAAGTACACTCATTGTAGAAAATTTCATGCAGATGTGGTTATCACAGCAATCTCATAAATTCTACCATATGAACCTAATTATTGTCCATTAAAAGCTTAAAATACAATTTTTTGATACAATTGTATTTACATTAATGACAAAATAGTATTTATTTCGGGCACATTGGACAAAAGGATTATACTGGCACCGGCCAAAGCACACATCCTGAACGCATTATGCAGATGGATCCCGTTGATAGGTTGATCAGGGCAGCCCTCATCTCTGATGAAGAGTTCGTGCAGACCCTCCAGGAAGTGATGAGGCATGACCTCCGGTTGAGCGTGAGAGAGCTCTCCCAGCAGAGTGGTATCGCCCAAAGTTCCCTCTACAAGATGATTCACGGCAAACGATCGCCAAACCTCTCGACACTGCGGGCAGTAATCCACGCGATGCGCCGCATCACCCATTCTTCCGAAGGTGAGTTCATAGGCCTGATTGCTGCCCGTCCCGTGCTCGATGTTATTGAAGAGCGGAATGCGGATGTCGATGGACGGAAGATAAGGGTGAGGGAGTATCCCGTGCATACTCTTGAAGAAGCGATCATTGCAGCCACCCGTGCAGAGAGGGAAGGCGCGGTTGCAATCGTATGTGCCCCTATCGTCAGCAGTGTTATCGAGCAACTGGTGAAAGTGCCCGTCGCCACGATCATACCCCGGGACTCTGTGCAGAGGGCTATTGAACGCGCAGCACGGAAAGCGTGGCCTTAATCTCATGAAAAG
>CAYNXS010000003.1:41917-44345 GCA_964401215.1 uncultured Methanolinea sp. | reverse complement strand
TACTTCTTCTCATACCCAACTGTGCTCGTCCTCTTTGCTGCCATCGCCCTTCCACAGAGAGACCCCATGCCGTGAGCAGGATATACTTCGCACTCATCAGGAAGTGTCATGATCTTGGCGTGGAGGTTGTCATACAGGGATGATGCGAGTGCTTCTGCTTTCCCAGGGAAGAGATCAGGCCGCCCGACATCCCCTACAAAGAGGGTGTCACCGGGAAAGAGCGCGACAGGTGTCGGACCTCGTGAGAGATCGGTCGCAATATACGAGATGTGCTCCGGAGTATGCCCGGCCGTCTCGATAACACGGAAGCGGATATCTTCCAGCACAATGTCATTACCCTCTGCAAGAGGCGTGTGCGGGAACGTGCAGTTACCTGATTTCGGAGCATAGATCTCCGCCCCGGTCGCTGCCGCAAGGTCAAGGTGCCCGGAAATGAAATCCGCATGGAGGTGGGTCTCAAGGATGTGCGAAATTTTGAGACCCATCTCCCTTGCTGCACCGAGATACCGTGCGATATCACGTGAAGGATCGATCACCGCACATGTCCTGTTCCCGGCAACAATGTAGGAACTGTGGGCGATGCCCGGGATGAAAAACTGGTGGATTATCATGTGTACTCACCCTGATACCTGAATCATAGCATAGATGAGTATTACGGCAATCGCAATGAACATCACCGTCATGACACCCCCTGCCTTCAGGTAATCGCCCGTGCGGTATCCCCCGGGTTCCATAAGGAGTGCGTTGACCTGGTGGGTGGGAAGAATAAACGAGTTCTGGGAGCAGATCGCGACCAGGAGCGCGAGAGCACGGGGATCGACACCCGTGCTTATCCCGGTGAGCATCACCAGGGGGACGAGGAGCACCGTTGCCGCGATGTTCGAGATAACCAGAGAGAGCCCGGTTGCAAGGAGCGCAACTGCACACAGCAGGAAAATGGGGTGTACTCCCCCAAGTGCTCCGGTGAGTGCTCCCGCGAGCATTGCAGCCGCACCGCTCTTTTCCAGTGCAATACCGAGCGGGATCAATCCCCCAAGGAGAATAATAGTCTTCCAGTCGATGGCATGGTATGCTTCGTCGATGTTGAGAACGCCAAAAAGTACCATTGCAGCCACACCTGTGAGAAGTGCCAGGGAAAGGGGAATCCCTGCCATCCCGAGGGCAAGGGAGGCAGCAAAGATAAGCACCGCAAGGCGTCCCTTCCCATACCGCATGGAAACACCTTCTGGCGGAGTGATAAGCAGAAGGTCACGGTGCCCGGCAAGGAGCCTCAGGCTGTCCCATGATCCGAACGCGACGATAATATCCCCTGCCGAGAGTGTTGTGTCAGAAAAGTCAGCGCGGGTCTCATCATCCCCGTGCTGGTGAACGATTGGTTCAAGCAGAAACTCCTTACGGAACATGATTTCACGTGGGGTTTTCCCTATCAGCGATGAATTGGGACGCACCACAAGTTCCGCAAACCCGAATCCTCCGCTGTTCAGGATCTCCAGGAACCTATTCTCTTCTTTTTGGGGAACGCATCCAGAATCGTGTATGAACCGGGAAAACCCTTCTTCGGGTCCGATACAGGCGAGTTCCTGCCCCGCTTCGAAACGGGTCCACCGGGATGGGGCGACAGTGATATCATCACCCTTACGGACCGCGAGGAGATCAAGATCGTAAAGGTTCTTTGAGAATGCCTCTTCCCGGGTCTTTCCTGCAAGCGGCGATGAAGAGGGAATACTGCATACCCTGATCGCCTTATGAATCCCCCAGATATCGGCAACGGCGGGGTCCAAATCCTCTGCCGTTTTCGTAGGGAGTATGCGATCTCCTGCAAGCGCGAACAGTGCTATCCCCGCGAGGAGGAGCGAAAGACCAACAGGTGTGACTGCAAAGAGCGAGAAGGGTTCCGCATTTCCCTGGCGGAGGAGATCGTTCAGCACGATCATGGGAGCCGACCCGATCATCGTCACGGTCCCTCCAAGAATTGCTGCAAATCCCATTGGCATCATGAGCCTTGAGACCGGGATGCGCGTCTGTTTTGCAATCCTTCGCGTGGCGGGAAGAAAAAGGGCAGCTGCCCCGACATTGTTCATGAACGAAGAGAGAAAGCCGACAGTCGCTGATACTGCGGTGGTAACCCTCTTCTCGCTGGTCCCGGCATACCTGACGAGGGTACTGGCGAGTCGCGAAGTGATGCCCGTTCTCTCTATTCCATACCCAAGGATCATCACTGATGCAATCGCCACAACCGCATTAGAGGAAAATCCTGAGATCGCATCTTGTGGGGTGATGACCCCCAGCCAGGCAAGTGAGAGGGCTGCCAGTATCGCAACGAGATCGATCCGTATCCTGTCACTCACGAAAAGGATAATTGTTCCTGAAAGGACGATTGCGACAAAGAGGATGCCAGTGTCCATGAACGATAATAGGCAGATGTGGG
>CAYNXS010000003.1:39095-41817 GCA_964401215.1 uncultured Methanolinea sp. | reverse complement strand
ACGATTGCGACAAAGAGGATGCCAGTGTCCATGAACGATAATAGGCAGATGTGGGAGAAGAGAGCAAAAAGATTCCCATCAGGGAAGAAAAAGCTGCCCTGAATCAGGAACGCTCCCTCATCAGTATCAGCTGTGTACACTCATACAGGTGGTATCGGAATTACAAGACTGGCACTCCGGCTCAACCCCAGACGATATAACCATGTGAATGTTGAGTGATTGATGAACCAAGCGAAAAATGAGTCCGGATATTCAAAATTGATTTTTTCGGGGAATGGAATAACCGTGTTCTCCTGAAAAGACCTCGTTCAGGTGCTATGTTGAGAAAGGGCATCCATCCACGCTTTCGCAGCACAGGGATCGTCTGTAGCAAAACCATCGACTTTCATATCCGCAGCTCGTGCCCATTCACCTGCTCCATTCAGGGTCCATGGAACCACCAAAATTCCCTTCGAATGTGCCGCAGTGACAAGGGCCGGTTCAGCGATATCAAATCTGGGGAGAAGCGCATGAATATTCTTTTTTGCTGCATACTCGGCCGCTCCGGGTATCTGACGGGAAAATATGAGCCCTGTCGGAGTACCGGGCAGGATCTCCGCAACGGTCTCGAGTACAGAAGAATGGAAGGAGACCACCCAGACCGGTGATACAGGTTCACGATCCAGAACGGCACAGATCTCCATCTCGGTTCCCGGTTCCTTGATCTCGATAAACAGTCCGCATGTACCTCTTACAAGGCGGCAGACATCGGTGAGCGTGGGAACATGTTCGCCATCGCCTGCATCGAGCTGTGCAAGTTCCTTAAAGGTCATGTCACGGACTTGTCCCCGGCCATCCGTGGTTCGATCAATATCAGGATCATGCATCAATAGAGGAACCCTGTCGAGTGAGAGCCGCACATCCACCTCGACGAACCCGGCACATGCCATACCGGTGCGAAGTGCGTTCAGAGTATTTTCTGGAGCTGCGGACCTTGCCCCCCGATGACCGACAATAAACATAGGTATGTCTTTGAGCAACTCAGGCTCTTAAATGTGAATGGTCCCCTTCAGTCTCCAAGGCTTTTTTCCAGGTTTCCAAAATACTACATTCTCTAGTGATGTATCTGCTAAGCGTTCTCCAGCACGGTATCTCGCGGAAATGAACGAAATGTATTGTATCATTCAGGTTGAAATCTTCTGTAATAATAAAACCGGGAGAGCGGGTTGTCTGCACCGACCCGTCTGTGCATCTTCAATCGTGAGATCTTATCAGTCGTTTGGAGGGGATGAATGGAATCATGAGCCTTGTTGTAGCGTTTTCGGGTGTTCATGGTGCTGTCATGGCCGGTGACCATCGTGAGATCCTCTTCCGGGGAGATGGATCAAGCATCGGAATGCTGGAAAACGCCCTCTACACCAACTTGATCTGCACGGATGATCAACTGAGAGCCCGTGCTGCTGCACTCGGAGTGGCTATCGTCATCAGGGATAACAAGTGCAAGGTCCGGGAGAAGGAGGGTCTTCTCATCGGGGAAGTGACCGAAACAGATGGAGCCAGTATTCAGCGGAGGCGTCTCTGCGTCTCGTGTGGACACTATACTCTCGGAGAAAAGATCTCTGCCCAATGGACAATCAGGTCACGTGGGGAAGGGAGTAATTTCATTGTCATGGGAAACCAGGCAACCCGGGACATCGCCAACCGGTGCATCAGGGATCACTGGAAGAAAGAAGGAGGAACCCTTCAGGATGCGGTGAGGGTGATCATCCACTCAATGGAGGAAGCTGCGCGAACAACTGCCACCGTAAGTGCCACGTACACACTTGTCCAGACCAGGAAGAGAATTCCGGTTTAGTGGTCGAACGAGATAGAATCCGGGTAGTCTGTTGATAGAGGGTTCTTCTCTTCAAGAGATATCAGAATCACCGGAAACTGCCGAACTCCACGGTGTCAGAACACGTATGAAACCACCATTCCTGCATGAGTGGTTCATTGATACAATTTTTCACGTGTTATCTCAACCGCAGGACTTTGCTGAGTCAGGAATGGAATGGCATCACACTCTCCTCAAATAGAGAATCAAACGATAATCAGGAGATGCATAACCGTAAGGTTCACAGCATTGTTCTCATCGTGTGCGAGTCAAGAAATACACATTCCCACACAGTGACATTCATAAGGTGGAAATGAAGAATCTGAATACGAAGGAAGGCGGGCAGGATATGAATCCAAAAGTAACGATGATCATTGAAGAATTCTTTCCGAAGATCGTCGACACCCATATCCGTACACGATCACCGGTCGACACAACCAGGAAGAGCCTTGAGCGTTACCGCGCTATGGGGCTCCAGGCAATACGGAATCTCCCTGCAGAGTCCCATCAGGAGAACCGCCAGGCCCTTGACCTGGCATACCAGGCAGCACTGAAGAAGCTTGATGAATTCCACAGCCGGGAAACTACCCATGGGTCATCCATACTTGGGGCGCCATCAGATGGATCCGAACGGGAAGAATAGGCCCGGAAGAGAGCACTTTTTACAAATTTTTTTACGGATTTTTCTGATCGTCCCCATTCTTTTCTCTCTACAAAACTACCCTGTAGCCAGGAAAACCTTAAAAGAGCAATTCTCTCTTTTCGAATAACCTGCCCGTTTCGGGAGTAATTCGGACATCCCCCTTGGAGTTCGCATACAATATCGGAAATCCTATAACCTAACCCCACCAAGCAGTAGATATGTCATGC
>CAYNXS010000003.1:29047-38995 GCA_964401215.1 uncultured Methanolinea sp. | reverse complement strand
ATACAATATCGGAAATCCTATAACCTAACCCCACCAAGCAGTAGATATGTCATGCTATATCATAGCATGGTGAGGACTCATGAAACGCGAGAGTGTATTCTCTTTATTTCTGGCGGCCTGCCTGGTACTCCTTGTACTGAGCACGGGCTGCACGGAGCAGCAGCCCCCTGCTGCCCAGGGTGGAGAGGTCAAGATCGGGGTTATTGCATCAATGACCGGGGCAGCAAGTACCACAGGAAAGGACATCTGGCAATCAGCCGAACTGGCTGCAGACGAGATCAATGCAAAAGGCGGGATAAAGGTCAATTCCCTTGGAAAATCGGTCCCTATCCGTCTCATCCAGGGAGACGATGAATCGACCCGCGAGGGCGGCATGAAAGCGGTCTCGAAACTTATCACGCAGGATAATGTCGATCTCCTGGTCGGAGGATATTCAAGTGCCGTGGTCTCTGCACACCAGTCCATTGTCGCTGAGAACAAGGTACCCTACATCATCTCCGGTGGTTCGAGTTCTTCAGTGTCCCACCGCACTGACCTTGATACCAGTTACATGTTCTTCCACCGCCCGAACACCGATGATTCCGGAGAGGCAAGCGTGCTTTTCATTGACGAGGTTGTCAGGCCTGCGGTGAATGCAAAGTTTGGATTTGCAGCTGAAAGACCCTTCAGGGTCGCGGTCATCTATCAGGACAGTCCGTTCGGTAAGGGACAACTCGATGCGGTAAAGAATGTCATCAAGGCCAGGTCGCTGCCCATTGAGGTGGTTGCTGAGGAGCCTTTCAAGATGGGCGAGTCGGATTTCAGGACTGTGCTGACTTCGGTGAAGGCGAAAAACCCTGACATGATCTATTCCGTCACCTTCTTAAACGAGCTCGTCCCGCTCACGCAGCAGGCAAGGAGGGATGTGAACTTCAATACCCTTATCATGGCCATCGAGAACAACGACGATCCCGATTATTACAAGGGTGTCGGAACATATGGCGAAGGGATGGTCATGGAGAGCAGGTTCTCTCCCTACGCGGTACCAAAGGGATCCACGGAGGTTGCAACCACGCAGTTCCTCTCCAACTTCGACAAGAAATACGGCGGATTTGCAGGAATGATGGGGGCGGCAACCTACGAGTCCATCTACATTGCAAAGGAAGCGATTGAGAAAGCTGGCACTGTTGAGAAGGCAAAGGTAAGGGATGCCCTCGCGAACCTCGCCATGCCCCAGATGATGGAGATCATGAAGGGTGGGACCATCCAGTTTTCACCCGACTTCCGTGAGAGCAAGTTTGACCTTTATGTGGTTCAGCTCTCGATGGACCAGGCATCCGGCGAGCCGCGACCAGAGATCGTCTGGCCCAAAAACCTGGAAGCCAGAGCATTTGTAGTACCTGATTGGTACACTCCCGGAACCTCCTAATTTTTTAGGGAACGGGAGAAAGATTTTAGCATGGATGTGAGCATCAGCATACTCAGCCAGGTGGCTTTCTGGGGCCTCTATTCAGGTTGCATCTATATTCTGCTCGCGACGGGGCTCAACCTGATCTTCGGGGTGATGAAGATCGTCAATTTCGCCCACGGGGAGTTCCTGATGCTCGGAACCTACATCACGTTCTTTCTCTTTGTCATCACGGGATTCAACCCGTATGTCCTCCTTATTGGCTCGGTCCCAATACTCATCCTTGCAGGTGTTATTGTCGAGCGTCTCTGCTTCAGGCCCATCCTCGGAACAGGGAAACTGAATGAGATATTCATCAGTCTTGGACTGATCTATATCTTCCAGAACATGGTGGCAATGATATGGACGGATGAATGGAGGTCGATGAAGAGTCCCTTCGCTGATATTACGATTGCCCTTGGTCCCGTCCAGTTGCCTCTTGATTACATGATCATCATCGTGGTGACTGCAGTGATCCTTGTCTCACTCCACTTCTTCCTGAAAAAAACCCCGATAGGGAAGGCTATACGCGCGACAAGCCAGAACAGGAAGGGAGCCATGCTGATGGGGATCAACGTGGAAAAGATCAACATGCTCACCTTTGGGATAGGGGCAGGCCTTGCAGGCGCTGCCGGTACCCTCTGGGCGGTGAGCGGCCAGGTCTTCAACCCTTACATGGGATCAATCCCCGCGATTAAGGGATTTGCAATCATCATCCTGGGGGGTCTCGGGAGTATTCCAGGGGCAATTGTAGGCGGCCTTGCTATCGGCATGGTGGAGAATTTCACCGCGTTTACCCTGGGCGGATCATGGAAGGATGCCGTGTCCTTCATCCTGTTGATCATCATCCTCGTCGTGAAACCAACAGGTCTATTCGGGGAGGATGAGGAATGAATACCTCCTTCATCAGGGATCCCCTCACCCTGGTAACTGCAATTGTAGTGCTCATTGCCTTTCTCATACCGCTGCTTGTCGGTTCAAACCTGTATTACCTTACTGTGCTCGTCCTGATGTTGATCTTCATCATCTATGCCTCGGCCTGGAACTTTCTGACGTTTTCCGGCCAGGGCTCTCTTGGGCACGCAGCATTCTTCGGGCTCGGGGCCTATGCCGCATCTCTCATGGCTGTCAGACTGGGACTTCCGTCAATCTTAACCCTGCTCTTTGGAGGCATCTTCGCAGCAGTGATCGGTGTGCTCATAGGCCTTACCTGCGTGCGGTTGAGAGAATGGTTCCTCGCCATGGTGACATTCGGGTTTGCAGTGATCATTCAGACGCTGGTGGTGAGCCAGCTGGCACCGGTGACAGGCGGCTGGGATGGCTTCCCCGTTCCAAAACTTGTCCCTTCCGGGATACAGGGTTCCCTGATGATCGAGTATTACATTATCCTGATCATCACCATCGCTACAATCATCCTCTTCCGATGGCTGTTAAAGTCAAGGATTGGCCTTGCCCTGGCAGCAATCCGTGAGAATGAGATAGAAGCCCGTGCAGCAGGCATCAACCCCATGCCCTTCAAGTTGTTCGCATTTGGCGTCAGCGCCTTCTTTGCAGGCATCGCGGGAAGTCTTGAGATCGCGCACTTCGGATACGTTACCCCCGAAATCTTCGGCATCGATCTCTCGTTCTGGCCGATCATCTATTCCATCACTGGAGGACTCGGAACCCTTGCCGGGCCCGTCATCGGGACGATTGTTGTCACACTCCTCTGGGATGGACTGAACGCAATGGGTTTTACGTATGCCCGTTTCATCATCATCGGAGTCCTCCTGGTCCTTATTATCATCTTCCTTCCCAAAGGACTCGTCTCACTTCCCACCGAGATCAGGAAGCGGTTGAAAAGAAAAGAAGCCTGAATTCCCTTCTTTTCTGATGGATTCATGAAATATCATCATGAAGATATCTCAATAATATGGGGTATCAAAATCCAAAAAATCCCATATTCTGTCATTCATCCTGATGAACAGGGAGAGGGGGTTCTGTCCCTTCACATCCCCAGGTAGGCTTCCCGGATCAGATCGTCATGGAGGAGATCTTCGGCATTCCCGGTCCTTGTTATTCTTCCCGTCTCGAGCACGTATGCCCGGTGGGAGATCTCAAGGGCACGCCGGACGTTCTGCTCGACGAGGAGAATCGTTAAGCCTTCGCTGTTGAGCCGCTGCACGGTCTCGAGGACCGTATGCACCATTTTCGGGGAGAGCCCGAGAGATGGTTCATCGAGGACGAGCATCTCGGGATCTGCCATCAGGCAGCGTGCGATTGCAAGCATTTGCTGCTCACCCCCGCTGAGAGTTCCTGCATACTGGTCCTCTCTCTCTTTCAGTATCGGGAAGAGCTCAAGGACATGCCCGAGCGCGCTCGCATCCTTCCTTGCGTATCCACCGAGTTCGAGGTTTTCACGAACGGTCATCCTCGGGAAGAGTTCACGCTTCTCAGGAACCAGCGCGAGCCTGCGACGGACAATCTCGTAGGGAGGAAGGCCCAGGATGTTCTCGTCGTGGAGTGCAATCCTCCCCGTGGCTGTCTGGTTCAGTCCAAAGATTGTTGAGACCAGCGTGCTCTTTCCTGCACCGTTCGAGCCAATCAGCGTAACAATCTCTCCCTTCGTGACGTGAAGGGAGACATCCCACAATACCTGGAGGTGGGAATAGGATACATTCAGGTTCTCTATGCGAAGCAAGGTTACACTACCCCGGTTTAGAAGTGGTAGCGCTCGCCGAGATATGAATCTATTACTTTTTCGTTTTGTGCGATCTCTTCGGGGGTCCCTTCGGCAATTTTCTCACCATGGTCGAGAACCACGATGCGATCGGAGACTCCCATGATGATCCGCATGACATGTTCGATCATGAGTATCGTCAGTCCATCGCTGCGAATCTCCTGGATAAGCCGCATAGCTTCCTTTCCCTCGCTTGGAGTGAGACCTGTGGTCAGTTCGTCAAGCAGGAGTATTTTTGGGTGGGATGCAAGTGCCCTTGCAAGCTGTGAGCGGCGGAGTTCAATGGTGTTGAGACTGCTGATGGGACTGTCGATCTTCGCCTCAGGGAAACCGACCCTGATGAGACACGCCTCTGCTTCATTATGGGCTTCCTTTACGGAGGGGCGTCGGCCGTTTCCATACAGGGCGCTAATCATCACCGCTTCCCTGGTCGTCAAACCCGGGAATGAACGGGGGTGCTGGAATGTCTTCGAGATACCCTTCTTGCAGACCGCATCGAGGGAGAGTTTCGTGATATCTTCTCCCCCAAGGATTATTCCTCCTGCGTCGGGGCGATAAATACCTGATATGAGGTTGAGGAGCGTCGTCTTGCCCGCACCGTTCGGCCCGACAAGGCCGAGGATCTCCCCCTCGTGGAGGGAGAGATCGACATTATTGACTGCTGTCAGACCTCCGAAAGACTTTGTCACCCCGTTGACTCTTAGCATGCTATGCACCCTGCTAACAAATAGCATGATATATGTTAGCATGTAACAATATAAGTGTATCTTTCGGGGTGAATAAACACGATGAAACCATACTATCTGGTGGTAGCTCTTGTACTGGCGCTTGTACTCTGTGCTGCATGTACAGAACAGAAGCCTGTATCCCAGGAGACACTGAAGGTCGGGGTGGTGGCCTCGATGACAGGTGCAGCCAGCACAACCGGCAAGGATATCTGGCAGTCAGCGGTCATTGCTGCTGATGAGATCAATGCAAAGGGAGGAGTAGAGGTCAAAGACCTGAACGCAAGAATTCCCATCACCCTCATTCAGGGCGATGATGAATCGACAAGGGAGGGAGGGCAGAAAGCTGTATCCAGGATGATCACCCAGGACAAGGTGGACATCCTGGTGGGAGGATTCTCAAGTGCCGTCGTCTCTGCACACCAGTCAATCGTGTCAGAAAACAGGATCCCGTATATCATCACCGGCGCATCGACTCCCACTATTACCCATAGAAATGACCTGGATACAAGCACCATGTTCCACTACTGCCCGACCACCGATGACTACGGGGAGCAGACCACGCTGTTTGCAGATGATGTGATACGGAAGGCAGTGAATGCAAAGTTTGGTTTCTCAGAATCCCGCCCCCTGCGTATGGCTCTCGTCATCCAGGACAGTCCATACGGGAAGGGTGTGCAGAGCGCGGTGAAGGCAACCATAGAGAAGAAGGGACTGAATATTGAGATCGTCGCCGAAGAGACCTTCAAGATGGGAGAGACCGATTTCCGGACCATGCTCACATCCATCAAGTCAGCGAGGCCTGATGTGGTCTATCCTGCCGCATTCCTGAACGAGCAGATACCCATGGTCACCCAGGCACGGAGGGATGTTGGATTGAACACCATCTTCCTCGCAGTGGAATGTAACGATGACCCCGATTACTACGAAGGCCTTGGCAAGTATGGGGAATATTCAATAATCGAGACACGGTTCAGTCCCTATGCAATCCCAAGGGGCGCGATCGCTGACGATATGAAAGCGTTCCGGGAAAATTACTTCAAGAAGTGGGGCTCGTATCCCGGGATGATGGGGGCATCCACCTATGAGGGTATCTACATTGCCGCAAAGGCAGTCGAACATGCAGGGACCCGGGATAAGGTTCAGGTCACCTCGGCCCTCGATTCGCTGACCATGCCACAGATGATCGAAGCCATGCAGAACGGGGTAATCGCCTTCACCGATGATTATCGCGAGGCAAAATTCGATCTCTACATGGAACAGCTGATCTGGAACGATGCTTCAGACGGACTCCGCCCGGTTATCGTCTGGCCGGATCACATGAAGGATGCCGGTTTCGTACTCCCCGACTGGTACGAGCCCGGATCATCTCCCTGATCCCCGCATCTTACCTTTTTTTCCCGGATTCCGCTCGTTCGATAACAACCCTGATACCCAGAGAAAATTCCAAGGATGTCTGGATTCAGGTTTCATTCAATGCAGGATCAAATCCCTAAATGAGTAATATCCCTGCGCTTCATCACATAACGATTAGTGTGCTGTATAACAGGAGAATCAAATATCCGTGCAGACACCTGCGTTCATTCGTGGGCCGCATTATCAACATTTCCGGATTTTCGATACCATCCACGGGGAATGCGCAGTTCAAATCTCGCACCTTTCCCCGGGACACCGTTCTCCTTGATGGTGATTCCTGTTATCGCGAGAATCCCTTTCGTCAGAAAGAGGCCAAGGCCCCTGTGTTTCCCGAATCCTTTCTCAAAGATATGTTCTTTGTCTTCATTCGGTATCCCTATCCCGTCATCCTCGCACGTTAAGACTCCCTCTTCACCCTCCTGCCTGAAATGGAACCTGATACGGGTCACTCTCTCGCCATGGGCAAGGGAATTATCGACAAGATTGTACACTATCCGCTCGAGGAGCGGATCGGAGAAGATCTCGAGATCTCCGCATTCATCAGCCACCTTTACTGGGCCAAGAGGCATCTTCATGATTATTCTCGTGATAAGATCGCTGACCCTGAACCAGGTAGGGGCTGATTGCTCACCCCCGATATGGTATTCCCTGGTAAAAGCCAGCTGGTCCTCGATAGATATCGAGGCTTCAGTGATGCGATCGAGATAGCGAAGTGCAGGTGAGTCATGAGGGAGCCCCTCCCTTGATAAATCAGTATAACTCCTGATGACCGTCACCTGGTTCAAAACATCATGGCTTGTAATCTTGGAAAGGAGGGTAAGTTTCTCATTTGCGATCCGGGCACTCTGGACTGCTTCATGTTCAGCGATGATATGCCCCTCAAGGGCATTCAGGGTGTTATTTATCCCGGATGAGAGGCTGGAAATTTCATCATTCCCGGAAGACTCTATCCTTTTGGAGAAGTCACGGCTCTCTGCGATCTCCGCCATTTTTCCTTCCAGATAAGAGAGCCTTGAGAATATATCACGATCAAGGAGGAAGAGCACCGCGAGGACTGCCAGGCACCCGATCCCTGCAATAATGATAACGAACAGGATCATGCTTTTCTGGGATGCCTGATAGGTCACTCTTTCACTGTCAACCCGCAGCACCATCGCCGGCATTCCAAACACATCCCGAATCAATGCATACGAGGAGATGTAATTATTATCTTTGGATATTTCCACAAAGACGGGGTGCTCTCTGTCAAGAAGAGATGGCGGGGTATTACTCTGAGTCGCCCTGGACATGGAAAGGTTCGTTGAGGTCAGGAGTGCTATCTTCTGATTCTCACTCTCATCAAGATACCGTGCAACACCAAGATATCCTGTCACCGGACCGGTCTGGTCACTCTTCAGAATCGGGTTGATCGAGATGAGGAGTATCCCCTCCGGAAGGGTAAGGAGCCCCTGCATCCCGGGATACTCCTCTTCAGGCATATCCTTGATCTGCTGGAGGAGGGACTCTGCAGAATTAAGCGATTCGGGAATCACAAGAGGCTGGAGTTCATTGTAGTCGTACCCTTTCCCGAAAAACAGTGTCCCGTTCACATCGTAATAGAGCATAAAATCGAGATTCAGGGATGTGAACGTTTCATTCATCAGGTTGTTCTCGATATATTCCTCCCTTCGCTCCTGTGCAAACACGTAGGTATCATCCCACCTTGACCAGTCAAGGGCAGTTCCATGCATGGTATCCAGTTCATACTCGACCACATGCATGACATTCAGTACATATTTTTCTGATTCCATGGATTCAATCCGGTCACGTGTCGGAATAAGGACCACCTGCATACTGGCGAGGATTGTAAGACCCAGAATGAGGACGAGAACGATAATAGCGACTGCAATTTTTTTCCGAATCAGCATGGTATTACTGCTCTCCCTGTGGCTTCAGATGATGTGCTCATGACTATGGATGCGGTTCCGAATGGGGTTACGTGGTGGCGACCGGATAAAACATCCACTCATCGATATGCTAGTTTCTCCAGGAGAGACCATCAAAATTACTATTTGGTACTATCCCAAAAGGTACAGCATATGAGAATTACTCCCGATATCCGGGTGTTATTGCCTATCTGTGCCATATTCCTGGTTTTTTCTGCCGGGTGTACCATCCCTACTACCTCAACCACTTCAACCGGGATGCCTGGAGATACCCTTCCTGCACAGGGATCCGCCGACACTGCGTTTCTCTCCCTGTACGAGAGTTCGGGAGCTGACATTGCCGTCAGACTGGAGAACGTACACCGCTGCTTCCCGGCAGAAGCAGCGATAAGAAACGTCCCTTACATGGCTACCAATCTCCGCACCGCTGCGCTGGAATTGAAGGCATCTGCAGACACCTACCACACAACCATGATCAAGATCGAGTCATTCGAAAAGAAGGAACACGAGCTCCAGAGAAATGAATATCTCAAGTACCTCTCCACAATAAGGAAAGCTGCAGGAGATATCGGTGGGGCTGCGGAGGGAGAACTGAACGGGGAATTTGGCCTGGCACAGACATATGCAGAGTCTGCCAAAAATACGCTGAAAAATCCCGAAGGCATACCGGGATCTTCGCATGAGCAGATGCTGAAGGAGATAGGGAATTCTCTTGACGATTACATCCAGAAGATGCGGGAGAAACGAGCATGATCAGCACGTCTCTCTATAGACCGGTATTGCAACTCTTCCTCGTGCTGCTTTATCACGGATCAGAGGGAAGAGAGAAACACATCATGTTCAACCTTGAATCGTGGAAAGTCAGGAGGTTGCCTGTGGTATGATCACACACAAGCCACTCACTGTGTACATTCTCGCATGTATTCTCCTCGCAGCGTTGATTGCAGTCCCGGGCTGTATCTCCCAGCAACAGGACCAGGGGAAGCCCATCACACACACACCGGAATCCCCCACCCCCTCACCAGAGGTTACGCTGACATCCGAACCAATGAGAGGGGTGTCATGGGAACTGGTCTCATATGACAGCGGAAGGATCGCGCAGGAGAGCGTGACCCTGGGAACCAGTGTGACCGCCCGGTTCGAACAGGAGGGTATCCTCCAGGGGTCCTCGGGGTGTAACCAATACTCTGCATCATTTGAAATGAACGGTTCACGCCTTCTTATATCGACCCCTCAGCACACCCGGAGGAGCTGCCATTCCCCTCCAGGAATCGAACACCAGGAAAAGGCATACATCATTGACCTTGAGAAGGTACGAACATATACAATAGACGGAGAAATCCTGCGGCTCTTTGATGATGCGGGAAAAGTAGTGCTTCTCTTCAGGAGATCTGATACTCCCAAGGGTCTCTCCGGTATACCGTGGAAGACCTGGCACCTGTCCTCTATCAGGAACGATTCAGGGGAGGTTGTCGGGATCCCGGGTTCAATGCTGATGACAACAAGGTTCCTTGACGGGACCATATCGGGTTATTCAGGGTGTAACTGCTACCTGGGCCAGTACCGGGAAGATGGCGGAGCGATGGCAATAGAAAACCTCATCGTAACCGATACAAATTGCAGGAACGAGACCGTCATGGGGTTGGAACGCTCATTCATCCAGAATTTTGGGACAACAACCGCCTATATCGCAACTTCTGACAGGCTTTTACTCGTGGATGAACGCGGTGAGTCGCT
>CAYNXS010000003.1:16443-28947 GCA_964401215.1 uncultured Methanolinea sp. | reverse complement strand
AAAGACCTCGACACCTTTATTGCGACGGTCAAAGACACAAGAACATACAGTAGTTATGCCTTCATCGCAGTCGCGTAAATTTCCAGGAAACCTCCCTTTTTCTTATTATCTCCTGGGAGTACTCTGTCTGCTCATCGTATGCATCATCTTCTCCATTATGATGGTCAATTACCAGGGAAGTGTCGAGAACCAGAAACGCCAGCAGCAGATGACTATGGAGCAGACTGAAGCAGAGATAGTCCGGACCATCACTCTTATCGATTCCGGCAGGAGGCTGCATGAAGAGACGTACTACCCTTCAATGGCGCTGGTGACGGACTCAGCTCTTGACCTTTACCAATCGGGCGGGGGTAGAATCAGACCCGGAACACTCGAGGAAATTGTGAACCGGACTGGCTTCCTGATGGATGTCTCCTACGTGAACACACGTGGAATTATTGAGAGTTCATCGCGATCCAACCTTGTGGGAAAGAACGCATCCCAGGTTTTCCCCCGGGCTTCCCAATTGGATGACCCTGCTTCATGGACAGGTACCTTCACCCCCTCAAGGGCGTTCCGGGATCATGATTCAGGGGAGTTATACATCACTTCCACGAAACCAACACAGGACAAGAATTTTTTAGTCCTTGTTATCCTGACCAATCCGCTGCTTGACAGGAATTGGGAAAACCTGAATTATTCGCGGAGTATGAACGAGATCGTCTCATCACATCCAGCAATTAAAAACCTGCGGCTTTTTTCTCCGGATGGTGAATTAATTTCAGGCACGAGAAACCAGACCCTGAATGAACAGGAACAGGATGTCTTCAGAAGGGTCGTTGATACGAAGAGTACCCTTGACTTTGAGATCAAAGACAGGAGATTGATTGTCAGATACATCTACGTTGATCTTGGAGAGAATGGATATCCCGACACCAATGATGTAATTGCCGAGTTCACGCTTGATACGGGCAGGTCTGCGGGTCATCTCCAGTCATTATGGCTCTCGAACCTCATTGCGGGGATAGTCCTTTTTGTTCTCTCGATAATTGTCCTCATTCCCCTGATCCATGCACTTACCCATCCACTCCGCCAGATTACCGACGATGTTGATACGATTGCACGCGGTGACCTGGAACACCCTATACGGGAAACGCACGGGAGAGAATTGAGTATCCTGAAAGAGAGCATCAGCAGCATGGTACACACACTCAAGACTACTATCTACAATCTCCAGAAAAGTGAGGACCTCTACCGGGAAGTTGTCGAGAGCCAGAACGAGCTTATCTGCCGCAGGGCTCCCGATGGGACCTGTATTTTTGCAAATGCTGCTTTTTGTCGATATTACAAAAAAACCAGCGAAGAGATCATCGGGACAACATTCTTCCCGGAAATTCCTGGAAATGTTCAATCAATCCATGATACGATTATCCATGCGCTTACCCCGGAAAAACCATCATTGCATTTCCATCACCGTGTGATCGTGCCTGATGGCATTGTCCGCTGGCACAGCTGTCAGGTAAGGGGATTCTTTGACATTGATGGAACACTCACCGAGATACAGGAAGTGTGCCGAGATATCTCAGAGCGAATCGAGTTTGAGAATGCACTCAAAGAAAGTGAGGGCAGATTCAGGAATCTCATCGAGGAATCGCCCATCAGCATAGCAATCCTGCGTGCCGGGATGATAGTCTATGCAAATCCAGCCCTGATTTCACTTCTGGGATATCAGGGAGAAAATTCGCCTGTTGGATTGTCCTTTCTCAAGTTTATCCCGGAAGAACAGCGCGAGAGCCTTGCATATAGAAATTCCATGCGGAATGCGGGAGTCCCTGTTCCGAACGAATACGAGACGCTCGCCACCAAGATCGATGGGAGCGTATTTCACTGCCATGTGCTTGTATCAGAGATCGAACTCTCTGACGGTCCTGCTACGATTGCATACCTCACAGATATCACCCGGAGAAAGGTGGCCGAGGAGGAAGTAAACACCCTCTATGCCGATATGGAGCAGAAGGTCAAAGTACGCACTGCGGAACTCACAAGGGCAAACCAGGAACTCGAATCATTCAGTTACTCTGTCTCCCATGACCTGAAATCTCCGCTCCGGGCAATCGATGGATATTCTAGCATTCTCTCCCAGAAATATGCTCCGCAATTACCGGATGACGCAAAGATCTATCTTGCCAAGATCCGGCAAAATACGCTGTATATGGCAGATCTCATCAATGATGTGCTTGAGCTTTCGCGTATAGGAAGGGTATCCCTTAAAAAAGAACGCATTGAAATCGAAAAAATTGTCCAGGAAGTCATTGATGAAGTCTCATCTGATATTACTGACCGAAATGTGAGTGTGAAGATTTCACAGATGCCTCCATGTACTGCAGATCCGCTCCTTGTGCATCTGGTCTATTCAAATCTTATTTCAAATGCCATCAAGTTCTCAAGGGACAGAACACTCCCTCTCATTGAATTTGGGTCATATTCCAGGGATGGAGAGGTTGTCTACTACGTAAAAGACAATGGAATTGGTTTTGATATGAAATATGCAGATACTCTGTTCAAGGTATTCACAAGACTTCATAATTCGGCGGATTATGAGGGAACCGGGATAGGCCTCGCGATCGTGTCGCGGATTATTGAGAGGCACGGCGGAAGAATATGGGTCGATGCAGAGCCTGACAGGGGTGCAACGTTCTTCTTCACCTTCGGTCCTGATTCAGGTTCATGACAGGGAATGAGATACAGGATATCCCGATACCATCACCTATTAGTGTTCACTTCCGAAAAAAGATACCATGCGCCGACCGGGACTCGAACCCGGGTTTAGGCGTTGGCAACGCCTAGTGATAACCACTACACTATCGGCGCGGTTTTTGCTCTACACAATATGAGGTATTCGCTAATAAGGATATCGAATTCCCGGCAATACGGGCATTGTTCGCCTCTCTCACATACAGAATCGCATGATTTTTTTGGTTTTTTCCGATGTATGCGTGGTCACCCGGCAATCATCCCGGTTTCACAAACGTCCCTGGGAATCCCTATGTAAGGGACCGAATCTGCTGAATCCAGTCATTCCGGATGTTGAGTGGGTATTCCGGTCTGTCACTGTCAGATCACATGGATGGCTTTCTTCCTGAAGCAGGCAATGACAGGAATGCCCCCAGTGGGAGCCATCCTCTCTGCCATTTCCCTCAAAGATTCTCACGGGGAAGAACACTCCCACCCACGAGTAAAAAAAACATGCCAGTCCCACTTTTCATCATGATTCCAACACCTTAATGAAAAAGAGGGGCCACACCTATAGTGATGATACCTCTCCTGGTCGACGTTTCCGGAAAAATCGTCGTGATCTTCGGTGGTGGAGAGGTCGGGGCACGAAAAGCCGCATATTTTGCCCCGGAAGCACGGGTGATAGTGTACAGCAGGTCGTTCTCCCCGGCATTCTCCACTCTTCGTGTGGGATGCCAATCCCTTGATCTGAATACCACAGGTGATGAGACCCTGCTGTCCCTCATCGATGATGCATTTCTTGTCATCGCAGCGACACCCGACCAGGGACAGAACAACAGGATCCGGAAATTATGCATTTCGAAAAAGATCCTCTTCAATAATGCCAATGGTGAGACAGGCGACCTCGTGATACCCTCAATAATTCAGGGAGAACGGTTCATACTTGCCATCAGTACCAAGGGCTCAAGTCCGGGCGTTTCCCGGTTTCTCAGGGAATACCTGGAAACAACACTTCCTGATCTCGACCGGATGATCGATCTCCAGGAGAGACTCCGTGCGTATATGAAGGACTGCCTCCCCGACCCGGAGGAGAGGAAAACGATTGTCTGGAAGGTGCTGAATGACAGGGAAGTATGGTCTGCACTTCGCGAGGGAGAGGTTGCTGCCTGGTCCCTCATTTCCCGGAGGTACCTTCAATGAATGAGAATCCTCCCTGTTTTTTCACACCCCTGGCTATTGCGGGGATCAGCCACCACACTGCAAAGGTGGATGCGATCGAACAGGCACGATTTCCGGACGAGAAAATATTCCTTGAACGGGCCCGGGATCGTTTCAGGGGCGTCATGCTCCTTCAGACCTGCAACAGGGTAGAGATCTTCGTGCATGGTGAGAGTGAGACCCTTGCCGGATTCCTCGAAGATGAAGGAAAAAGCCAGTTCTCTATCTGCACGGGGGTCGATGCAATGCGGCATCTCCTGCAACTTGCATGCGGGATGGACTCCATGATCCTTGGCGAGGATCAGATCCTTGGCCAGCTCAAGAAAGCCCTCCAGATGTCAAAGGAGGCCGGCTGTTCAAGCCCGGTACTCGAGCTCTGTGTCAATAAAGCAGTGCATACCGGTATCGAAGCCCGGAGGAGGACCCAGATCAACAAGGGGGCAGTCTCCATCGGATCAGCAGCAGTCCTCCTTGCAGAGGAGCAGCTTGGCACGCTGAAGGGGAAGCATATCCTGGTTATCGGTTCAGGAGAGATGGGCATGCTGGTGGCACAGGCACTGGCTGCAAAAGAACTCACTGCCATTTATGTTGCGAACCGTACCTTTTCCAGGGCCGAGATACTTGCGAAGAAAATAGGGGGTAGAGCGGTCCGGTTCGATGACCTGAACCATTATATGGTCCAGTCTGACGTTGTCATCTCGTGCACCTCTGCTCCCCATCCTGTCATCCACTGCAACCATCTGAAGGAAGTGATGAAAGCACGGTGCTGGCCGAATGATAACACCCCTCGGCCTCTCATCCTGATCGATATTGCGCAGCCCAGGGATGTTGAAGAGGGTGCTGAAGCTGTCGCCGGCATCACGCTCTTCAGCATCGACAACCTCCGGCATATAAACGAGATGACCATGGATTCCAGGAGGAGCGAGGCAGAGAAGGCAGCTCTTTACCTTGAACAGGAGCTTCTCCAGTGCACCCGACTGATCAACAGCAGAGCAGCTGATGACATTCTCGCTATACTCCACACCTGGGCTGAAGCAATCCGCGTCCGGGAACGGGAGAAAGCCCTCTCAAGGCTCGGATCGTCTGATGAGAGGACAAGGGAGATCGTCGAGGATCTGTCCCGTGTACTCGTGAAGAAGATTCTTTCAGATCTCACCGTATCGATAAGGCTCTGCGCCGAACAGGGAGACCAGAAATCCGCAGAATCACTGGTGGCAGCAATTACAAGAGGTGAAAGACTGTGTTTCCGCAACGAAGAATGAGAAGGCTGAGAGGAATACTCATCCAGCCACTCTTGAGGGAGCAGGCACTCCGGAAGACGGATCTTGTGGCTCCCCTTTTTGTCGATGAGACCGCACAGGCAAGGAGGCCAATTACCTCGATGCCCGGCCAGTTCCGGTACCCGCCAAAAGAGATCGGGGAAACCTGCCAGCATCTCTGGGATAAAGGAATCCGGGCGGTGCTCCTCTTCGGGATACCCGGTGAAAAGGATGGGGATGCATCCGCGGCGTATGATCCCGATGGCGTGGTGCAGAGAGCGGTTGCCACGATAAAAAAACAGATCCCAGGAATGCTTGTCATCACTGATGTCTGTGCGTGCGAGTATACCGATCACGGGCACTGTGGCATAGTGGGTCCCACGCGATGCGGAACCGACCTGCTCAACGATCCCTCTCTTGACCTCATGGACCGGATCGCAGTCAGCCATGCACGTTCAGGTGCTGATATCGTCGCACCATCGTGCATGCTTGACGGTGTGGTCCAGTCAGTGAGGCAGGCACTGGACAGGGAAGGATTTTCTGATGTACTCATCATGTCGTACTCGACCAAGTTTGCCAGTGCCCTGTATGGTCCGTTCAGGGAAGCGGCAGATTCGGGATTCCATTTCGGCGACCGCAGTACCTACCAGATACACCCCGGAAATGCACGGGAAGCCATCATGGAGTCGATGCTCGACCTCGACGAGGGTGCAGACATTCTCATGGTAAAACCTGCAGGATTCTACCTCGACCTTCTTGCAGAAATCCGCACTCTTGGGATCCCCGTTGCAGCGTTCCAGGTAAGCGGGGAATATGCCATGGTTAAGGCCGCTGCCGAGAAGGGGTGGCTGAAAGAGAGGGATGTCGTGATGGAATCCTTAACCTGCATGAAAAGGGCAGGTGCTGACCTTATCATCACCTATTTTGCCGGTGACGTTGCGGAGTGGCTTGATGAAGAGCGCTGAGTATTTCAGGAAGGCTGAGACACTTATGCCCGGGGGGGTCAGCAGCCCTGTACGGGCGATTAAGCCCTATCCGTTCTATACAAAGGAGGCTTCAGGGTCTCATATCACAACTGTCGACGGAGACGACCTCATCGACTGCTGCCTGGCGTATGGCCCCCTGATACTCGGGCATGCTCATCCGGAAATCAAAGCTGCCATATTCGAGCAACTTGAAAAAGGGTGGCTTTACGGAACACCTGCTCCCATCGAACCTGCATGTGCATCCCTCATAACCAGGGATCATCCGGGAATGGACATGATCAGGTTCGTATCCAGCGGGAGTGAAGCGACGATGGCAGCCATCCGACTTGCACGGGGGTTCACAGGCAAAAAAGAGATCATCAAGGTGGAGGGAGGGTTCCACGGTGCCCACGATGCGGTCCTTGTGAAAGCCGGGTCAGGTGCCACGACGCTCGGCATTCCCGATTCTGCAGGTGTTCTCCCCGAAGTGGTTGCAAAGACCCGGCAGGTGCCGTATAATGACCTCGAATCTCTCGAAGCCCTCGTCTCAAAAAACGGTGATGTGGCTGCATTCATCCTCGAGCCGGTTATGGGAAATATCGGTCCGATCCTGCCGGAACCCGGATACCTTGCAGGAGTCCGCGAGATCACAAGAGCCCATGACGTGCTCCTCATATTCGACGAAGTGATTACCGGATACAGGCTGGGGATCGGTGGAGCACAGGTATACTACAACGTGAAACCGGATCTCACAACCCTCGGGAAGATCATTGGCGGGGGTCTTCCTATCGGTGCATTTGGCGGGCAAAAGGAGATCATGGAGCAGATCGCACCTTCGGGTCCTGTCTACAATGCAGGGACCTACTCCGGAAATCCGCTCTCGCTCTCTGCCGGCATGGCGATGATACAGTATCTTCATCGGAACAGGGAAATGTACAGGGAACTTGCCGCAAAGGCCAGGCAGGTGGCAGAATCTGCAGCAGATGCACGGTGTGGTTCAGCAGTTGTCCACGGCTCGATGTTCAAGTTCTTCTTCCGGCAACAACCCCCCAAGAATTATACCGAGGCGAAAGAATGCGACACCGCAGCGTTCAGGATATTCTGGGAGAAGATGCTCGGGAAGGGAGTATTTTTGCCACCCTCGCAGTTTGAGACGAACTTCCTCTCCTCGTCGCATGGAGAGAAGGAGATAGAGATAATTTGCACTGCATACCGCGAATGCCTCTCCGGATAGGAACCCGGGGCAGTGCACTTGCACTCGCCCAGGCTGACAGGGTAATCTCGCTTCTCGGCGATGCAGGGATTGAGTGTTGGAGGGTGATTATCACCACAGAGGGAGATACCGCAACAGGGGTTCCTCTCCACGAAATAGGGGGACAGGGAGTGTTTGTCAGAGCGCTCGATGATGCAATTCTAAGAAATGAGATCGATGCTGCGGTCCACAGCATGAAAGATATCCCCGCAAAGAGACCGGATGGTCTCGTTACGAGTGCAACCCTGCCTCGGGATTCTCCTGCCGATTACCTCGTGCATGCACGACATTTTTTGAAGATAAGGACTGTCGGGACATCCAGCACCCGGAGAAAGGCGCAACTGCTCCTTCACCACCCCGACTGGAAGGTTGAGTCGCTCAGGGGAAACGTGGATACGAGGCTCAGGAAGCAGAAGGAAGGACTGTACGATGCCGTGGTGCTCGCTGAGGCAGGACTCCAGAGGCTCGGGCTCTCCGTTCCGGGAACACGGCTGTGTCCCGAGATGTACCCCCCCTCCCCGAACCAGGGCACGATTGCAGTGGTAAGCAGGCAGGGCGAACCTGCCACTCTTCTCTCCCACACTCTCGACCACATGGCGACCCGGCGGGATGTGACATTCGAGCGCGTGGTCATGGAGGAGGTTGGCGGGGGATGTTTCACCCCCCAGGGCATCTATTGCCGGAATGGACACATCATTGCAGAAATCCTCTCACTCGATGGATACAGGAGGATACGGAGAGAAGCCACCCTCTGTTCGGTGGAGGATGCCCGATCCTTCGGTACCATGATCAGGAAAGACGCACGTGATCTGATTCAGGAGGCATACATGAAACTGGGGCTGAAAGAATGAATGGCAAAGTGTATCTTGTGGGATCAGGCCCTGGTGGCCTTGGTCTTCTCACGCAGCGGGCCCGCCAGGTGATTGATCAGGCGGATGTAGTGCTCTACGACCAGCTCCCGGGAGACGAGATCCTTGCAACGCTCCCGGAACATGCCGAGAAGATCGACTGCGGGAAATTCGGCGGTAAACACACACTTGAACAGGAAGAGATCGAGGATCTGATGGTTGCAAGGGCACGCGAAGGAAAACGGGTGGTCCGGCTCAAAGGAGGAGATCCCTTCCTTTTCGGGAGGGGGGGTGAAGAGCTCGAAGTGCTCAGGGAGCACCAGATCCCGGTGGAACTTGTCCCCGGTGTCACCAGCGCACTCGCAGTACCAGGGGCCGTTGGGATTCCACTCACTCACCGTAAATATGCTTCCCAGGTCACCATTCTCACCGGGCACGAGGAGCCGGATAAGACTGAATCTGGCCTCGACTGGGAGAACCTGGCAAAGAATCCAGGGACTCTGGTAATTCTGATGGGTGTCAGAAATATTCCCGTCATTACAGAGAGCCTTATCATTCACGGTAAACGGCCCGATACTCCCGTTGCCATCATCGAGCGTGGATTGAGACAGGATCAGCGTGTAACCACAGGGACACTCCAGACCATCGCAGATCTCGCGAAGACGCGGACCGTGAAGCCCCCTGCGATTATCGTCATAGGTGACGTGGTCCGGCTCTACAGGGAAGACGATTCAGATCTCGTCCCTTTGTGAGGGGACTGTGTAACCCGGGACATCTCTCTATTCCCCTGAAGAATGATATTTTAAGACACGTTCTGTTTTCATCGCATTTCAGAAATACTGTCATGAATTGGCGGGAGAGGAAAGATCAACTCCCCGCCTACCCCCCTCAACGCGACAGCATTGGGACAGGGTTCACCGGTGTAAGTTCGAAAAAGAGTGCACTCCAACACTGAAACAATCAGATTCCCTGACTGCCACAAAACAAGACATTCGCCATATCGTCATTCACAAGAATGCAGTATTCACCAGATCTAAGAAATTTCTCCCAAAAAAAGAGGAGGGATTATACCGGTTTCAGTCCGGCTTCTTCCACCATGAACGCTGCCTCTCCTTCGGGGAGGTTGGGGCTGTCCACCAGGCGGGCGATACGCTTGCCGGCCTTGCTCTTCCGCAGGTAAATCCGGAAGGTGGCAGTGTGGCCGACGATATTCCCCCCGATGGGTTTTGTCGGGTCTCCAAAGAACACCGCGGGATTGGAGAGAACCTGATTGGTGACCATTCCCACTGCGTTGTGCTCGTCGACCAGCCTGAAGATATCGTGAAGGTGCCGGTTCAGTTTCTGCTGCCGGGTGGCCAGGGTGCCGCGACCTGCGTACTCTGCCCGGAAGTGCGCGGTGAGCGAATCAACGATAATGAGGCGGAGTGGGCGATCAGAGTTCTTCAGTTCCTGGGCCTTCTCCTTTGCACTCTCTACCATCAGCATCTGATGGTCTGACGTGTGCGCCCTTGCAACATGGATGTTCTCAAGGAAGTCCTGCGGGTCGGCATCGATCCCGAGGCCGATCACCATCTGCTCGATACGCTCGGGACGGAAGGTATTCTCGGTGTCGATGAAAATTGCCGAACCCATCAGACCACCTTCCTCCTCTGGGAGCTGCACGTTGACGGCTGCCTGGTGCGCCACCTGGCTCTTCCCCGACCCGAATTCACCGTAGAGTTCGGTGAGGGCCTGCGTCTCGATCCCGCCTCCCAGGAGGGCATCCAGTTCCGGAACGCGGGTCCGGAGTTTCCTGACCTCCTTCCTTTGCTCGAAGACGTCCTTCCCTGTCCGGAAACCCCCGAGATCCACCAGCTCGCGGGCTGCCTTGATCATCTTCTTTGCAGTCGACTCGCCTATCTCTGCAGTCTCGGCCAGCTCCTGCGGAGAGGCGGTGGCAATGCTCTCCACGCTCAGGAAACCAGATTCGCGCAGTTTTTCGGCAGTCGTAGGTCCCACACCGGGCAGATCTTCAATTTCAAGGGGTCCGTTGCTCATTCTTAATTCACCTGTTCGTGGAGAGGAAGTATACTCATCCTCTTATATCTTGGCGGCCGTGCGGGGTGAAAGTATTCCCGTTCTCCGTCAGGTTGATGAAGGCATCAAGCCTCGCATTCAGCTCGGCAGGATCGGGAGGGTTTTCCTCCCATGAAAGGATGGTGAGCCGTTTTCCCATCCGCCTGGCTCTCGCTTTGATCTCATGGCCATGAGGAAGATGCGAGAGGACAAGGTACTGGCCTTCAGGGGTATCGAGGAATGTCCCTTCAGGGGTGACGATTACGGTGCCTGATATTTCTTCTTCTGCAGCCTCTCCTTCATGGCATATCTGGACAACACTCCCCCGCCCTGCATGCAGTTCCAGTCCCCCGTTCCTCCCTGTCCTGCCTGAGGCGAGGTAGACGGTGATCTGCTCACCGGGCAGAAGACTCGTGCCCGCATGTTCACCCCACAATACCAGGTGGAGATCGCGCGTGCCGTCAGTGATGACAAGGTTGCGCACACAGGATGCCCGCCCATCCTTGGTGGTGAACTGGTGCGCAGGCTTGCAGGAACGGATGGAACCTGACACTGAGTAGATGCCTCCCTCCTGTATATCCGAAAATGAATCCAGGCTCACCGGCACTTCTTCTTCGGTTACCTCAACCTCGCTCTTGTCATCGATACTGAACTCTCTCCCGGCCTTTCGCACCTTCTCGAGTGCTCCCCGGACCCTCATCGTCATCCCCTCGACAATCCCGTCAAGAAGGGCTGGTGTCCAGCATGCCATGCGGGTGATACCCTGCTCCGTCCCTATAATGAGATCCCGCATTTCAATCTCGGTCCCGTCACGCCTTGGCACCATCCGGGGATCCCCAAGCAGCATCACCCTTGCAGTGATCCCCTTCCTCTTGGGGGGTGCAAGAGACGGCTCCACCTGCGTCGGTCCCAGGATCTCCACCATGGACTGGCGCATGGCCATGACCGTGATCTCGTTCGTGGCACGGTTCGGGTGTTTTCCTATGACCTCGAGAACCTCCCCGACCTCGATCTCTCTGGCAGCTATCGCTTTCTCATCCCAGAGAATTGCCCTGACCTGCCCGGTTTCATCACCGAGGATAATACTTGTCACGAGACCCTTCTCACCCCCGGGCCTTTCGAATTCGCGTGGGGGATTGTGTGCAATAACCTTTCCAAAAAAAGAGAAGAGGGAGGATTTTCCCGAGAGGTCCTTTATTTTGACATGGTGGCGTCCGGAGTCCTGCACTACCATCATTGCGGCCGTCACCTCATCGACGAGTTCGCCGCAGGCTTCCATCTTCTCCTCTACCCGGCGCTCGAACTCCTCCCGGGTAAAGAGATCGTCCACAAGGGCATAGTGGAACTGCACGGCGCTTCCCCTTTCAGGATAGCCAGGGTGGCGTCCGCATGGTGGCAGTGAGATCGTCGATGGTCTCGGCCCTTCTCATGAGGGCAGCGGTTCCTTCGTGTATGAGCACTTCTGCGCAGCGTGGCCTTGCGTTGTATTGCGACGACATGGAGAAACCATATGCTCCTGCATCGAGGATTGCGATGAGATCCCCTGCTTTTATCCGGGGCAGGCGGCGATCTGACGCCAGGATATCCCCCGTCTCGCAGATCGGGCCGGTTATGGTGTAGGTCTCCTCCGGTATATGGTTCACGCCGTGTGCCAGGACAATCTCATGGTAGGAATTGTACATCACGGGCCTTACCAGGAGATTGAACCCTGCATCCACGTTGACAAAGTTCTTGTGTGCATTCTTGACAGAGTTCACCCGGCAGAGAAGTACGGTTGAATCGGCGACGAGTGAGCGTCCAGGTTCAACCCACAGTTCCGGGTGGATGCTGAGTGATTCGGCTCCTTTTTTCACGATGGGTGCCACTGCCGCTGCGTATTCCGCAGGCCCGGGCGCAGTCTCAGTCCCATGCCGGTAGGGAATTCCGAGCCCCCCGCCGAGATCAATGAACTCAAGATCGACCCCCATCGCAACAAGATCCGCGACGATGCGCATCATCACCTCGGCAGCTTTCCTGAATGGCTCAAGATCCAGTATCTGGGATCCGATATGGCAGTGTATGCCCACCGGCCTGATATGGGTGCATCCCAACGCTTCCCTGTATGCAGAAGGGATGAGATGGTGTGCAATCCCGAACTTGCTTGTGGCAAGCCCTGTTGCTATCTTGGGGTGGGTTGGAACTTCGAGTGCAGG
>CAYNXS010000003.1:0-16343 GCA_964401215.1 uncultured Methanolinea sp. | reverse complement strand
ACCAAAAATCCGAGTTTCCGGAGACCGCCGACCAGCTCATCCCTCCTCTCCTGGTATGTCCGGCAGGCTTCCCGCACACAATCGTCCGGTCCTGACAGCGCACAGATTCCTGCTCTCTGGACCGCATCGAAGACCCCCGAGTCCACATTCGTCTTGACTCTCCCGAGACCAGAGAGGATCGCCGCGTTTCCGACCGCCATGCCGATTCTCCACCCGGTCATGTTGTAGGTCTTTGAGAGGGAATGCATCTCGATGGCAACATCCATGGCACCGTCAGTCTCAAGAAACGACGGGGCTTTATAGCCGTCGTACGCGATCTCGGAATACGCATTGTCGTGGACGATAATGACATCGTGTTCGCGTGCAAAGTCCACAGCCTCTTCGAAGAATCCCTGCCGGGTAATGGCTGAAGTGGGATTGTTCGGGTAGTTGAGAAACAGTATTCTTGCCGAATCCGCCACCTTGCGGGGTATGTCATCGAGTACAGGAATGAAGTGGTTCTCTGCTGTAAGCGGCATCTCATGGACCCTGCCCTCGGCAAAGAGTGTCGAGGTGCGGTACACGGGATAACCAGGGCTCGGTGCCAGGACATAATCCCCGGGATTGACAAATGCTTCAGGGATATGCGCGATACCATCCTTTGAACCCATCAGGGCGAGTACTTCAGTTGAAGGATCCAGTTCCACACCGAAACGACGCATGTACCAGCGTGCCACTGCCGTCCGGTACTCAGGCATACCCGAATAGGAGGGGTAATGGTGGTGCGCCGGATCCCTTGCCGCCCTGCAGAGCTCATCCACCACATGGGAAGGTGTGGGAAGATCCGGGTCGCCAACCCCGAGATCGATGACATCCACACCTGCCCTTATCTTCTTTGCCTTCATCTCGTCGATTCGGGCGAACAGATAGGGAGGGAGCGCCCCCATTCGTTCCGCATACATGTTGTCATATAATACGTTCTGCTCATTCATTAAAGATCACCCAATCCACGCTCAAAAAAGGCATTCAGTGGTTCCAGAACGGGCAAAACTTCCTGATTTGGCTGTATTATAACAATAACATTATATCCCGCGCCCGGGTAGCTAACACTATGTGTGAGACCGCCGGGAAAAGGATGCCGGGGGATACACTGGGAGACCCGGACAAGTATGGTGCCAGATTCGAGATCACGTGCAAGGATCATTCTCACCACCGCCTCAAGGGATGAGGGGCCTGGAATCGCCCGCCACCTCGTTGAGAAGAGACTCGTGGCCTGTGTGAATATGACAGAGATCAGGTCGATATACCGCTGGGAGGGGAGCATGTGTGATGACCCCGAGGTTCTGTTAATTATGAAGACCACTTCAGACAAGGTCGATGATGCTATGTCCGCCATCCGGAATCTTCATTCATACGAACTCCCTGAAATGATCGTCGTGCCTGTCATAGATGGATACCCCCCATATCTCTCCTGGCTGGAGGGCGAAACACACCCATGAATACCATCCCGGTCAGGGGAATCCAGGTAAGAAACAGTGTTGCGAGTGAGATCGAGGACACCGTTGTCAAAGAGGACTCCTTCTCCCTCTATTTGAACGGGGCATTCTTCTCCAGCATGGTGGCAAGCAACGATCATCTTGAGGAACTTGGTGCAGGGTTCGTGGTCTGCCAGGGGCTTTCAGTCAGGGTGAAGAGTGTCGTCGTGAAAGGTCAGGACATCTTCGTTGATGCCCCCATCAACGGCATTCCAGTCCAGGAAATCATCTCCACCGGTGCAATTGGAGTCAGGAAACCCTTCCTCCCGGTCAAATCTTCTCTTTCACTGGATATTGCAGATATATACAGAATAACCGGTGAGATCGAGACAGAGACATGGAGAAAGACAGGGGGCGTCCATTGTTCAGTCCTCTTTTACATACACGATCTTCTGGTGAAGGCAAACGATCTTGGGAGGCACAACACGGTCGACAAAGTCGTGGGACATGCGGTGCTCAGGGGGATCGACCGTTCCATGTGCATCCTGGGATGCACCGGGCGACAGCCCCGGGATATGGTCACCAAGGCTGCCCACGCAGGTATTCCGGTTATCGTGTCCAGGGCGGCCACGACCCAGCAGGGGATTGAAACCGCGAAAAAAGCAGGTATAACCCTCATCTGCTTCTCGCGTGGCGATCGTTTCACTGTCTATACCCATCCTGAAAGGGTGACCGATCTCTGGTCCGGTCCTGGCATGGAACCCTGCCGGGATGGGAAGTGAGATGAAACCCGATCACCATACTCTTGGTAGCAGGAGTGGTTACTATCGCTGAAATGAAGGATAAGAAGGACGCGCTCCTTCTGCTCGGGTGCCCGCAGGTCCCTGTTCAGACAGGCATTGCCCTGTATCTGATGCATGGACTGAGAAAACACGGGGTCGTTCCCGTGGTCGCGGGGAACCCGGCAGCGCGGATGCTCATCGAGGTCTCGGATCCCCTTCATCATTACGTGGGGGAGATGATTGACCTCGACACATGTATCGGTGACCTTGCGGAAAAGAGGCGGGTGTTCTCTTATTACATTGTGTTTATTCACAACGATGCAGGAGTCTCATACGCGGCTACAGTCCAGGCGATCACCGGGAAAACCATAGTGGCTCTCGTATACGGGGAGCATTTCCAGGAGGTTGCCGGGACGATCGACTTCCCATGCGAGAAGGTCACTGCAAAAGCCGTGCATAATCCCATGCCTTTGAAGAAAAAGATAGACGAGGTGTTGCCATGGCTTGTATCGAATCTCTGAAATACGATATCATTCTTCAGGGAGCCTCCTTTGCAGAATGCAGGGATTACGTGAAAGCGCACTGCAGCGAGTTTGTGACGGTGAATCCCGGATTCAAAATATTCGAGAAGGCCATCATCGGGGTCCCGCCGGTCTTAATTGGCCTTGATGGCGATATAATCACCTTCCCGTTCACAAAGCCATGCTATGGTACCTACCTTCTCCGGACCGACAATCCTGATGAAGCCTCACGAATCAGATCGATGAAAAAGTGAACGTTTTTTTCTCTTTTTTGCATTCTGGATAAACAACCTATATGTATCCATGTGAAGAGAGTCTTTTTCAAGGGAGGAAGGACAGATGGAAGAACTCTCGATTCTTATTGGAGGAAAGGCGGGGGACGGTATCAACAGTGCCGGGATGATGATAGCACACCTCTTCAACAGGCTGGGATACCGAATTTACATGTATTTCGATTACCCGTCCCTCATAAAAGGGGGTCATAATTACGCTCTTGTGAGGGCCTCCAGGGAACAGAAGGGTGCCTGCCGCGACAGGGTTGATTTCATCCTTGCCCTGAACCAGGAGACCATTGATCTCCACAGGGATCTCTCCCGGGAGGGGACCGAACTGTTATTCGATTCTTCCAGGGTCAGGGCTGAAGGGATTGGTGTGAATCTCCCGAGTATATTGAAAGAGGAGGACGCTCCCCATGTTATGGGGAATTCCTGTATCATCGGGGCATTCGCAAAAGCAGCCGGGATCGAGTGGATGGTGCTCGAAGAAGTATTCCGCAGGCAGATCCCGAAAGCTCTTCCACTGAACCTCAAAGTTGCCCGCCGCGGGTACGATGCATCGAGGGAATGCTGCAGGATTCGTCCCCTTGGCAATCCTTCTCTTCCCGTGCTTTCCGGCAACGAGGCTATCGGCCTTGGTCTCCTCCACGGGGGGCTCGATGCATTCGTGGCCTACCCCATGACTCCCACCTCCAACCTTCTCCATTTCATGGCAGAGATCGCAGAATCCCACGACCTTGTGGTCTTCCATCCCGAGAATGAGATCGCGGTGATCATGATGGCGCTGGGGCTTGGATATGCCGGGAAGAAGACCGCGGTGGGGACCTCAGGAGGTGGATTCTGCCTGATGACCGAAGGGATCTCCCTGTCAGGGATGAACGAGGTTCCTGTTGTCGTCGTGATGGGCCAGAGGGCAGGTCCCAGCACAGGGATGCCAACGTACACCGCGCAGTCCGATCTCCATTTTGTGTTGCATGCAGGGCAGGGAGAGTTCCCCAGGTTTGTTGCAGCGCCAGGGGATGCCGAGCAGGCATTCACATGGTCTTCAATCGCGCTGCAGATCGCGTGGAAGTACCAGGTGCCTTCCCTCATCCTCTGTGACAAAACACTGTGCGAAGGGTTTTTCAGTGTTGTTGACCCTTCACCAGGAATACCTACACTCGACCAGAATCCCCCACAAAAAGGAAAACCCGGGTATTTGAGGTACAGGATAACCGAGGACGGGGTATCGGAAATGCTCCATCCCCCCGCTGCCGATACGGTAATCAAGGTGAACAGCTACACCCACGACGAGGCAGGGATCTCCACTGAACGGGGTGACCTGGCTGCCATGATGACTGAAAAGAGGAGGAGAAAAGGCGCTTCCCTGGCCCTTGAAGTTGACAAGCTCAACCCTGTTGCATCCGGAGGATTGGCAGATGCTGACCAGGCACTCCTCTGCTGGGGCTCAACGACCGGAGTGTGCCGCGAACTGGCAGCGGCGATGGACCTTCGCGTTGTGCAGCCTATAGTATTCTCACCGTTCCCGCTTGGCAGAGTGAATGATGCCCTACACGGTGTGAAGAAACTGATTGCAGTCGAAGAAAATGCTGACGGTCAACTTGCCATGCTCTTCGCAAGGTTCGGGATTTCGATCGACAAGCACATCCGAAAGTATGACGGGAGGCCATTTTCATACGAAGAACTTGAAATCCGCGTCAGGGAGGCACTCGCATGACCACAAGGAACCTTGTGACCGGGGCACAGAACACCTGGTGCCCGGGATGTGGCAACTTTGTGATCCAGTTCGCCATAAAATTCGCCATAGAGGAACTTGTACGGGAAGGAGTCGACCTTGACCGCATTGTGCTCGTCAGCGGGATCGGATGTCATGCCAAAATGGCAGATTACCTCGATATTAACAGTTTCTACTCAATCCACGGGCGTACCCTGCCGGTTGCGACCGCGATAAAAATGGCCAATCCCGATCTTGTGGTGCTTGCATGTGCCGGCGACGGCGACTGCTATGCAGAGGGACTCGATCATCTCATCTTTACTGCCAAGCGAAATCCTGATATCACCCTCATTGTCCACAATAACCGCGTATACGGGCTCACAACCGGACAGTACACCCCCACTTCCCCTCTCGGGTTCAGGGGGAGGTCAACTCCGGGAGGGACCATCGAGGGGCCGTTTAACCCCCTTAAAATCATGCTCTCATCGGGTGCCACGTATGTTGCAAGAGGGTGCACACGGAGGAAGGACCTGCTGAAGGAGGTGATACTTGAAGGTCTTCATCATCGAGGATTTTCTTTCATCGATGTCCTGCAGGTCTGTGCATCATACTACAACCTCTCGGATTTTTACGATGGAAATGTCTACGAGATCAAGGACCACGACCAGGGAGATTATGGAGCGGCCTACAAGAAGGCAGGGGAATGGGACTACGATCGGGATGCACCGATCGGTCTCGGCATCCTGTACCGGGCCGAGAGAGCCACGCTCGAAGAGCGTCTCGCTTCTCATAGGGGTTCTGAAAGGGACCGGAATGTGACTATCCAAAAGATACTGGAAGAGCGGTCCTGACCCGGGCTATTGACCCGGCATGGGCAAATCCTGAAAGCCCATCCAATTCAGGATCACACATATGCCTATTCCGCCAGAAATGGACATGAAACCCAGGCAGGATCCGAACAGGATGGTCAGGTCACTCCCTGTATACATGTTTTGGATCCACGGAATTTTCTCATCAGGATTATCTGGACCCGGAACATACAACTCCACTGGGAAAGTGCCGATATCTCATGCCCGCATGTGATTCAGGAAACCGGAACCGATCCTCTTTTCAAGCGTCCGCTACCCCGGGTGAGTCATTGAATGCTTGAATTTTCAATAAACGGCGATCTGTTCGCGTGGGTGATCCTCCCGCTTCTCATATTCTTTGCAAGGATCTGCGATGTGAGCCTCGGCACCCTCCGCGTTATCTTCATTGCGAAGGGATTCAGGCACATTGCACCCTTTATCGGTTTCTTCGAAGTGATCATCTGGCTCCTTGCGATCGGGCAGGTTATGCAGAACATCGGTAACATAGCATCCTACATCGCATACGGGAGCGGGTTCGCTGCCGGGACCTACATCGGGATGATGGTCGAGGAGCGTCTTTCACTGGGCAATGTGATCATCCGTATCATCACAAACCGTGATGCAGCCGGACTTGTTGATGCATTGAGGGCTCATAACTTCGGGGTCACGATCATGGATGCCACGGGAGCAAGCGGCCCCGTCAGGGTTGTTCTCACGATAAGCAGACGGGAGGATATGCCTGAAGTGGTGCGTCTTATCAGTGAATTCCAGCCCAGTGCATTCTACACGGTTGAAGAGATAAAATCGGTACGGGAGGGGGTATTCCCCAAAAAAAGGGGCACCCTCTCCCTCAACTGGCGGGATCCCCTTGGTTTTTTCAGGAAGGGAAAATAACCATCCACACATTTCTTCACACAGCATGAAGACCTCGTCCTGAAATTCCCGGCAATAGTAGAAGATACAGCGATGAGTCTTCTCACAGAGACGAAGGGATCTCTCCCGCCCCAGGGAAACTAACAAAACGGTTGCGGGAGAGGGGACTCCCCCATGATACTGGCTTCCCCAGGCGAGTATCCAGGCAAATCCACGGTTCATTCAAGCAGAACGAGACCGATGGAGGTGATATTCCCGTGTTCCATCATACCATACTGGAGATCCCTGCACGGCACTGTATGCAGGGTCCAGCCTGCATTCCGTGCAGTGGCAAAGACGTCGATGCCAGCTGCCTCCATGCTCGGGCGGACCATGTCCATGTGCCGGCACATCCTTCGCATGCTCTCATCGACAATACCCGGGTGCTCCTCGGCGACGCAGTGCTCATGCTCGCAATAGATGCAGGGGTATGCCCCAAAACCAAACGCTTTGTAGAAATCGTCATAAAACGCAGTCTTCTCCAGGAAATGGACCGTACCGTTCACCCAGAGGATGAGATCGCGAAAGAAGGGATGGAAATCTTCTGGGATCTGATCCGGGGAGAGATCCCGGTGACCCGGGATGCCATCGAACCTGATGAGAAGACCCGTTTCGTACTCCCTTACCATTCTTCTGGTCTCTTCCGGAGACGGTGCATAGGGAGGACAACTCATGTGCTTTCCGAACCCCTTGCACCCGAACCGACACTTGAACCTCACCCACTCTGAAACCACGATATCGCGGGAGGATATCACGCGAACCCCGGCATCCCTCTCGTTTGCAAGACGGGTCAGTATCTGAATTTCCTCTGACAGTGAAGCGGACATTAAAGAGATCAAGAAAGGGTTCTCCCCTGAAGTAATCATAAAAGTATCCCTTGATACTGGAAAGTATATTCCCGGCAATCCCCCATTTCTGCTCAATGGATCCGGCCACAACGATCATCATGGATCGGAGGATTAACGCTGTTGGATCTGTGTTCCGCATCGTGATGAGCGAGGAAGATCTCTCCAGTATATACCCCGGCATGAGACGATTCACCGTGGAGCTTTCCTCTGACGGCAAGATCCTGGGAGTCATGCGGACCAACTCCTATGAATACTCCCCCCTGACACACCTGCATGGGAGGGATGTGGCAGAAGAGACGGTAAGAAGATGGGAGGAGGACCTCCTGCGCGATCCCGGCACATTCATCTCCTCACTCCCTCCCATCCCGGGGGTAAGGACAGTAGAACGCGGTAATGGCATTGTGATTATCCAGGGGAGTCCGCGACCGGCGGGAAACTGTGCCATCCTCTCCTCATGGGCAGCAGACGCTGCCCGCGATGCAGGCGCAGAAACGACCGTTCTCTTCCCCCACGATCTGGATATTCATCCCTGCATTGGATGTTACCAGTGTTACAACACAGGGACATGCGTATTCCAGGATGACATGATGGAAGTTATCGATGCCGTATCCCGGAGCCGCCTGGTGATCGTCTGCACCCCGGTATACACCAACACGGTCCCTGCAGGTCTCAAGGCGCTTATGGACAGATTCCTGGCTTTCCATGCAGAGAGAACGTTGGGGGGACAGGCAGGGCGCGGAAAGGGTCTTCTGATGGCGGTTGCAGGCCGCACCGGAACGGAAAATTTCAGGTGTGTGAAGGCTGTTGCCGGGGCCTTCTTTTCAATCGTGGGAGTCATGCCTGTGAGCCCGATCCTTGTTGACGGGATGGATCAGATTTCAGATCTCCGTTCAGTCGCTGGTGTGAGGGAGCAGGTCAGAACAAGGGTGAAGGATTGCCTTGTCAGGTGATGGATTGAGGGACTGGGAGATTACACGTCAAGCGTGCTGTCTCCCGCTCTCCTGATGAGATCAGGGCTGTCCCGGGACGGATCATTGACTGCTCTCGACACAGGATATGCTTCCAGCAGGCTCTCATCACAGGGAGCGAGGATTGAAGAGAGATCACTCTCCCGGATAGGGCCTGGTGCCAGCCAGCGATCTTCGTCCTCCAGGGTGAGAATGGCAGGCATCCTATCATGGTAGCGGGCCACAAGAGGGTTTGGATCCGTCGTGATGATGGTGAACGTATAGAGGGGAGGGTTCCTTCCTTTCAGGATATCGTAGAGTCCCGCGAAGGAGAGGAAGTCCTGGTCTTTCCGCCGGAAATAGTAGGGGGTCCTCACAGTTCCGCTCTTCTGCCACTCGAAGAAACCTGTCGCAGGGATAATACAGCGGTGACGGGCGAGCGGCCCGCTGAAGGATGGACGTTCCGCGAGTGTGTCTGCGCGAGCATTGATAAGCGGGCGGGCACCTGTCAGGTCTCGTGTCCACGTCGGAACAAGCCCCCATGTCATGTGAAGAGAAACCCGATCTCCGGCAGGGTTCGTGAAAACGATCGGTGCCTGCTGCGAGGGAGCAATGTTGTACCGGGGGGATAGGGAGAGCACAGACTCGTCAACCCCGAAGCGTTCCCCGAAACCAACCGTGAGCGCTAGGGTAAACCTGCCGCACATGATCCATTCCTCCTCTCAAGGTTAAACGCAGGGTTTTCGAGCACCCGCGGGAGCCTCCTGAAATCATCGAGCACGACATGTGCACCGCCATCGCTGCGTGTGGATGAGAAGCGATCCCCGTACCGCGCATACGCCGTATACATCCCTATCTGCCGTGCCGGTGCAATGTCACGCCTCGGGCTGTCCCCGATGAACATCGCATTTTCTGCCTCCCGGGGCGGGATGCCGACTGCCCGGAGGGCATAGAGAAATGGGATATGACTTGGTTTCTTCTCCCACGTCATGTCATGCGTGATGATATGGGTGAACTGTTCTCTGAGACCGGTTTTCCGCAGGCGGGGGAGTGCATCCCGGTGGTGGGCATCAGTGACAAGGACAAGGGGGTATTCCATCCTTTTCAGTTCGGAGAGAGTATCCACGACTCCGGGGTAGGGCTCGATATGCGAGAGTTTCACGTCGCGATACGCTGCAACCGACCATGCATATACGTCATCTGAATACGTCGCGGTATCGACCATAAAATCACGGATGTTCTCCGGGTCTTCGAAGCCCCTGATCCGGCGAAGGAAATATGAGAAGAGGACTTCGGGCGACCCTGCCCCTATCTCCTTTGTTATGACCCTGCATGCCTCGAGTTTTGCTGCGACAAGGTCAAAGAGAGTATTATCCATGTCAAAGAGCAGGGCTTTTACCGGGAAGTTTCCGTGCATTCCACACACAGTATGCTTAGGTCTCTCTCGTCCCATATTGAAGTATTGTTGCCTGCCAGGCAAAAGGCAGGGGACAGTTCCAATGAAAATCGGGACAGGGATTCAGTCCGCAGGGAAAGGAGCGGAATACTCTTTATATTCCCCTGCTATGCTCTGGATCGGGGATGACCCGGATCTTCCCGGCTGCCGCCGCCCCTGGAAAGAAAAAGACATGAAATTGTGGATATTTTGCGAGACAATAATTCACAATATTTATCTGAAGGACATCGTAACTGTCAATGCGACATACCTATGGAAATTGTGAAGATCCCCAGGATGGAGAAGAAGGAATATGATTCCCTGATAGGGAAGGGGTATATCTGCCGTATAGCGTTCCAGGGGGAAAAATACCCCTATATCGCACCATTTCTCTACGTCTTCGACGGAAAGTTCCTCTATTTCCTCTCAACAAAGTATGGAAAGAAACTCGAATACTTCAGGAAAAGTCCCTACGTTGCGGTTGAAGTGGAGAAATATACACGAGATCTCTCCAGTTACACATTTGTCAGCATGCAGGGATACCTAAAAGAGGTTACCGATTCCATCGAGAAGAAACTCATCCGGCAGGAGTTCGTGGACATGATCAAGGAGAAGCGTCTTTCCACGAATATCCTGGCAGCACTGGGCCATTCTCCTCAGGATCCCCCCGAGGCCATTGCCATGGAAGAGCGATCCCTCGTGTGGAAACTCACCGGGGTCATGGATATGGTTGCCCTGAAGAATCTCTGACTTTTTTTCCCGATCTACTCTGTCTGAAATCACTCTTGGGTAATTCCGAGTAGGTTTCCAAGGTCCTCCACACTGCTGACAGGGTCCTGGCAGGAGGTCATTGAACAGACATAGGCTGCAGGAGCATCTCCCCGAGATGCATATTCCCTTATTTCAGGAAGTATCCCTGATATACGATCCTCCCGATCTTCATCGTTCAGAACAGGTATCGTGAATGGCAGGTAGTGGCCATTGAGGAATGATCTCATTTTTTCGAAGAGGGGATCCGTTCCCTTCCCTGCAATCACCACTCTCTGGAAGGGACCGGCAGAGAGTGTATACCCTGCCATGAACATCCCGCACGAGGAGGGATTCATCTCAACCAGGTGAGAATACTGCCGGGAGAGCATTCCGGCTCTCCCTGAAAACTTTTCTTCCCCGGTCAGGAGCGCAAGGCGGGTGAGGTTAGAGAAGGACAGGGAGTTTGGTGAGGGGATTGCCCCGTCGGTGAATTCTTTCTGCCGGGCAAAGACATCTGCTGCATTCTCCGGTGTTGTGTAATATCCGCCTGTTTTTGCATCCCAGAAATGGGTTGCATGATACTCTTCAAGTGCGAGTGCCGACTCAAGATGCTGGGGATCTCCCGATGAGATGAACAACTCAATCAGACCGTATATCATTGCTGCGTAATCAGCAGAGGTCGCCCTGATTCCGGCAACACCATCCTTGAAGCGGTGGTAGAGCCCCCCATCATCGGTGCGCATGCGGGATACAATGAACGAGGCCGCGTTTCCGGCAGCATCGAGGAATTGTTCATTTCCAAGGGCACGGGAGACCAAGGCGAGAGAGGCAATGGCAAGGCCGTTCCAGTCTGCGAGGATCTTCTCGTCCCTGAATGGCTTTTCCCTGGTCTCACGGTGCTGGAGAAGAATCGCGCGTATATGTTCAAGTCGCTGCCTGACTTCATCAGGCTCCAACGAGAGAGTGCGGGCAGCCTCATCAGCAGTATGTACCATATGAAGAATGGTACGACCGGATGCTCCCCTTAAAGCCGGATCATGGAAATTGCCCAGATTACTGACAGGGAATACCTGGAAGAAGATGCGTTGATCCTCATCCCCAAGGAGGCTGGAGATCTCGTCCCGGGTCCACAGGTAATACCAACCTTCCTCTCCCCCGCTGTCGGCATCCTCTGCCGAGAAAAAACCCCCTTGTGGTGAGGCCAGAGAGGAACAGATGTACTCCATGCATCCCGATGCGACATCGCCAAATTCCCGGTTCCCGGTTGCAAGGAATGCCTCGGTGTAGGCCATGGCAGCAAGAGCCTGATCATAGAGCATCTTCTCAAAATGGGGAATCAGCCACCGGGCATCCGTAGAATAGCGATGGAATCCATACCCCAGGTGATCGTAGATGCCACCACGGGCCATGGAAAGGAGGGTTTTTTCAGCCATGCGGAGAGCTTTCTCATTCCCGGTCCACTTCCAGTACCTGAGTAAAAAAAGGTTGAGGTGGGGCATTGGAAACTTGGGAGGGCGCCCGAATCCGCCGTTGAGGCTGTCAAACTGGATCGTGAGATCCTGGATCATCCGATCCGCGGCACTTCTCCTTACCCTCCTTCCCCCCCGCGACTCATTCGAGTCTCTGATAGCCTTTGCCAGGAGCTGGGCGGTCGCGACAGCCTTCTCCCTGTTCTCTCTCCAGTACCTTGCCAATGCCGGCAGGATCTCGAGAAGGCCGGGCATTCCTGGCCTTCCCTCCTTCGGAACATAGGTAGCCGCGTAAAAGGGGTGGAGATCAGGGGTCAGGACAATGTTGAGGGGCCAGCCCCCCGTGCCGATAAGGGCAATTGCAGCGTTCATGTACAGCGCATCGAGGTCAGGCCTTTCCTCCCGATCCACCTTGATACACACAAAATGCTCGTTCAGGAGCCCGGCAATCCCGGGATCGGAGAATGATTCGCGTTCCATCACGTGGCACCAGTGGCACGTGGAATACCCGATCGAGAGGAATATCGGTTTGTCATGCTCTCTGGCACGAGTGAACGCCTCATCTCCCCAGGGAAACCAGTCCACCGGGTTGCCCGCATGCTGCCTGAGATACGGAGACACTTCATCCCCGAGCCTGTTATTCCCGGTCATTGTCCCGTCCTCTTCCCAGTCCGGAATCTCCTGAACAGATCCATGGGATGGATTGGGGACACTCTCTACATGAATGTTCTCTCCAAGGAAACCCCTACGTTCCCCCAGGGTTCAGTCATCCTCATCCAGTCTCGCCCGGTTCGGGATCGTTAGACATAACTTTTCGGGAGATGGAGAGTATGGGTAATGGAGAAGGGAGCCGATTCAAACAACAGCAGGGAGGGGCGTCTCACCCCGGCAATGGCCCAGTACCTGGAGATCAAGTCCAGGTATCCCGACGCACTTCTTCTTTTTCATATCGGCGATTTTTATGAGACATTCGGCCCCGATGCTGAGACAGTATCCCGGGAACTTGACATCGTACTCACTTCACGATCCAGGGATCGTGAGGGAAACCGCATCCCTCTTGCAGGGGTACCCTGCCACGCCGTGAACGGGTATATTGCCAAGCTCATCGAGAAGGGCTACAGGGTGGCAGTCTGCGACCAGGTCGAGGACCCGAAAGTGGCCCGGGGCATCGTAAAAAGAGAGGTTGTCCGGGTGGTCACTCCCGGGACCGTGATGGATGAGCTGCTGCTCCCCTCCCCTGCTGCCAAGTATCTCGTCGCAATTCACCGGGACAGGAAAAGCGGTCACATTGGTGCATCATTCCTCGATATTACCACGGGGGAATTCTTCGCTCTTATCCTTTCCCAGGGACAGAATTTTTCCTCGCTGCAGGATCAGATTGCCCGGTTTTCAACCGCAGAGTGCCTGGTTGCCGATGATGCCCCGCCCGATCTCATCGAGTTTTTCACCGCACATAACCTTGTTCTGACCAGGGTTGATGGGGCATTGTTTTCTCTTGAGAGGACACGTGATGCACTTATCAGGCATTTTCATGTGGCAAGCCTCGATGGATACGGCCTCGAGCAACTCCCGGCAGCCATGCAAGCTGCGGGGGCTGCGCTTCTGTATGCAAAGGAGACCCAGCGATCGGACCTCCCCCAGATCACTATGATATCGGTTCACCATACACAGGAGGTCTGTCTGCTGGATGCCGTCACGCTCCGGAACCTGGAGGTTGTACGGGGGATACGGGATAGAGAACACGGAAGGACGCTCCTTTCTGTGATGGACCGGACGGCGACACCTATGGGGAGCCGCCTCCTGAGGCAATGGCTCTGCGAGCCTCTCGTCAAGGTCGATGCGATCAATGCCCGGCTTGATACTGTGGAGTATTTCCTGACCAGAACTGCGGTAAGGGTGGAACTTACACGCGTTCTCCACAGTTGTTCCGATATCAGCCGCATCGCAGGGAGGATCGCATTCGGAAACGCGGGACCCCGCGATCTCAGGAGCCTTGATCAGTCCCTTGATAATATCCCGCGAATCAGGGCAATCCTTGAAGGCAATCCCGGTGATACACTCCCGGAATTTTCCCGGGACGCATGCAGGATGCTGTGTGATCTCTCACATATCAGGGGGACGATCAATGCTGCAATTGTGGATGATCCACCCGCGATCATAAGAAACGGGGGAGTAATCCGGGATGGATTCTCCCCGGAACTCGATTCACTCAGGGGGATCTCATCATCGGGCAGGGATTGGATCCTTGAATTGCAGCAAAAGGAACGGGAGAGGACAGGGATAAAATCTCTCAAGGTGGCCTACAACTCGGTCTTTGGATATTATATCGAGGTCACGCGCCCAAACCTGGCACTCGTCCCTCCTGAATACCAGAGAAAGCAGACCACTTCAACCGGGGAGCGCTTCACCATCCCTGAACTCAAGGAGAAAGAAGCCGTCATCTCATCCTCCGATGAACGGCAACTCATCCTTGAACAAGAGGTCTACAGGCAACTCCTGGAACAGCTGAAAGATGCAGTGCCTGATTTACAATCAACCGCACGGGGAATAGCTCATCTTGATGTCGTCACCGCACTCGCCGGTGTTGCGGAATCCGGCCATTACTGCCGGCCTGTTGTCGATGACTCGTCAAATCTTCTCGTCAGGGAAGGGCGCCACCCTGTTGTTGAAGAGGGAATGCAGGGTACATTCGTTCCCAATGATCTCGATCTCTCGAGCGAGAAGGACCAGATCCTGATCATCACCGGTGCGAACATGGCAGGGAAGTCCACGTATATGCGGGCTGCAGCGCTTATTGTGATTATGGCCCAAACAGGCAGTTTTGTGCCTGCAGAATATGCCAGGATCGGGATTGTGGATAGGATCTTCACGAGAGTTGGAGCGTTTGACGACCTCTCCAGCGGGCAGAGCACGTTTCTCGTCGAGATGCTCGAACTCGCAAATATCCTGAATAACGTGAGTAAAAAGAGCCTCGTGATTCTCGATGAGATCGGACGCGGCACCAGCACTCTTGACGGACTCTGCATCGCAAGGGCGGTACTTGAATACCTTCACGGGAAGAGATCGGGAGGCCCCCGGACACTCTTCGCCACCCACTTCCACGAGCTCGTGACTATTGAAGGAGATCTCTCAAGGGTGAAGAACTTCCATTTCGCCGTGAAAGACACCGGAAAAGATGTCGTGTTCCTCAGGAAGATCATCCCGGGGGCTACGGACAGAAGCTACGGGATCCACGTGGCTGCCCTTGCGGGAATCCCGGGAAGCGTGACCGAAAGGGCCAGGGAACTCCTTGAAGAGGGGGGGAAAATCCCTGACGGGAGGAAAGGAGGCATCCGTGTAACGCGGTATACCCAGATGCTGCTTCCCGATGTGTCCGATCTTGACTCTCATTCACACCCCGTGCTTGAAACCCTGAAAAACATGAATCTCGATGACATGACCCCGCTCTCAGCACTCTCGCTCCTTTATGACCTCCAGAAAAAATCCCGGGACAGGGGACGGTGAAGCGTGGAAAACATTGCAAGTCCAGGGGAGATCAGAGTTCTTGACCCGGAGACCATCTCCCGAATCGCAGCGGGGGAAGTTATCGAGCGCCCGGCATCAATCGTGAAGGAGCTCGTCGAGAACGCACTTGATGCAGGGGCTGGAAGGATAGAGGTTGAGATCACTTCACGCCAGGGAAGCATCACGAGAATCCGGGTTTCGGATAACGGATCAGGGATGGATCAGGAGGATGCGGATCTAGCATGTACTGCCCATGCAACGAGCAAGATACGAAGCCTCTCCGATCTCGCCCTGGTCGGGTCCCTCGGGTTCCGTGGCGAAGCTCTCGCGAGTATCGCGGCAATTTCGAGGCTGACACTCACCACACGGAAGAGGGGTGGAACCATCGATGGTGTGAGAATCGTGAACGAGGGAGGGAGGGTAATCGAAAAGGGGGCTGCTGGCTGTCCTGAGGGGACGTGCATTGAAGTGGATGAGATCTTTTTTAATACCCCCGCCAGGAAGAAATTCATGCGTTCACTTGCCGCAGAAATGGCGTATATCACGGGAAGCATGGAGCGTGTCATCCTCTCCCGGCCGGATGTCTCATTCCGTGTTCTTCATAACAGGAGGGTCCTGATCCAGTCTCCCGGAGGGACTGTCCATGACGCCGCGCTGCATCTCTTTGGGACCTCCGTTGCCGGGGCGCTCATCCCGGTCCGTTATTCAGGTTCTTTTGTGCAGGTTGAGGGAGTTATCTCACTCCCTTCTCTCTCAAGGCAGAATCCCTACCAGATTTTTATCAGCATCAATCAGAGGCCTGTCCAGTCAAGAGCACTTGCCCTGTCAGTGAGGAGAGGATATGGAACACTCCTCCCGCCAGACAGGTTCCCGTGTGCAATCCT
>CAYNXS010000002.1:0-51142 GCA_964401215.1 uncultured Methanolinea sp. | reverse complement strand
AATGTACAGTACTGAAAACAGGGATTTGAGATGTAACTGAAGAAGAGAACTGCGTGACGGGCCTGGAGGGATTCGAACCCTCGACATCCGGGTTAGAAGCCCGGCGCTCTATCCTGGCTAAGCCACAAGCCCCATTCCTCTGGTATAATATTGGATCTGTGGATAATTAATCGTTGTTTTGTACCTGAAGGAAAAATATCATTTTTTTGGGATGCGCAGTACGAATTGCAGGAGCAGGAATAGTACGATAAAACACAATGCAGAGAGACCAAGGATAAAACCCAGTGTCTGGAGCTGGGTATCAATCGGGTTGTTGATATTCAGTATTACAAGGCACATGCCCCCCAGGATGGCAATACAGAATGCGTACCAGAAATTATCATTCATCAGGGTTTGTGACTTTGAGTGTCTGAAAGAATACAGAGAATCGTCCTCTTTACTCGCAGGAGTTGGAGCGTCTTTCCTGGATACCACAGAGATCTGTTTCAGTTCTCTGACTTTTTCGTTACAACGTCTGGCCTCTTCGATTTTGCCTATCTTCAGAAATGAAAGCCCCAGGTTGTTCCATGCCTCAATGAAACCGGGATTCAATTCAATTGCCCTGGCATAGAATTTCAGTGCAATCTTGTATAATCCTCTCTTGAATAATTTGTTTCCCGATCTCTTCCAGATTTTGGGATCATCAATTGCACGATTCAAGAGTTGAGTGTGGGGCATGATGCACGTACTACTTCATTCAGGCACTGAAATAAATATTCCTTATCCCTGGGCAATACCTGACCGTTCCGATAATGGTGCCAGTGCAGGATTATAATGGAGGAAAATTGATGTCATGGGAAAAAACGGGCATTCGTTATCCCGCATGATAGCATGCAGATTTCAGCACTTCGACAGTAATAGGCTGTATCATCCCTTCAAACGTTACGCTCTTGACAGTAGATGATCCTGCACATTTCACCTTTATTCGTGCGGACATGCGTTCACGTTCTTCATAATGGAGGCCATGCGCATATTCCATTATCCTTTTCATGGTAATGCTCACCGTAATAATTTCCACGATGATCCCTGAATCCCCGGGGGAGAGATCCTCCATGTCCACCGCAGTCATGAACACCAGCGAACCAGCAGGTATTCCGGCAAGGGTCACCACGTTATGCGTACTCTGTAGTTCCAGGGTTCGGGCCTTTCCTTCCTGGAGCTCTCTGATCACCTGAGGGGCGATCCCGGTTAATGCAAGGCACTTCATCTGTATCACCCGTACATGGGAAGCTGCTCTTTCTTGGGCATGGTCTCGGCAGTCTTCACCTGTTCGGCCAGTTTCTGCATCGTCGACTCAATTTCTTCAGCCTGTTCGATCAATGGCTGCACGTCAAGGTCGATATCATACATCTTCTTGAGAACCTCAATCGCCGCTGCCGACGCCCTTGGATCCGGGGCGTTGATAGTCTCGCCGAGGAGTCCGTATCCTGCGATATTGCGGATCTTACATTCGGTAAGAATACTGCTTGCAATTCCCGAGATGCTGCCGACAGGGAGGATTATGGTGGCATCCTGAATCCGGGAAAGAGCCTGTTCGTTGCTTGCCACCCCAAAAACCCTCTTTTCCGGTTCATTGGTGATGATACCCGCAATGGCAACCACTTCCCTGACAGAGAATGGTTCCAGCCAGTCCATGATCCCGCTGGCAACCTCATAGCATATATTCGGGTGGATGGGGATATCAGCAATAATTGAGACAATATTACCTTTTTCGTATACACGGACAGGCACATTGACGACACCCTTGCTCATCATCGCAAGAGGGGGGAAATACTTGCTGTTGATGCTCCCGATCTGCTCAAATTCCAGTTGATCGATCATGTACTGGAGTGCGATGCTTCCCACAAGCCCGCTCCCCGGGAATCCCATAAGAACAGATGAGCCGTGGCTGGAAAGAGGCTTCGAGAAGATCTTTATATCGCTGTCTGGGTCGGATGACATTAGATTAACATATTTCATACACCTAAAAAAGTATTATGCAAGAATATCCTGTAAAGCGGGGCTATACGAAGAATCTCCAGGAGACCATCGGTATCAAGCTGAAAGAATGCTTTGGCGTTGTTCCAGTAAGGGACGCCGGGCACTTCAGGATCACATACGGGGCATTGAAGATGCTCGATGTCTCATGTGGAAAGGAGGGGAAGACACTCCTTGTCAACACCGTATCTGATACCGGTGCAACCGATGAGGTAATCCTTGATACCAACCGGCGTTTCCGGCGATATCTTGATGAAGTCACGGGGTATTCCACGAAGGAAAGGGTGAAAAAATCAAAAAGTGTGGAACCCGACTAATATCACTCCATCACGATCGCTGGTTTGAAGGGGAGCGCTGCAGATGCCTTGGTATGCGTGCTCTCCCCCGCATCCACAATCTCCACGCTGACTGAGCATTCTCTCTCAAGAAATTCACGGGCTTTCTGGAATACATTCATTTCATCCATATCCGCTCTGAGATACTGCTCCACGAGTGCAGGAGGGAGCCTGTGAATCAGCGTGATGCACTGTTTTACCGTGTCCTGGGCAGATTTTCCTTTCCTGCGCATCTGCTCGTCTTTCATAATCTCCCGTATCACGGTATTCTTGTCAGGAGCAGTTGCGACAGCGGCGAACACGCCTTTTTTCCAGGAGGGAGCAGTGCAGATGGTGATTGACGAAGGAGTTATCTGGATAACCTTCCGGATAGACTCGATATCTTCTATTGTCCTGAGCAGTAACTCTTCTGCAAGTTCGAGATTTGGATCCGTCTTTGACATATCTGCAATGGGCCAGGGTGCAAACGAGACCAGTCCTTCTCCACCCGTCTTCTTCCACATTGTCTCGCAGGTGAATGGAATAACCGGGGCAAGGAGCCGGATCCAGACAGATTGGAGCTCGCGGAGTGCACTCCCTCCGGCCACTCCTTCCGGGAGGCGCTTCCGGTACCATTTCAGGTCTGATTCGATGGAATAGAATGCCTCCTGAAGTGCCTGACGCGTCTGGAAACGCTCGAGAGCTTCTGTTGCCTTCTGGATGTGCTGCTGGAGCCTTGAAATAAGCCAGAGGTCCACATCCGTAGTAAGGCTACCGGACATGGAACTCTCTTCTATCGTGTTCCAGAATCTCTCTATCTGCTTGCGGGTTGAATAGACCAGTTCCTTTCTCCAGTCAAAGTCCTGCCAGGGTTCTGCACTTCCCACGAGAAACATGCGGACGGTGTCTGCTCCGAACTCGCGGAGCGCATCTTCAAGCAGAAATACGTTTCCCTTTGAGGATGACATCTTGGCACCTTCCAGGAGTCCCATTCCAAAGACCACCATGCCCCGTGGCATGCTCTTTTTCGGGAATATTGCTGCATGGTGGAAGAGCTGGAATGTGAGATGGTTGGATATGAGATCCTTTGCAGAGAACCTGTAGTCGTAGGGGTACCAATACTCAAACTCCTTTCGCATCATCTCCAGCGCACCCCTGTTTTTGAGGTTGGGAGATTCCTTTCCGAGGAAGAGGAAGTCAAATGTTTCGGGAGTGAGATCCTCAGGATTGAACTGTTTCAGGTGGTGGGCAATCGTATAGTACGACATGTAGATGGTCGAATCACTGAGAGGCTCAATGAGCCAGTCTGGATCCCAGGGCAGTCTCGTGCCAAGACCAACCTTCCGGGTGCAGGCCCAGTCCTTCAGCCAGTCAATCGTACGCTCAAATTCCGCACGGACTTCGGGGGGGACAAGTGACATTTCTGCCAGATGGGCTGCTACCTGTGCTTTCCAGGCGGGATCGCTGTACTGGAGGAACCACTGGTCGTGGAGAATCTTCACATACACACGCCCGCCACAACGGCAGACAACAGGCCGGCTGTCAAATTCGTACATGACCGAAGAATGGTATGAATCGATCATCAGGGCTCCGACACTCTCGCGGGCCTGTCGGACCATCTCACCGCCGTATTTTTCCAGCATCTGCCCTGATGCGAATTCAGCACTGTACACCTCCTGCGTAAGGGCGTCCATCCTGGGATCATTCTGGTCAACAATTTTCGCCTTTTCCACCGCGTCTTTTGCCGGGAATTCACCATAGCGGGGGACTTTTATCAGGGCAACCGGCTGTATCTCCTTGTAGTTTCCTCTTGCCTGCAGATCCCTGAGTGCAATGTAATCAAAGGGTGCATGCGCCGGGACGCTCATGACAATTCCGCTTGCCATATCAGGATCCACGAATGTTGCGGGGAGAATCCGGACATCTCCACAGAGGGGGTGGTTGACGATCTGGTCCACGAGGGTAGTGCCGGGAATGTCCTCCACGATTGTGACAGTATGGTCCTGGAGGGCGAGCTTGTTGGCAGCCTCACGGCTCACAATCCAGGGAGTGCCATCGACCAATGCCCTGACATAGGTGACGGAAGGATTCACCCACAGGTTTGTCACACCGTAGATGGTCTCGGGGCGCAGGGTGGCAGTCGGGATGAATGAGTCCTTCCACCGGAACATCACCAGTACAAATTTCAATATCTCAGCCTTATCCCCCTCAAGCAGGTCGTGATCCCCCACAGGGTTGTCGCACTGGGGGCAGAAACGCACGGGATGCGCCCCTTTGTTGACATGGCCCCCTTCTCCAAGATGCTTCCATTGCCATTCTATGAACTTGCTGTACTGGGGATCCACAGTGGTGAAACGGCGCCTCCAGTCAATGGATATCCCGCACGCAGTCATGACCCGCTGGTATTCTTCCGAGAAATGCCGGACAATCGTGAGGGGGTTCACAAACTCCTTAAGGGTCTCTTCGGGGACCCTGTAGAGATCGCGGTAGAGATGGATGGCTTTCTCATCACCTCTCGCAATCCTTTTTGATATTCCGATCACCGGTGCTCCGGTGACATGAAAAGCCATGGGATACAGAACCTGGCGACCCCTCATCCTCCAGAACCGGGCAATCACATCAGGGACGATATAGGTCCTACCATGACCGACGTGCATGGCGCCACTCGGGTAGGGATACGCTACAGTGAGGTAGAATTTCTCTTTTTCTCCTGGATCAGATTCAAATGCATGCTCCCATTCTTTCAGGGCAGCTTCCTCAAGCTGCCGCATTTCAGGTAGGCTCAAGTCCTCTCACCCTCTCCGTAATTTTTACATAAAAGAAAATGGTTATACCGGCCTCAGTTTTATGATGTCGCCCTCGTTGTATCGCTTGATGAGCTCGAGTGCAATCGTTGAATTCTTGGCAAGGTGGATCTCCCCGGAGTCGTTGACCGTCGCGGTGAACAGGTATTCCTTTCCCGAGAAGACATCCACGATCTTCCCGCCCTGCTCAGGGCAGATAATGGCCAGCTGCTTCTTGTCCATGCGTATCTTCACCCCGCCGCCGAGCTGCAGTTCTTCTTCCTGAGTGGGAGGTGCTGGTGCCTTTTCAAGCTCGGTCCTGGGCCTGATGTCGATACCAATTCCCACCTTGTTCACTATTGCAGCGATATTCTTACCTCCCTTGCCGATGGCTGCCGGAACATCCTTGTCCTCTATATAGACCACTGCTTTTGAGTCAGAGAGCATGTGAACATCCACGTACCCGTCGGTATACCGTCCGATCTCCCTCTGGATCTCTTTCTCGAGGATCTTCCATTGTGTATTCTCCTCCTCTTTTGGCATTGCCGGGGATTTCAGGGGTGCAGGTGCTGCGATAGGATTCATGACGGGCATCACGATGGTCTCGCCATCGTATTTGAAGATCTCAAAGACCAGATCGCCGGTCTCATAATCGGAGACCGTGGTCACGGGCCGGAGGTTGATTTCTGAGGACATCCCTTCGGGTACCTTGATGGTGAAACCGACATCGTAGATGTTGGTAATTTCTCCCTTATCGACGAAAATGATAGTATTGATGATCTGAGGGAGAACACCGAAATCAACCCTGTCCGAGAAGCGTTGAAGGGCATCGTGTGCACCGATTGCATGGATGACCCCTATCATCCCAATTCCAGCGAGGCGCATGTCGGCAAAGACCCGGAAATCCTCGTTCTTCCGAAGTTCATCGAATATGACAAAATCGGGTCTTACCAGCATGAGAACATCCGCAGTGTTCTCCATGCTACCGTCAAGCGAGGTATACTGGGTAATGTGATCCGGGACCTGAAGCTCGCGTGGGGCCTCCATCGTCTTGACTACGTATCCATGGTCCGCGAGATAGGTAGCAATGCTCTGGGCAAGGGTAGTCTTACCTCCGCCCGGTGGGCCTGCAATCAGGAGGCCACACTTATCCCCGACAATTCTTGTCTTGATGATATTTGCTTTGTTGAACTGTTCAAGGCTCACATCAGCAATCGGGCGGACTGCAGTGATCTCCATCCCATCTGAAAATGGCCTTCGTGTGATGGCGATCCTCATGGATCCGATCTGGACGACTGTCACTCCCCTCTTCTCAAGCTCGATGAAGCCGTCAGGATCGCGTTTTGCCCTCTCCAGGATCTCCTGGGCAAGGTTTCTCAACTCGTAGTCAGTGCTGACCTGATCCCTAATTTTCAGAAGGCGCATCTCTTTGACCGTCCCCTTCTTGGCCATCGGGGACACTCTATCCTTGAGATAGACGGCGATGGTATGCTCATCGAAGAACTGGTCGATACCAAGAGGAGTGAACCCCTCGACCTGGGGCTTTAAGTAAATCACATCGAGCCCCTTGGCTTTGGCAACCTCGGCCTGGACCACGTCGCTTGTGATGAACTTTGCATTGTTCTCGATCGCAGCATTTCGAATAAGGGCATCGATCTCTCCGCCGCTGGCGAGCTTTACCTGTTCAAGGCTTGGACGCACGCCCACGAACTTGAGCTCAATAGTGCCTTCCTCTGCAAGTTTGCATAACGCCTGAAGCTCGGTCAGCCCCGAAAATCCTATTTCCCGTCCCTGATTTGCCTGTGCTTCGAGTTCTGCGACCACTGCTTCCGGGATTATTATTGATGCACCCTTATATTCTCCAGTTTGTATCATGGAGGTGATGCGACCGTCTATTACGACACTTGTATCCGGTACTACTTTCAAAAGCCTCACCTGTTTTTTTGGTTCTATTTTGTGGATTCTGGCGGGTATCGGGCGTATTTTTGCCACTGGAGGTATCTTTCATCAGCAGTGTATATGGCCCCCCGTCCTTCTGTATTATGTCCACGATTATTATTACTCGAGGAAATACATGAAAGTTCTGTCAGGTAAAAAAGAGGTGGAGAATCCCCATCTTGTTCATCCGGAAAACAGACGGAGGTATTGGGGAACTCCCCGAACCGGTCATGAAGACGAGGAAGGGGTCTTCTTCTGGTATACCATGTCGGGATCAAAGACTTTTTCTGCCACGATCTCCCCGTCAACAGTCCTGAAGAAGCAGGATCGGTATCCCATATGGCAGGCTGCCCCTGACTGCTCAACTTCGTAAAGGATGCAATCTTCGTCGCAGTCAACAAGAACCCGGAGCACTCTCTGCAGGTGTCCGCTCTCTTCACCCTTCTTCCACAATTTCTTCCTGCTCCGGGAGTAGTAATGGCCAAAACCGGTCTCCCTGGTGAGTTCAACCGCCTGTGCATTGGCATACGCCACCATCAATACATCCCGGGTACAAGCATCCTGCACCACGACCGGGACAAGTCCGTCCTTGTAGTTTAGTCTGAGCACGCTAGACACCAGCCAGGATTTTCATCGCAAAGAAGAGGATATCTCCGAAGAAGAGAGCAGAAATCATCCCTGCCGTGAGGGGAACAATGAATGGTATCCCGTAGGAGATCCAGACGTGCCCCGCCTTCGAATACAGGGCCATTTCATGGGTATATTTCTCCGGGTGGAGGCGCAGTTCCTTCGTATAGACCCTCTTCTTCCCGGATACCATCTTCTGCAATGCTTCCCCTGGGCGTATAAAACGCCTTTTCAGTGAGCCGTCCGCCTCTTCTTCAATCTCTTCCATGATGAATCCATAGGCTTTTGGCAATGAGTCCGAGGGCAGGGGGAAACCCAGGAACATATACGGAAATGGGGCCCGGTGGCCTTTGAAGAGATTCCTCATGAAAAGAAAAAGAGGAGTGAAAAGGTTCAGGATAAGCGCATTCACAAGAACAGTGAATGGAAAGAACCCAAGTGGAGGATATCCTGTGAGAGGTTCGAGTGGGAACGCAGGGACTGATGCGGAAAGGAATATGAGAGCCCATGCATCTGCCCCCCCGAAAAGGTTGACCCATGCGAAAAGGTAGAATACGGCTGAGAAGATGATGGTGAGGATGAGAAAATATGCAACGGTCTCCCATCCGTTCCGGGTCCATACACCCATATAGAACCAGAACGCCATTGGGATTGCGACTGCCAGCATTGGATACCATGTGGCAAAGGGAACTCTCCTCTCTTTCAGGTCGCGGTAAGACGCGTAACAAAAAGTACATAACACGGCTGCCGCACCTATGGCCAGAGGGATTATCATGGATACAGGTACATATGAGTCGTGCAGGTTCTTATGCATGGTCCCACCGCCGCGCCATGGAGCGGCATCTGGAAATTCTCTCCATTTCGCGAGTAAGATACAATGTCCCGGATACGCTCGCTGATAAATCCGCCCATGGTTGAATCATGGCAGTGGCAGATGAGATCGACTGGGTTTGATACACTATGACCAGCAGGGAGGTTCTGGAATCGGTCCTTGAAGGTTCATCCGGGGAGGGACCTTATTCCCTGCAGGCGCTTCTTGAAAAGGCAAAAAACAACGCTCTTTGTGGCATTGGAAAATCTGCGGAAAAGCGTCAGGAGTGGTACATCCTCTTTTATGAAGGGGAACCTGATGGCGCAATCCTTTACGATGACAAGGGATGCCTGTTTGGGAACAAGGCCATCTACCTCCTGAAAGGGAATGAGCAGTTCATGTTCTACCCCGAGGATCCTCCCCTTATCGAGCGCATCACGCTGGGATGTCGTGTCTTTGACAGGAACCTTTTCAACAGGGGAAAAGCATGCGACATTCCTGAGATGAAGAAGGTTGGCGAGACCGGAGCCGGCATCTTTGCCATGAAGCTGATCATGGGGGGCAACCCAGTGCAGGGTCGCCGAATCTCGATCAGGAGAGCTGGCCAGGTCATAGGCAGCGATACTACAAGTTCAGAGGGGAAAGTATCATTCAGGCTGCTTTTTGGGAAGTATGAGTGTGTGGTCCATGAAAAAGACCTCTCCACGCGGGTATACGAGTTCGAGTTTCATGCAGGGCTTCTCAACCAGATTGTGACCCTGGATATTTCCTGATTTTCCTGCTCCCCATGATATCCCCGACATGGGGATGGGGTGGCCAGCATACACCAATTTTATTTGAGTGCACAGCAGATATCTGGTTTGAGGAGTCTGAAACAATGGATAAACAAGATTTTGAGGCCATCCTCAATGGGAGCAAGGATATTTCTGCCTATATGCAGATGAACCCTGCTGAAGGAGTCACCACCTGTTTTGGAGTAAGGACTGCAAGTAACCCGAATTATCTCATAAAAGCTCTGTATGAGATGTACGAAGCCAACCTGGATAAGAAACTTGCCAATAAGGCCATGCGCAAGATTTTCCGTTCTGTGGGCAAGGGCTCCGTCGGTCTCAACAACCTTTTGAAGAAACTCGGAATGAACCTGAAACCCGAGGAATTCCTGATGCTTGTCTTCAAGCTCCAGCACCAGCAGGGGTGGGGAGCTCCCTTCGAGCTCGTTGAAGCCAGTGACAAGCGGATAGTGCTCAGGTGCAAGAAGACGTTTGAATCTGAGATCCTCAAGGATTGGAAGATGCCCGTCTGTGGGATTCACCAGGGATGGATCGAAGGAATCCTGATGGCGATTACCGGGAAAAATTGGTTTTGCCTTGAGAAGACCTGCCATGCGAAGGGTGATGAATACTGTACGTTCCAGGCAGATCAGGTTCCCGCGAGCTGGAAATTCAAGGCCGAAGCGGTGGTCAAGGGCGATTCGGCCATCACCGAATTCATTGAACATAAGCCCCTGGAGGGCAAGATCTCCCTCATGGATGAACCGGTTGTCATGATGCCCCGGTTCATCTTCACGTCCATGACCAATTCGTTGAAGAAGACCATGGGAGAGGCGCCGGCAAGCGGGGTCAACTACCGTGCCTACATGGACATGGGAAAGGAGAATGTGGAACACTACAAGAAAATGAGTATCTCATATGACCTCTCCAGGACCAAGCTTGACGCGGATCTCAACCAGCTGCACAGCCGTTTCGCAGCACACGGGGCTCCTTCAGTTTCCGGAGGCCAGATTGCGTTTGGCAGCCATATCGTCAACAATAACTTTGAGGTTGTCGATTCCATTGAAAAGGACTTGGGCAGCAAGGCTACCGTCTTCCAGAAAGTCGGTGATAAGGCTATCCGTGTATCTACCAACGTTGTTGGGGCTGACGGCAAGCGGGCTGTTGGAACTGAGATTTCAAGTATTGTCTACGATGCCGTGATCAACAAAGGGCAGACCTATTATGGCACTGCAGATGTGGTTGGGAAAAAGATGGTCGTGGCGTATGAGCCAATCAGGAATTCCGCAGATGAGATCATAGGTATCCTTTTTGTCGGAATTCCTGAAGAGATTGTCTACGGCCCGTTAATGGAAGAGAAACTGCGAAAGATCAATCCCAAGACAATCTGCGACATGGCGTTTGCCTTCTATTCCCAGATGGGCTGGTTCAACTTAGTCAAGGAGGAGTGGGACGAGGCCACCAAGACAAAGACGATTACCCTCTCCCATACCGTTGAGTCCGAGTCCTTCGGGAATATCGGGAAAAACGTCTGTTACTGCACTGCCGGGCTTCTCGCCGGCATTGTTGAAGGTGCATTCGGAATAAAAGTCCAGGCCAGGGAGGTTAAGTGCAGGTCAAAGGGAGACGAGCACTGCGTGTTCCAGATTAAAAACAGGGCAGAGTGAATCCTAAAATTCACTCTTCATATCTCGCTACTCCACTTAACACTGGCAAATGGGATGGAGAGTTTCCAACAATTTTCAGATGAATCATAAGGTGCAACCTTTTTCATAATTTTTTTCATACCCTTTGCTCAAACATACGGGAATCGGTTCTTGGCTCCAGGGATGATGAAAAAGAGAGAGGGCGGATTCTCGCTGGTGCATCAGATCTTGAGATGTCCTATCTCATCAACATTCTGCATCAGGGCGTCAAATTCTGAATCTGTGACCATAATCTGTGATTCGAGCAGTTCGAAATCCCTTACCAGCTGTCGAATCCTGATATACATAAAGACGACAAGAATAAGGAGGAACAGAATAACCAGGCTGCTGACGATGAGCAGGATCATCTCCAGCGTCATTTTTTCCCCCTGAACAGTACTTTTGCAAATCTCTCGATGAATTTATCCTGGGTCTCTGCCCCTCGTTGTTCTATCGGGATTCCTGCGAGTTCCGCTGCCAGGTTCTTGATGGCCACCGATGCAGGGGATAAAGGATACTTGATTACGACAGGTGTCTTGAAGGAGGCAGCCTTCCTGACATTCGGGTCTTCAGGAATCGTTCCTATCACCTGAACCCCGAGCACTTTCTCCATCTTTTGCTTCACGACCTCTGTCTTTTCAGTACCCACGCGGTTGATAATGACACCGAGCACGTGTCCCCCGACGACTTCCGTGAGTATCTTGGTCTTTAATGCATCAACGATAGAAGAGAGCTCAGGGTTGACCACCAGGATCACATCATCAGCCACAGCGAGTGGTATTACACCGTCACGGCTGATACCTGCGGGGGCATCGATGATGAGGAAATCACATTCCTCCACGAGTTCTTTCAGGACGTCCTTGAGTCGTTCCGGATTTGCCTGCTGAAATCCCTGGAGTGATATCCCGCTTGGGACAACCTTTACATCTGCCGGGCCATCGTAGATAGCTTCGTGGATATTGGCTTTACCGGCAAGAACCTCATGGAGTGTTATCGGTGCATCCTCGAGTCCAAGGGCCAATCCAAGGTTTGCCATCCCGATATCGGCATCCATGATAATGGTGTTCTTCCCGAACTGGGCCAGACTCGTGCCGAGATTGACTGTTGTTGTGGTTTTTCCGGTCCCCCCTTTTCCGGATGCAACGGTAAATACCCTGACCATTCAACCCTCCATTGAGTTTTGTTTGACTGCGTGCTTATTTAAGGTTAATGAACAATACATGGCACATCATCAAATCCATTTTTCAAGAATTAATTCGAGATCTTTTTTCATTGCTTCAAGCAAGGAATCCTGTATTGTCCCCTGACTGCGAAGGATGCCCACAAGTGGACTCGCATGATAATCGACAGGGAATACAAAAACGCCTTCATCAGTAATTGGTGCTCCCGTCTGGAAGGCATAACTGAATTGGGCCGCCTCCGTGACTGCTGAGGGATGTCCCGATGATGCTATGACAAGTCCATCGGGTGACGAGACGGTGAGAGAATCGAGGCCGTACAGGGTACACAGGTTTTTTATTCCTGTGGGGATATCAGGCGCGTCGGTGTTCACATCGAATTTTTTCTTTACTTCAGTCTTTGGAGGAGTCTGGACTTTCTGAGTGACTTCCTGTGTAAATGCGGTTGTTTCCGGGCGTGGTACTGCGACATCTGCCTTGCTCTTCGCAACCGACCGGGGTACGGCCGGTTTAACAGCCCGGGCATCCTTCTTCTCCAGGTCTGTTATCCTCCGTGAGAGCCGGATTACGTATATCGCAATCACAAGCGAGAGGAACAAAACAATCCCGACAAGGATGAGCAGTACCAGCAGCAGGAAAGTGTCGTAGCTTATGATTTCCATGATAAAATCCCTTCAATCCTTCTGTTGTTCCATAAGATGTTCCAGGTGCAATTTTTCAACCATGATCTTACAGTTTTCACGGATCTTATTGCTCATGGTATTGAGGTCCATCGAATCAAGGGCATTGAGATCCCTGTCCACCATGGTCACATCTTCTCCTTCACGGGCGAATATGTCAACTGGGCTGTTCTTCGTGGTGAATGGAGTTGGGGATGGAGTTGTTAGGGATTGTCGGGAAGGTTCAGGTTGAGGGGGAGTATGTTGAAGTGGAGCAGGTGGAATTTTCTGTATCAGTGGTCTCTGCTCAATGGGTCGGGATACGGGTTTTATGATCTTTTCTCTCTCTCTTTCGCGATTCGCTGGTGTGGCATTCTGAGAATTATCGATCAGGACGCTTTTCATCTCTTCACCAGAAGGGATCTTGGCCTTTGGAGGAGTCTCCCGTCTCTGGCTGACCCTGCATTGTTCATTGAATTCAAGGGTGAGTTTCATCTGTGCCTGCGTCAGGTCAGCCAGGGATGCGTCCGCAGCCTGCTCATACAGTGTTCCTATTATTTCCATGGCATTATTTCCACAGGAAGCGTCACAACTGGCGAGCAGAATATTTCCCTCTTTCACAACAAGATCGATTGCATGGTCCCCGCAGGCAATCGAACAGGAGCCGGTAAAACCTTCTTCCTTGAGGCTATTTACGATGAGAGCAATTTTCATGCCTTTTTTCATGGAATGAAACGTGCCACGGGGAAGTTGCATTATTAAAGATCACTACTCCTCTATTCATAATTGTATTGGTAACGTTGAGCCATAATTTCATTCCATTGGGCAGCGAATAATCCCAAGGATCCTGCGTATCGATAGAGCAAACATTTTTATTTTTATATATCAAGAAAGATGCTTTATAAGTGTAGGTGGCATGAATGCTGAAACAAATTTTAGGAGAATTCTTGAAGATTGATGGTGTGAATGCTGCAGTAGTTGTTGGTCGCGACGGATTTGTGATCGAGAGTGCAGTGTCAGGAAAAATGGATATCGATGCCCTTGGTGCGATGGCATCAACCGGTATGGGTACTTCTGAAGCCATGGGGAAAGAACTCGGCAAGGGGGAGCTCCACCAGATGCTTGTTGAGCTTGATCACGGCCCGATTATCATGTCCCCCCTTTCAGCGGATGAACTGATTGCAGTGGTGGCAAGCAACGAAGCGAACGTAGGACGTGTCCGCTACGAGTTAAAGAAAAATAAAGAACGCCTCATCGCAGCATTATAAGGTATGAGTCTTCCTGAAGGCACATACGCAGGGATCTCAGCGGTACCCCTGCAGGAGGAGCATCCCGATGGCACCCACCCTTTTTCCGGGAGAGTGGAGGTGCTCACGGGGAATGGTTCTGGAATCCTGATTATTGACAAAGGACGGGTTATTGCTGCACATTTCAGGAACCAGACCAGTGATTTCAAGGGGAAGGAAGTAATCGCACACCTTATGCGCAGTGCCGGGGACAAAGACCTCAATCTTCAGTATGTCCAGTACAAGTACACCCCGGAGCAGATTGCAGAGGCAAAAAAGATATGCCGGAAGGAAGGGCTGTGCATGCTGGAGAAGGACGTAGGTTCCCAACCCCCTACGAAGAACGGGCTTGATGATGCTCTGTTACATCGCCTTTTCAACCAGCGGGGGGTTATCGCGGTTTCAGTCTTCTTCGAAGGGTTTCCGGTACAGTCAATTGGTGAGGGGGATTTCGAGCAGGTTGCTGCCATGGCCGAGGATTTCCTCAGGGCGGGTAAGAAGATGGCTGAGAATCTGCGAATGGGGGTGCTCGACCAGATTATTCTTGAGAGTGACGAGAGAAAGTGTATCATAGCACCATATGGGGACCTCTACCTCTGCCTGCTCACCAACAGGGACGTAAACCTTGGGCTTATAAGGCTGGCCATTCATAATATCCAGATTGAATTGGAAGGAAGGGGCTAGGTAAGGCCGGGCATGAAAGGCGGAGGATGAGGCCTTTCCCGGCAGGATGTGGGGTGCGGGCATGACTGCAGATGATAAACAAGGGATTTCAATCAAGAACCTGTTCTCAAGGAGGAAGACGAAAAGCCTTCCTGAAACACCTGGTGTGACAACAAGAGAGGAAAAGAAAGGTGTATCGGTTCCCCCCGTAGCAGAAGACGACCTTGACGGCTTCATGAAACGACTTGGGCTCTCTCCAGAAGAGAAGGAGAAGCCGGATGTTTTTCCTGTGTTTCCACCCGGTTCCCAGACAAGGGAGCCGGGCAAGAGCAGCATCCCTCAAGGAAGCGATACCGATACACCTGCACGAGAGAGCGGGCGCGAGAAGGAGATAACACCCACGTCCCGGCCTTCAAAATATTCCCCCCCTGAAAAGAAAGCACCAATCCCTGCCCATACTCCTCCAAAATTCGAGCCTGCAAAAAAGACCATCTGGTCGGCAGAAAAACCTGTCCTTGAAGAAACGGTCATCTCGGTCGACCAGATCAACGATCTCTCCGGGCTCATCCTTCCCAAGGGCGCTACCTTCCAGGTTGAAGAGATCAAAATCCAGGACCGGAGCAATATTTTCACCATCAAGGGAGGAAATGATGCAATCGATGGAAAAGACCTTTTTAAATCAGATATTTCAGATGCCGGAATCAAGACGGTCTCAGATGCAGCATCCGAGGTCCATGCCGAGGCAGGGAAAGGTGGAATCCTTGCAAAGCTCAACCCTATCAATGTAATCCGCAAAGTACCCATCGAATACAATTCACGAACGCATGGGGCTCTCGTAGATCTAACCTTCAGGCCACGGCCAGGGGTGGAGCAGACCGAGATCTACCCGGTCAACGAACCGTATGCCTATGTCCGGATCACCTATGACAATGCCACGCATGAATACCTGTATGAAGTTCTGGAACCTAAGCTCACCCCTGCAGAAAACGACCTCTTCAAGGACATCAAGGAGCGTATCTTCGAACGTCTTGATATCAATACCCAGAACGTTCTCGAGGAAGTTGCAAAAAAGACCCTCCGCGATGTAACTGATGATATCATTGACGATTACGGCCTCTCCCTAAGCCCCCTCCAGAGGGAAAAGATCCTCTATGCCATGTACAAGGAGTTCCTTGGAAACGGTATGATCGACCCGCTCATGCATGACCGGTTTATCGAGGATATCTCGTGCGACGGGGTCAATGCCAATCTCTTTGTCTACCACAACCGCTACGAATCGATGCGTACGAACCTGATGTACAGGAGTTCAGAAGAACTGGATTCCTTTGTCACCAAGCTTGCGCAGAGGGCCGGGAAGTACATCTCCATCGCCGAACCCATGCTCGATGCCACGATGAGCGATGGGTCACGTATCCAGATGACCCTCGGGACCGAAGTGACTGCACATGGTTCAACCTATACTATCAGGAAATTCAAGGATGAACCAATTACCCCGACAGACCTGATAGAATGGCATACCTTCTCACCCCTCTCAATCGCATTCTTCTGGATGGCGGTGGAAAGCGGGAAATCATGCCTGTTTGCAGGAGGAACTGCATCCGGGAAGACCACTTCGCTCAATGCCATCTCGCTTTTTATGCCTCCCCTTGCGAAGATTGTAACCCTTGAAGATACCCGTGAACTCAAGCTCCCTCACCCTAACTGGATCCCGAGCATCACCAGGACATCTTTTGACACCAATGGAAAAGGGGAGATCGATATGTACGAGCTTCTCAGGGCTGCATTGAGGCAGCGCCCGGAGTATATCCTTGTAGGAGAAGTCCGCGGCAAGGAAGCCCTCACACTGTTCCAGGCTATGAGTACCGGCCACGTCACCTACTCCACTATCCACGCTGATTCGGTGGCAAGTATCGTTCACCGCCTGGAGAATCCCCCGTTGAATGTGCCAAGAAACATGCTCTCCGCGCTTGACCTGGTATCGGTCCAGGTTCAGGCCCGTGTCGGAGGTCAGCGTATCAGGAGAAACAAGCAGATCATCGAGATCCTCGATATAGATCCCCGAACAAACGAACTGATCACGAACGAGGTCTTCAGGTGGCACCCGGCAACCGATGAGATCACCTATTCAGGGAAATCATACGTTCTTGAGGAGATCATGGAGTCCAGAGGGTGGGACGAGGAACGGATGAAAGAAGAACTCAAACGGCGCCAGGAAGTGCTTGAATGGATGAGAATCAAGAAGGTCCGGCATTTCCGTGACGTCGGTAATATCCTTGTCCAGTACTATCGTGACCCTGTAAACCTCATGGAGAAGATCAGGGCTGAACTGTACGGAGAATCATGAACGGGTTCGAACGGGTTGCATTCAAGTTACTGGGGTCGTATGCAGAGAAGAAGAGGGATGCCTACTCCCAACTCCGCAATGATCTTGTAACTGCCCGGATGAAAGTTCCCTTCGAGGTATATCTCTCCACCGCATATCTTTCATCGGTCATCGCAGGTCTTGTGGCAGCAGTCCTCCTCGGCATTGTGACGTATCTTCTCAATATACCCTCAATGATCAAGTACCAGGGAGCTGTTCCCGATTTCATGCTGGTCATCTCCCAATACAGCCTGATAATCGGCACAATCCTTGCGGTGGTTATCTCGCTTGCGGTAGTCGGAGGAATAACCTTCCTGATATTTCTCATCTATCCCAGTATGATTGCAGGGAACCGGCGCAGGAATATCGACGCAACCCTGCCCTACGCCATCAACTACATCACCGCCATGTCCACTGCAGGAATCCCACCTGCAGAGATCTTCAGGCAGCTCGGGAGCAGTCCCATGTATGGAGAGAGCGCTGTCGAGGCGCGGTTCGTTTCCATGGAGATCGATCTCTTCGGAAGGGACCTGATCGACGCACTCCGGCTGATCTCTGCAACGACCCCGAGTCTTCGCATGAAGGAATTCCTGCAGGGTGCAATGGGATGTATATCAGCAGGAAGCAGCCTTACGGATTATTTCAGAACCAAAGCAGAACAGTATTCCCTCGAGAACAGGCAGAGCCAGAAACTATTCCTTGATACTCTCGGCCTGATATCCGAATCCTATGTAACCGCAATGGTTGCAGGGCCGCTCTTCCTGATCATCCTGCAATCTATCATGACCATCCTGAGCCAGTCAACGCAGCCAATGATGCTGTATGTCATCATTTACATGATCATTCCCTTTGGAAGTCTCATGTTCGTGATTCTCATCAGCTCGATGACTCCGGAGACGTGAACATGGGACTCAAGGACTCCTTCAGGAACATAGTGCCGAAAAAAGGCAGCCTGAGTGAAGCGGCTGGCAGGAAAGGGACAGGAATTGCACCCCCGCAGGTGACAAAACAGACCGTCTCCAAAGTTTCAGGGACGGTTCAGAGTCCGACAATTACTGCGAGAGATCCGGGATTCTGGGGTATATTGAAAGGAGAAAAACCCTATTCAGTCGATCTCAGTCCCGGCGAGATAGGCAAATTCTCGAGGGAACAGGTAGAGATCAGCAAAAAGCTTGAGAAGCACAAGAGCGAGCGTTCGGGATTGAAGCGGATTCTTAAGCACCCCCTCAAGGTTCTCTTTGAAAAACCACTTAACATCCTGATTGTCACACTCCCCCTCGCGATCATCGTGTTCCTGCTGGGAACAGCATTCATTGTAAGGGACTACGGGATGAGCGTGTTTTTCACGACAACCCTTCTTGATGACATCTTGATCTTGTCCCTCCTCATTGCAATCGTTCCGGTCGCATTCATGGACTTTCGTGAGAACAGGCGCATGAAGAACCTCGAGGAAGCGCTGCCGAACTTCTTCCGTGATCTGGCCGGCATGAACGACAGCGGGATGACGCTCCCGAATGCCATTCATCTCGTTGCCCAGGGGGAGTACAGCACGCTCACCCCGTATATCCGGCGCCTTGACAACGAGATGTCATGGAACACCACGTTTATCGAGGCCATCCAGCGGTTCAGGACCCGCCTTGGAACCCCGCTTTCTGACAGGAGCATCGACCTTATTGCAAAAGCGAGTAAGGCAGGCGGAGACGTGAGTGAGGTTCTGCGGGCAGCGGCCCGTGACACGTACGAGGTTCTGGCGCTTCGGGCGGAACGATCGAATAACATGCTGATCTATGTGATCATAGTCCTGATATCGTTCCTCGTGTTCGTATTCGTGATTTTCATCCTGGTCAGCACGTTCCTCACCACGATGGCCACGGCAGGCAGTGCAGCATCTGCAGCGGGTGCTGGTGCTGCGTCCTTCATCGGGAATATTGACCTCTTCTTCTATACCCGGCTTTTCTCACATGCCGCGATGATCCAGGGTGTCTGTTCGGGCCTTGTCGCCGGGCAGATGGGCGAAGGGAGGGTGGTTGCTGGCTTGAAATACTCTGCCATCATGCTCATCATCGCCTGGGTGATATTCAGGTTCATGATCTGAAGGGAGAGCCCGGGAAAAATTGGGTTAAAAGGAAGTTTTCAGGGATATTTGTCGCGAATGGAATAATCTCATGACAGAACGCCCATCTCGGTGAGTCTTCTGGGGAGGTATTCCCTTGTCACGAAGTCCAGGCCGCGTGCGGCAAAAGCCTGCTGTTCCGATTTGAGGTTGAGTTTTAATTGAAGGTCAATCTGGGACTTCCAGTATTCGGAAGCAAACCTGGGGTCGGAGAGTTCACTCTGGAGGGCACCGACATCTTTGTCGGTGAGAATATCAGACGGAAGGTTGTAATCCCGGATATCGCTCGGCTGGACACCAATGAACTGGGCGCGGGGTGTTGCAAGGAGTTCGGACATATGCGCACTCTTGATTGCCCCGTATGCCACGCTTGCATAAATCCGGTATGACCATGGATCGCCATCGGTGAACACAAGCACGGGAAGCCCGAACTCTTCATTGATGCGGTGCAGCATCCGGCGGGTCGATCGTGCAGGTTGTCCTTTCAGATGTACAAGAATTGCCCGGTGATCCTGGTCAAACCCGTTCTCGATCAGACGCGCATACATACCTCCCGTCTCTATGGCAATCACGAAATTCGCATCATGTTCCAGGAGTTCGATATTCTCAACATTGCTCGGTATCTGGTACCCTGCCTCGCCAACGTCGTCCTGGCAGTGGATAGCCCGATCTCCTCTCCTTGTCATCTCCTTGATGCGGAGAGGGCCAAAGATGGTTGCCCCGTCCTCCTCGGGACGGAGGTGGAATGCCTCCCGCTGCAGGTCAGTGAGTATTTCCAGATCTTCAATCAGGAAGTTACTCTCGTCCTGTGCCGAGAACTTGGCCCTTTTCCATCCCTCCGAGATGTAATACAGCTCTCTCAGCGTAGACGAGCGTTTTTCGATGAGCTGGGTCTTTAGGAACCAGATGACATAGGACATCTTCAGCAGGTGTAACGCACTCTTGGCCGTGTTCGCCGAACGCACGCTCTCTTTATCTCCGTATTTCCATACCTCGGATTCATCATCGAATGCAATATTCTGCTTCGTCCTTGTTGGCATCGAGATAGAAGGGATTGCACCCTCCTTTATCTGGTCGTACCATCTCATTGCGATGGATACGAGGCGCTCGTTCGTCTTTGTATCCATCTCGTCACTGGGAGTCAATGTCCACCACCACAACCTGCTCTGGGGCTAATCCCCGGACTTCAATGGTGCCCCCACCTGATCCTTTATATTCTGCGGTCCACCCATCTCCGGGCTGAAGTGTCAGTTTCCACATCTTCGTGAACTCCCCGTCAAGCTCGGTGACGATCGCAGGCTCCGTTGATGCCCCCTGCCCGTTGTCCGGAGAGATGTCATAGACGGTAAATTCTGCGGGATGAGACGTGTAATTCCTTCCTTCAAGGATGACTTTACCTCCCCTGGTATACCGTTTGACCACCACCTTCTTCATGATCTTCCCCTCGATAGGAGCAATATCGGGAACAGGAAGGTCCACGATCTCGGCTACCTTGGCAGCAAGCTCAGGGATGATCGCGCATACCGCTCTTGCTCTGTCCTCCTGCAGCCGGTTCTTGTCGCGGCGTGAAAGGTACGTTTTGAGTTCCCGCCCGAGTTCCTGAAGCACCAGGGTTATCTCGCGCTCTATCTCGGGTATCGCAGCAATTGCGTCCTTGGACTCGCTCGTGAAGGGGACGTGCGTGGATGCTACGTGGATGAGGATGAGGAGTGGTCCGGTCGGGAGAGTGGACTGTGAGATATTGTAGGCTTTCCAGGATACTCCTGCAATACATCCTGTTATCGCACAGGCACCCTGCTGGTAGAGAAGCGGGACCCTGTTGGCAAACCTGAGGATCTGGGCATTTCCATCGGGAGGAAGTTTTCCACCATACCCTATCGCAGCTTCGACAAGGAACGGGTGGCCGGAATAGACTGAACTTGCCCGGGTCCTTGCTTTGACGAAATCCATCTGGAACTCTTTTTCAAGACCTTTTGCAATCAGATCCTCACCAATGGGTGAGAGGCATGCTTGAGTCGGGGGTGCAGGCACCTTTACTTCCTGCATCGCCTGCAACAGTCTCTTCTGTTCGACAGGGGTGAGTGAAGATGCCCGTGATCCCGGTGATATTCCGGCATTCCTGCACATCTCATCCGCGGTCTTTTTTCCGACTCTGGTGAAAGTTTCGACGAGGAATTCGGTGCACGTCTCTTCTGATGCAGCCAGCATCCGCATCAGCTGGCCTATCTCGATACCATGGGGATGGGGCTTGATGGCCTGTGGGCAGGCGATCGCCTCGTCACTGACCCGTTCAAAAAGGTAGGTCTCGTCATCGAGTTCAACCCGTATCCTGGCGTGGGGGTTGACCACTGAGGTGTATTTGAGATATTCTAGCAGCCTCTTCTTGGCCGCCATAGTACTTTTGAACTCGATCTGTACCCTTGTCCCGTGCGTCCTGTCCCATGCTACCTCCTCCTCCTCGAGCACCTCCGGCTCGTTGGTCTTGATGTTGATCTGGAGAAGGACACGGTAGGCCTTCTGGTCAGGCCCTGTCCTCGAGATGACAATCGTGGGAATGCCTGTCGTCAGCTGGGCATACAGCACCGCCGCGCTGATACCGATCCCCTGCTGCCCTCTGCTCTGCCGGATCTGGTGGAACCTCGATCCATAGAGGAGCTTTCCAAAGACGAACGGGACCTGCTCGGGGACGATCCCCGGGCCATTGTCCTCGACAACGATGCGGAAGACATCGCTTTCCATTTTTTTTATCAGGACAAAAACGTCCGGCAGGACTGTGGCCTCCTCGCAGGCGTCGAGTGCATTGTCAACTGCCTCTTTTATCGTGGTGATGATTCCCCGTGTCGGGGAGTCAAATCCCAGGAGGTGCTTGTTCTTCTCGAAGAACTCTGCAACGCTGATGCTCCTCTGATGCCGTGCAAGATCTTCAGCGAGTGTCACCGCCGCACACCTCCTGCAAAGCATCCTGGAGCGAGAGGGTCTTCTGGACACCTGAATGGAGATCCTTGAGCGTGACCGTGCTGGTTTCCTGTTCCCGTGACCCGATAATAATGGCGTAGTCAGCGAATCGCGATATCCATGAGAGTTGCTGCCCGATTGACTTCCCCGTAAGATCGAAGAGTGTGCGGATCCCGGCTTTGCGGAACTTTCCTGCAACATGGAGAGCCCATGATCGTCCCTCGCTGGTACACGCAACGCCTGCAGACTTCCCGACTGCTGCAGGCTTCTCACCTCTCGCAACCATGATGCGGTCAAACCCAATGGCGAACCCGCACGAGGGGGTATCCTCGCCTCCGAAAAGGTGGGCCAGGCGATATGTCCCCCCGCCAAGCACCTGGTTCTCTGCTCCAAGGTTCTCGGCGAAGGCCTCAAAGACCATGCCGGTATAGTAATCAAGACCCCGGGCAATACCGGGATTGAGGGTATACGGTATTCCAGACTGTTCCAGAATATTGAATAATTCCTCTATTCTTCCCCGCTCCGGGAAATCACCGGTTATTGTAAAAGCCTCCCCGAGGTCACGACACCCTGCGAGCGTGATAAGGCGTTCAGAGAGGGATGATTGATCCCTTGATGAGAGATATTCCTCAAGCCCTGCAGTGTCCCTCTTGTCGAGAAACATCCTGGATCTCTTCTGGTCTGCCGGGTCAAGTTCCTTAAGAATGTTACGCATGAACGAGAGGTGACTGACGTGGAGAGTAAAGGAAATGCCACAGGATGAGAGGATTTCATGGGCGAGCATGATCACTTCCGCTTCTGCAAAAGGCGTATCTGCGCCTATCAGCTCGACACCGAACTGCCAGAACTGGCGATAACGGCCTTTCTGGGGTCGTTCATAGCGGAAGCAGTCTGCAAAGTAAAACCAGCGGAGGGGTTTTGGGAGTGTCTTCCCCTCGTTGACATACATTCGCAGTACCGGAGCGGTAAGTTCAGGCCGGAGGGCAAGTTTTCTCCCTCCCTTATCTTCAAAGACGTACATCTCCTGGATGATCCCCTCACCTGATCGGACAGTGAAGAGGTCAAGTTCCTCGAATTCCGGAGTGCAGATCTCCCGGTAACCCCAGGTCCCGGAAATTTTCCGCATCATGCTCTCGACTTCACGCCTCGATTCCATCTCATCCGGGAGAAAATCCCGTGTACCACGCGGTTTTTGAAGCATCGGTGACTCAAATCCCCCTTTATGGCGGTATAATGCTCCTGGGAGCGTTTCCCGTCAGGCGATCCCAGGCATTCTCATCAGAAAATACTTTTTCCCTTGTGATCTTCCCCTGAAAATAGAGTGCAGCGAGGATTATCCCAAGGCCCAGAAGTTCGGTCGGGAAACGTTCCGTTGAGAAATTGGTGAATGCAAAGCCGAGTATCGCCAGTGCTCCATACAATACTCCGCGGAACGCCGCATTCCGGTACCCGGGAAGACCGGTGCGCAGGAAAATCCTGGCATCGCGGAGCCATAAGAAGAATACCACCAGCATTCCAAACAGGGCAACATAGACGAGGTAACTCATGCTGTTGCATCAATTATTATACCCCGGCCCATATCTTAATTATCACAGCATGCCATCGAATCACCGCGTCGAAGAAGTGCTTTCAGGGTTCAAGGAGGGCAGGATAACCCTCGAAGACACCATCAAAGAGATCAACGGGCTTCGGATAGATATGGTGGCCGGGATGGCAAACCTTGATGCAGGGAGGAGTGTGAGGTGCGGTATCCCTGAGGTGATACTTGCCGAAGGTAAGACTCCATTGCAGGTTTCAGAGATATCCGAAAAGGCGGTCCGGGAGGGACGGAGGATTATTGTATCGCGGTTGTCCCCTGATCATTCTGCTGCCCTTGCTGTCCTCTGCAGGGACAGGAATTTTCTGCTCGAGTCACACGAGCAGGCATCGATGGCGGTGATCTCCACATCCCCTGCACCTGCAGCAGATGGAGGGATCGTGGCGATTATCACTGCGGGGACCTCGGACATCCGTGTTGCCGAAGAGGCGAGGGTCATCGCGAGTGAAATGGGATGCCAGGTAAAGACCGCATATGACGTGGGCGCGGCGGGAATCCACCGCTTGTTTCCTGCCATAAAGAAGTGTCTCGATGCACATGTCTTTGTCGTGGCTGCCGGGAGAGAGGGGACCTTGCCAGGGGTTGTAGCAGGACTCGTTGATCGACCGGTTATCGGGGTCCCGGTGAGCACAGGATATGGGTATATGGGTCGCGGAAGGGCGGCACTTGCCAGTATGCTTCAGTCATGCTCGGTGATCGCGGTCGTCAATATTGATGCCGGGTTTGTCGCGGGGGCGTTTGCAGCCCAGATTGCCAACATGGCGAGGAAGATATGAGCAGGGTTTTTTACATTGGAAGGTTCCAGCCATACCACAACGGGCACCAGCATATCCTTGAGAACATCGCAGGAAGTGCTGACGAGATCATCATCGGTATTGGCAGTGCTCAGCTCTCACACGAGGCCGACAATCCCTTCACTGCGGGAGAGAGGATCCTGATGATCACCCGCGCACTGGAAGGTATCGGGTGTCCTTTGTATGTCATCCCCATTGAGGATATCAGGAGGAACGCTCTGTGGGTTGCCCATGTTCGTTCGATGGCTCCTCCTTTCGATCTCGTGTACTCGGGCAATCCCCTGGTAATCCGCCTTTTTGAAGAAGAGGGGATTCCTGTGGAGACCCCGGTGATGTACGAACGGGAATCGCACAGCGGGACGGAGATACGGCGGCGTATTCTTGCCGGTGATCTATGGGAGTCGCTGGTTCCTCCTGCAGTGGTGCAGGTTATGCGGGAGATTGACGGGGCAGGACGGATACGACAGATTGCGAGAAGCGATGGCGATTGCCGCGAAGTATCGTGAGATTTGAATGTTCCGCAGAGTAAAAGATCTTCTTGGCCGGAAAGAGGTTGAGGATATCCAGGAGGTTACGCCCGATGAAATACCTGGTATTCTCTCACTCAATGAGAGGGCATGGGAAGACGAGTATTCACAATCGACATCTGATGGACGTACGAGGATTCTCGAGATCAGGGATAACCTGATCATTGCGGTCAACGCTCTCTCAAAAACTGAGAGGGAAGTTGCATTTCATCCCAAACTTGAGAAAATTGCGAAAAATTCCCTTCCCCAGTGTGAAAAAGCCCTTCTTTTTGCGCTAAACCGTCAGCTGCCTGAGGATCCCGATGCGTTCTACCAGGCCTGTACCGAGATCCTGAAGGGATGCGTGAAAGGGCTTGCCGGACCTGGACGATATCTGAGGAATGTGCTCCCGGAAGAGATGAAGGAGATCGGGCTGCTCGTTGACGCATTCGGAAAGGAGATCAATATCCTCACCCCGAGGGTTGCTGAATGGAGGAGGAGAAAGGAAAAAGTGAGTGCGCTCCGCGAATCAATAGCCCATACCATGGAGATGGAATCAACCATCCAGGGACTCTCGCGGGATATCCCTGTAATAGAAGCAGAAATCGCAGATCTCAATCTCACCTTCAAGAAACGTCATGAACACAAGGAGGTGTCTGAAAGAGCGCTTGAGAACGATCCCGCATACAGGGACCTTAAAGATGAGGTTTCTTCTGTGGAACATGCATTGCGTGACGCAGAGAGGGAAGCGCACACTGTCGTCTCAACGCTTGCGCATGTCCTTCGAAAAGCAGAAAAGATAGCGCATCACGGGGCTTCCGAAAAACTCGCAAAGGAACTGAACCAGGTAGCTACCCTGCTTACAGGAAACGGGATGCCCCCTGCCGAGGAAGTCAAGAAGGGCATAACAACGGTCCTCCCTATCGTAGTGAGCATGATCCAGTCCGGCGATATACAGTTGAAAAACCACGAGGAGAGAACCCTCCTCGCAGATCATGAAAAGATACCTTCGATCCTGTACGGCCTTCTGAAACAGTGGGATAGTATTCATCAGAAGGCAGACGAGACGAACCACCGCCTGGCAGCATATCCTCCGATCCTTGACCTTGAGAGCATAGAATCTGAACTAACATCCCTCGAGACCAGTATCAAAGAGAAGGAGAAGCGCCTTTTGGAACTCAAGGGAAAACGAGAGGAGATTCTTCCACAGATACCTGCAAGTTATTCCCGCATGGAAACGGAGATCTCATCACTGCTTGGAAAGAAGATCCGGATTTCATCAGGCCGATAGATACAAACCCCTCTGCAAAGACTGAACGATCCCCATCATAATCCTGAGCACTGTTCCTGTCAGGGAAAACCTCATGAATGCGGCGACACATCTCAACAATTTCTGAATAAAATCCCCATAATGGCGATGTTTCCCGGCACTTACAAGAGTATTTCACATAACCCTTCCCTCAAATGCCCGCTGAAGTGTACTTATAACCCTGGAGTGAATATTCGTGTGAGCAATCATGCCAGATGATGAGTACCGGATCCTTGAAGTGCGCGATGGTAAAGTTCCATGCCTTCCCGGATATGATGAAACCGTGGACCATTGCAGATTCTGTGTTCATTCACGCTTTTTCAGGGTTGATGGCGTGTATGTCAAATCACCAGCGCTGGCATTCTGCCTCCGGCACCGCGATGCCAATGAGGTCAACATGAAAAAAGTGGAAGCAGTGAAATGTGGGGATAAGCGTGGCGAAGGTTACAGGAGCATGATGAGTATCATCGGATAATGAGATGCCGGTCCCCTGGATGAGAGTGTCAGGTTCTCCAGAATTCGAACCACTTTCTGCTCTGGTAAGGTACAGGGCGGACCTCATTGCTCCACTCGACCTCAACCGTGTGGTGCATCAGCCTGACTTCTTCTGTAAGCCTTTCGAGGGATGATTTCACGTCTGTTATGGCATGTTTGAGATCGTTGTATTCCTCAAATGCCCTGGTCTCGTTGAATGTGACCGGCGTTCCATCGGTTAGCCTTGCGTAACCCTGTTCAATGCATTCAAGAATTGCCCTGTTCCTGTCAAGGCCGTGCTCCTTGGCAAATTTATCGATTAGGTCCATGGTGTCCGGATCAATGGTGATTGAAACCCTCATGGGCATGACGTATCCACCTCGCCTCTCTCTGCAACTGAGGTTGATCGTCCTCCCTGAAAAATCCCCCTGTCGATACAGGCAGGCGGAATGCGGGTTCTGGTTACCGGATATGCAAGAATCACTCAAAATACCCGAGGAGAAGATCTGTCCGGACGTGGAGTAAGAAGAGATCTGCGAGATCATCGTATGGATCAGAGACATTCAGGCATGGTGTATATGACAGCCCTTTCCTGGTATAGAGAAACGAGAGCAGGGCATCCACCGCAGAGGTGTTTGAAAAAAGGCCGTGAAGATACGTGCCGAACACCATACCATCCTTCGAGACCGCACCATCACCATCGAATGCCTCTGCCTCCTTACCACGCTCGGTCACTCCCATGTGGATTTCATAACCTGATACTTGCCCCATATGAGAGAGGATCGGCCCTACCGGTCGTGCCGCGAGTGTGACCTGCTCGGTTCGTTTCTCATACCGATCAAAGCGGGTCACGACATCGAGGATACCCAGCCCGCGGTGGGTTCCCTCGCAGGACTCCACACCTGAATCTATAACCTCTTTTCCAAGCATCTGGTAGCCGCCACAGATCCCAATGACGGGAACGCCCCTTTTGTGAGCATGCTGGATCATACGAGCGGATCCCGAGTTCCACAGGTGTGAGAGATCATCCACCGTGTTCTTTGTTCCCGGGACTATGATGCAGTCAAAGTTCTCAAGGGAATCTCCAAGGGGAGTATACTCAACCCGGGCGCGGCGCTCGAGTGCTTCGAAATCGGAAAAATTAGAGATATGGGGCAGCCTGATGATGGCAATCCGAACCGGGAAAACTCCTGCCTTTTTCTCTCCAAGAGAGAGCGAGTCTTCACTGGGGAGGTCGATTGTAGCATACGGAAGGACTCCCAGGACGGGGACACCGCTTATCTCTTCCAGGATATTGATACCCTCTGCAAAGATGGCAGGATCACCACGGAATTTATTGATAATGATACCCTTCACGAGAGGTGCGATATCATCAGGGAGGAGTTTCATGGTGCCGTATACCTGCGCGAATACACCGCCCCGTTCGATGTCAGCCACGAGGATGATAGGGAACTGTAGCGCTCTTGCGAGCAGGATATTGGCAATATCCCGGGAGTAGAGGTTCACCTCCGCAGCCCCCCCGGCCCCTTCGACAACGAGATGCCCATACTCCCTCTCAAGAACACGGGCAGCTCCGACGGCCTTTTCAAGGAGAGAGGAGGTCTCTTTGTAATATTCCCGTGCGGGGACATCCTTGTAGGGATGCCCCATCAGGACAACCTGTGACGTGGCATCGCCCTTTGGTTTCAGGAGCACAGGGTTCATCTCGGGCCGCGGTTCCACCCGTGCGGCAAATGCCTGTATTGCCTGGGCAATCCCTATCTCGCATCCATCACGGGTGACGTAAGAATTCAGGCTCATGTTCTGGGACTTGAACGGAACCACGCTGATGCCCTTATTGGCCAGGACTCTGCACAGCGCAGCGACGACCGTGCTCTTCCCTGCATGGGAAGAGGTACCCAGCACCATAATGGACATACATGTAAAAATCGGCATGATTTTAAATAAAGGGCATTCCTCTCACTCGTAATGGATCTCTGTGACCCGGCGAATATGCTCCTGGCCAGCCGCTACCTGCTGCCGGGCGAGACGCCTGAAGGAATGTTTTGCAGGGTTGCCCGCGCTGTCGGGACCAAAAAGACATCGCGTTTTTCAAAGATCATGGGTGACCTTCGTTTTCTTCCCAATTCACCGACCCTCATGAATGCAGGAACCCGTTCCGGTCAGCTCTCTGCATGCTTTGTGCTTCCCGTGGAGGACTCCATCAGGCAGATTTTCTCGGTGCTGGGACATACGGCACTTCTCCACAAGAGCGGGGGAGGAACGGGTTTCTCATTCTCACATATCAGGCCACGCGGCGATGTCGTGAATGGCATAGCGGGAGTCGCCAGCGGCCCCCTCTCTTTCATCCATGTCTTTGATGAGGCCACGAATGCCCTCAGGCAGGGAGGAAAGCGAAGGGGGGCGAACATGGGCGTGCTCGCGAGCAGCCACCCTGATATCATCGAATTCATCCGGGCAAAAGAGGCAGGGGGACTCCAGAACTTCAACCTCTCGGTGGGTTTTGACCGGGCATTCTTCTCATGCCTGGAGAAGGGACACCGGTATGACCTTGTCAATCCCAGAGACGGATCCGTCTCCCGTGACATCGATCCCCGTGATCTCTGGAATTCCCTGTCACGTTCCGCGTGGAAATGCGGGGATCCCGGGGCCCTCTTTCTTGATTGTATCAACGAGAAAAACACGGTCCCGGGACTTGGGGTGATGGAGGCCACCAATCCATGCGGAGAACAGCCACTCCTCCCCTGGGAGAGCTGCAATCTGGGGAGCATCAACCTTTCACGCTTCATCCATGTAAATGAGGTAGACTGGGAATCACTCTCTGACACTGTGCACCTGGCAGTCGAATTCCTTGATGCAGTGATTGATGTGAACAAATTCCCCATCCGGCGAATCAAAACGCAGACGCTTCAGACAAGAAAGATTGGCCTTGGTGTGATGGGATTTGCAGATGCGCTTATCCAGATGGGGATTCCCTACCAGTCGGATGAAGCTCTCATGTATGGAGAACGCATTATGCGGTGTATCCAGGAGGAGTCCCATGATGCATCCCGCACGCTGGGCGAAGAAAAAGGTTCATTTCCGGCGATTGACCGTAGCATCTACTCAGGACCGATGAGGAATGCCACGGTCACGACCATCGCCCCGACAGGCTCACTGCACCTGATAGCCTGCACAAGCAGCGGTATTGAACCCATCTTCTCGTGTGCCGGAGAGAGGAGAATCGAGAGCAGGGTGTTCCGGATCATCCACCCGGGATTAAAACGCCTTTGTAAGGACCTGCCGAATGGAAGGGAGATCATGAGAGAAATGATGAAGACGGGGAGTGTTCAGCACCTGGCATTGCCGGATGAAATCAGGGAACTCTTCCGGAATGCAGGGGAGATCGATCCCACCCATCACGTGAACATGCAGGCGACCTTCCAGAAATACGTTGACAACGCCGTCTCGAAGACCGTGAACCTCCCGGAAGATGCCACCCCGGAGGATATCTCCCGTATCTTTACACGTGCCCGGGATCTTGGCTGTAAGGGGATCACAGTCTACCGCTACCACAGCCGGGGTGACCAGGTGCTCTCCAGGGGATGCGATACCTGCAGGGTCGATACCGTGAATGCATGAGAACTCATGAATTTCCGAAAATCAGGTGCTATCCGGTGTTTAACGGGTTTTAATGATGCCAACAAATATATAACGAGAACTTGAAGGTACTTGTGATGAACGGAGGTATATGTCCAACGTGTGGACTGCCGAAAGAGCTATGCATCTGCGAAGAAGTCGCAAAGGAACAACAGCGGATCAGTGTCAAGGTCGACAGGCGGCGGTACGGGAAAGAAGTGACCGTGATCGAAGGCCTGAACCCTACGGATATCGACCTTGAAGACCTCTCCAAATACATGAAAGGGAGACTTGCATGTGGCGGAACGGTGAAGGGAACATCGATCGAGCTGCAGGGAAATCACAAAGAGAGGGTAAAGAACCTGCTGGTGAACAAGGGATATAGCGTGGATAATATCAACTGAAATGATCTAGATTATACCTTATTTCCTGTTTTTCTTCTTTTTTGGCCTGACCATGGAGAGAAGGTCTACAAGGTAGCTGCCTTCCCCTTTCCCTACCCCGACGACCCGTTCATCCGAACCTGCGAGTTTTTCGATGTTCAGTTCGTATGTGCCCGGGGATACAATCCTGATGCTCTCAAGGCGGTTGTAGTCGGAAACGGGAATAATGTCTTCATTCTCCTCTTCCTTTGGTTTTTTCTCCTCCCTTACGGTGACGTGTTCAGGGGGTTTTTGCTCTATCTGCCTCTCGACAAGGGGAACAAAGATGAACTTCTTCCCTCCGCACTCTCTGCACCCCTTGAGGATCTCACATTCATTGGTCCGGTATTCTCTCCCGCACTTGACACATCGGTGAGGCATCGGTGTTCACCGGGTTGAGACCCAGGCGCTTATGATATCTTTCTCCTTACGGATCATACGGAGCTGGTTTGCAGGGCCTATCACGGTCAGACGCGTCTCGCTCTGGGATTTCCCGAGAAGTTTCTGGAGAAAACCCGGGCTTTGTTCCCTGGAGGGGTAGGTCTCAATCTCGATACCGTTGAACCCGTCAGGGAGAATCTCCCTCATTGTCATCTCTATGAGGGTACTCTGCTCATCCGGAGAGAGGCCTTTTTCGAGTATGATGATGGAACCTTTTCGAACGTGATCAAGGATGAGATGGATCTTCTCAAGCGAAGTGAGCGAGGAGAGTTTTTCCGACGATATCAGGTCAATCTGTATCCCTTGCATCATCCACACCTATCCAAAATACTCCACCATCTTCTCATACAGTTCCTCGATGTTCTTCCCCTCAAGGCAGGAAATTGACACCATGGGATGCTGGGGAAAGGCACTACGAATCCGCTGCGGAGCAGCATCGGGGAGATCTATCTTGTTTGCCACGATGATGACCGGTAGTTTGCGGCTCTCGATGATCCCGATCATCATGATATTGACCTGCAGGAAAGGGTCCTCGGTTGCATCAAGCATATAGATGACGCCATTGATATCCTCCCTGAGCCAGTGCATCGCTTCTGCAACACCTTCAGTTGCTTCACGGGCGCGGGTCACGGCGGTGTCCTTATCGATGCCGTATTCCAGAAAATCCTTGTAATCGATCTTTGTCGTGACACCGGGGGTATCAACAATATCGATCGTGATATTACTGCCATTCGATCCCGTAATGCTGATATCGGTCTTACGCACTGCCCTCCGGGTCTCGTGCGGGATCTCACTCACAGGGCCCATATCCTCCCCGGTCCAGTCTTTTGCGATGCGATTGGCAAGCGTGGTTTTTCCCGCGTTAGGCGGGCCGTATATCCCTATTCTGGCTCTATTTTTCTGGAAAAAAGCCTTGAGGAATTTTGAGAGACGTTTTTTTGTCTGGACCAGGATATTCATGGTACACCTCTTCATGGCCGTGCCTGGGGATCTTGTCATCCCTGGCCAAGGAAATCCTTACCTATCCATTTAGGGGTGGTGTGGTTATTAGATTTATTATCCCCTGTTTCCGGTCGGGACGTCACTACACAAAGTATATAGACACCATTTGCCGTATTGGTAACTGCAATAACCCCACTTGTGTCAATTACATGGAGGTGATGGATTGAAAAAATCATCCGATACCATCCGCTTCGATACCCGGGTGTCACTTCGCGAGGTCATGCGGCGCAACCCTACCACCGTAGGATACGAAGGTACTGTTGCCCGTGCAGCCATGCTCATGTGCCGGGATGAGGTGGGAAGCTGCATTGTTCTCGGTCGGGACAACCTCCCCCTCGGGATAGTTACCGAGGAGGATATCAATTGTAAAGTTGTGGCAAAGGATTTGAAGCCCGGGGCCATTCAGGCTCACGAGATCATGAGCACTCCCCTCATTACCATCAGTGCAGACAAGTCCGTAAAGGATGCAGCGCACATGATGATCAAGCACCGGGTCAGACGGCTCCCTGTGGTTGACGAGGGGAACAAGGTTATTGGAATTGTAACAGTTCGGGATATCCTTACGGTATCAACGGAAATTAATGAGCTTATGTCCGACCTCGTCGAGATCAACCGCCTTGAAGAAGTAGAAGTTGGAATCTGCAGCAGGTGCAGCCAGATGTCAGATGATCTCCGGCGAATCGATAATATGATGCTCTGCCCGTTGTGCCGCGAGGAGGAACTGTTGCAATGAAGATGGCCCGGGATTTCATGGTTGAAGTACCGGTCCTCAAATACAATGAAAAAGCAACAAGGGCGAGGCAGGTACTGCGGGATGATATCTATCGTGAGATCTATGTTCACGACGGTAAAAGAAAACTCACAGGCTATGTGGACATCACAGGAGTACTCAATGTCACGGCAACCAGGTCGAATGTGACCATTGAGGGTTTCATCAGGGAGATCACCCCGGCCAAAGCAGATTTTAGTATTGAGAATGTGGTGAAAAGCATCCGGACCCAGGGCACAGACAGCATCCCGGTTGTGAATGACCAGGGCCTGATCCTCGGGGGAGTGCTCCTCTCCGAGATCTTTCCCGTGATCATCACCCAGCACAGGATCCCCGGAACGGTCAGGGAATTCATGTCAGGGAATGTCGTGGTGTGCTCTCCTGATGAACCCATCCATAAAATTCATGTACTCATGACAGAGAGCGGTTTCTCAGCATTTCCCGTGATGAAGAAAAAGCACCTCGTCGGCATAATATCACGGCGTGATCTCCTTAAGGACGGCAGGTGGCGTGCCTCAGTCGATGGCTCATCAAATACACCTGTTTCCGGAGTAATGACCACGCCAGTGATGTCTGTCCCACCTGAAGAAAGCCTCCAACATGCCGCCGAGATTATGGTCAGGCACGATGTGAGCCGCCTTCCCGTCCTGAACGGGGATGATTTAATTGGAATCATCGACAGGCACGATGTGCTGAATGCAATTTCGTAACAAGCGGGTTTCGTGCTGAAACAGTGCAATACTGCCCGCAAACCGAAATACCCATACATACAAAAAAAGGGGCCGAACATGGTGCATCACAGTGAGAAGAACTTCAAACAGAGTGATAAATTACTGAAAATGCCCGGAAAATTTGACCGGGGGCCCATAGAATTCAGATCAAGGGTCGTTGAACAGGAAGGCGAGATCATGGCGATCGCCACGGGTGACGTGATCACGGTACCACAGACCATGAGCATCCTTGGTGCAGTTGAGACGATGACCCGTTGTGGTTTTCGCAGGCTCCCTGTTGTGGATGCCGGCTCCCGGAAAGTACGGGGGATTGTCACATCAGGCGACATCATCAACTTCCTTGGAGGGGGGGATAAATTCAACCTCGTCCAGGTCAAGCACGGGGGAAATCTCCTCTCTGCGGTCAACGAGAGTATCAGGAGCATCATGACGACCCAGGTGACAACGCTCCCCGACTCATCCTCGCTTCGTGATGCAATTGACATCATCACAGGAAAGATGGTAGGAGGAATACCGATACTTCACCAGGACCAGTCCGTTGCCGGTATTGTCACGGAGAGAGACGTGATGACTGTGCTTGCCAATGAACGAGTCTCCTGCTCCGTGGAAGAGATCATGAGCAGGTCGCTCCGGGTTACCGAACCCGATTGTCCTATTGGGAAGGTCACCCGGGAAATGACAAAATACCGGTTCCGCAGGCTTCCTGTGGTGAGTGATGATGTCCTGTATGGAATCATTACCACGACAGACATCATGAAGTACCTCGGGAGCAAGCGCGTATTCGACCAGCTCGAAACCGGTGATATCGCGGAGGTCATGGCACTCCCGGTCAGGACGCTTGTGTCCGGGAACCTCTATACCATTACTCCAGACAGGAGTGTCAACCAGGCGGCAGGGGAGATGGTGAAGAAAAACGCAGGGGCCCTCCCGGTGATTGAAGATGCAAGGCTGATTGGACTTGTGACCGAATTCGATCTGGTAAAAGCACTTTCAAGGGGGTGAACACCATGCTGGCACACGATATTATGTCATCCCCGGTTTACATCGTAAGCCCCGGGGAGCATATCGCATATGCACGAAACCTTATGCTGAAACACAGGATTTCCCGGGTCCCGGTAGTGGAAGCAGGCACACTCATAGGTGTCCTGACCAAGAAAGATATCGGGTACCGTTTGCGTCAGAGTGAACCTATCTGGCGAAGAAGACCAATCGATAACATCCCGGTCAGCATACTGATGACCAGGGATCCTCTCACTATCTCACCTGATACCACCACCCGCCAGATTGCAGCGCTGATGATCCAGTGGAATATCAGCGGACTGCCAGTAATGGACGAGGGCCATATTACCGGTATCGTGACAAAATCGGATTTCATGCGCTCTGCAGCGGTCAATACCCTCACGCAGACCGTTGCCGATGTGATGGAGGATGCGATTTCCGTCAGCAGGTATCATTCGCTGGATCATGTCATCGACATCATGAGGGAAAGAAATGATAAGGTAGTCGTGTTGAATAATGATGGCACACTTGCAGGCATCATCACGGAGAGCAATCTCGCATTCTATCTTTACGAGACGGAAAAGCGGGAACCCTCCAAGAAAGATGTCAAAATGCTGCGACGCAGGGAGTCCAAGGGCAAGAAGCAGTTCCGCTACATGATGGGGGCAGCTGCGGTCGCCGAGGACCTTATGTCCCGACCGGTCATCACTGTCCCAAGCGACGAAAAACTGACCGAAGCCGTGCAGGTAATGCAGACCAACCATATCAACAGTATTGTGGCAATGGAAGACAACGAGATCAAGGGAATTCTGAAAAGAGATGATATTATAAGAGAAGTGGCAGAATGAGCGAAGAAATTCTCGTAAAAGACATTATGTCAAAGCCGGTCACCATATCCAAGTCCGCACCCATCACCGAGGCACTCGACAGGATGCTGGATGAAGGGATCGATCCCCTGATTGTGGTGAATCATAATACGGTAGTGGGGACAGTCTCCCGCCAGACTGTCGCGGAGAAGCTTGGGACAAAGCGGAACTCCTCGATATCCCCAACATCAATCCATGTGGCAAACACCGTCGAAGAGGATTTCACCACGGTGTATCCCGATCAGGATCTTGACGTAGTCATTCCCCTGCTCCAGGCGTATAAACTGGTGGTGGTATATGATGAGGATCACCGTCTTGTCGGACAGATAACTGCAGGAGATCTCCTTCGTATCATGCGCCCGTCGGGAACGCTTGCCGATGTCATGGAACCTGCATGCACCATTGATGCCGACGAGCGTGTCGTTCACTGGAGGCGACGGATGATCGATGACGACCTCCACCGGTGCGTTGTCACAGAGAATGACCAGGTCGTAGGTATTGTGACCGAGACAGATGTTGCGGTATCCATGAGAAAGTTCCGTGAGATGGTCGAGGACCGGCACCAGGATCATCGCATCCGGAACCTGTTGATAAGGGATATCATGACGAGCCCCGTCATGTGCATTGATGCAGGCGCAGGTATTGGCGAGGTAGTGGATCTCATGCTCTCGAAGGCTATCAGCTCCATCCCCGTCACCAGTAAGGGTAGAATTGCCGGTCTTGTGACCCGGTCGTCCCTGGTACGTGCGCTCTGATACCCAAAGCATCACCATTTTTTTCTCTCTGTATTCTTGCAATTCCTGCTCATGGCTATCAGATTATACCTGCACTCTTGCTCCAGGCAGGGGATATATTTCTTATCGCATGCCCGTCCATCTTAGAATAATGGTGGATAGGAAGAAGAAAGGCCAGAATCAACAAAGGGAATTTGATGCTATCCTGGGGCGCCCGACAAAGGTGCACGGCCACGACGGAATGTGTACCACCCAACCGGTCGTCCCGACGGGCAATGTGGCTGAATTGCTTGAGGGAATGTCGAAGACTGGTTTTCAGGGGAGGAAACTGGGCGAGTCTGTGGAAGTCTGGAAACGGATGATCCGTGATCCCGATGTCACTATCCTCTTTGGCCTCTCTGGAGCCATGATCCCGGCCGGGATGCAGAAGGTCCTCATCGAAATGGCACGCCGTCATTATATTGATGTCGTGGTGTCCACGGGGGCAAACATATTCCATGATGTGTGCGAGCACCTTGGTGTCTGCCATTACCTGGGTCACCACCATGTCAGTGACGTTGATCTCTACCAAAAAGGAATTGACCGCATTTACGACGTGTTTGCCTATGAAGAGGAGTTCCGCTGGGTTGATCGCGGGTTTGCAAATTTCGCAGAGAGCATTGCACCATTCAGGGGGTCATCACGGGAATTCCTGGCTCGGTTCGGGGAATGGCTGGGAAGGGAGGCTCCGGATGGGGAATCTTTCCTTTCAACGTGTGTGAAGGAAAACATCCCCGTCTTCGTCCCAGCACTCTGCGATTCTTCCATCGGCATCGGGACCCTGATAGCACGACGGCGTGGCGTGTCGATTGATATCGACCAGATCGCTGATACTGATGAGGTCACTTCTGTTGTGGAGGGGGTGAATAAGACCGGTGTGGTGTACGTGGGAGGGGGAGTTCCCAAGAACTTCATCCAGCAGACCCAGGTGATAGGATCGATCCATAAGAAAGACCTCGGGGGCCATGACTATGCAATCCAGTATACGGCGGATTCGCCCCACTGGGGTGGCCTTTCAGGGTGCACATTCGATGAAGCGATCAGCTGGGGCAAGGAGTCGGAGCATACCATGCAGGTGCAGGTCCATGTTGACGCAACAATCGCGCTACCCATTGTGGTATCTGCCCTTGTTGCAAGCGGCATCACGCGGGTGAAGAAGCAGGGGTCGAAAAAGGGAAGAATTGTCCGCCAGGGAATTGATTGACCCTTTTTTTTTATGAATATCGCATCTGCTATTTTTATTCTGTATGCGTGGCTTCACAACGTGAACCCTGTAGTTTTTATTCGATGCCGGAATACAGGTATGCCAGAGACCGCACTGCGGGATAGTGGAAAGGGTTTTTATAACCGGCCGTCAAAATAATAAAGCACCATTCATGGAGCAGCGCCGTGTGGTGCTGCGAGTATCGAAAGATGCGAGATTCTCTGTTGAGGTAGCCAAGCCAGGTATGGCGCAGGTTTGCTAAACCTGTGTCCCCTTGGGACTCGAGGGTTCAAATCCCTCCCTCAGCGTTTCAGAAGAATTCTCACGAATCAGCGAGGGATTGGATGGCGAAGGAAGAAGAAGAGATACGATATTTCGTACGGATCAGCAATACAGACCTCGATGGCACGAAGCCTGTTCTCACTGCCCTGACAGGGATCAAGGGCGTGGGAAGGCATACTGCCTCGGTTATTGCTGCAATGGCACAAGTCAACGGCCGCGAACTGATGGGCAAGCTCAAGGAAGAGGACGTGGAGAAACTCCGGCAAGTAGTGGATACATACTCAACGAATGTTCCTGACTGGATGGTCAACCGCCCCAAGGATATCTACACCGGGGAATCGCGTCATCTCCTTGGGACGGAGGTTGCGACAACCCTTGATGAGGATATCAACCTTATGAGGAAGATTCGCAGTTACAGGGGTATCAGGCATGAGACCGGCCAGAAAGTGAGGGGCCAGAGGACCAAGTCTACCGGTCGTACAGGCGCCACTGTGGGTGTGAAGAGGAAGGCAAAGGAGTAATCACCAGGTGAATGTCAATGGGATACCCGGGAAAGAACCATAAGCAATACCAGACTCCCAAGCGGCCGTATGAGAAGACCCGCATTGAGGATGAGAACCGCCTGATGATCGAATATGGCCTTCGGAACAAGCGCGAAGTGTGGAAGGCGTCCAGTAACCTGCGCCGTTACAGGAAAGCAGCAAGAGGGCTGCTTGCCCTCATGTCCACCGGATCAGACCAGGCTCTCTTCGATGCCAAGAAAGGCGAGCTGATCGGACACCTGCAGCGCCTCGGGCTTCTTGGTCCTGATGCAGATATCGGCAATGTTCTCTCGCTGAAGGTCCAGAACCAGCTCGAGCGTCGCCTCCAGACTCTCGTATACCGTCAGGGTCTTGCAAGGTCGCCGAAACAGGCGCGACAGATGATCACGCACGGGCACATCGCAATCCGTGGCAAGCGCGTGAGCATTCCTGGTTATAAGGTATCGAGGGATGAAGAGACGGAGGTATCGTATTACAGCAGGTCCCCTGTTTCGAATCCCGATCATGCCGAGCGGGCACGCATCAGCAAGGTGGGGAGATAAGCAATGGCAGCGGATAAAGAAAAATGGGGAATCGCCCATATCTTCGCCTCCTTTAACAATACCATTATCACCGTCACGGATCTCTCGGGTGCGGAAACGGTCTGCAAGAGCAGTGGCGGCATGGTAGTCAAGCAGGACAGGAACGAGAGCTCGCCGTATGCCGCCATGCAGATGGCATCAAATGTTGCCCAGACTGCCATGGAGAAGGGGATTGTCGGTGTGCACGTCAAGGTAAGAGCCCCCGGAAGGGGAAAGCAGAGAAGCCCGGGACCAGGAGCCCAGGCAGCAATCCGGGCTCTTGCCAGAGCAGGTATGCGCATCGGGCGTATTGAGGACGTCACTCCGGTTCCTCATGACTCCATTCGCCAGAAAGGAGGCCGGAGGGGCAGGAGAGTCTGATGGACATCGGATTTTCGCGCCTGGATGATTATGCTGCCCGATTCACGCTGTCGGGAACTGCCCAGCCTTTCGCAAACGCCCTGAGGAGGGCGATGATAGGGGAGGTACCGACTCTTGCGATAGAGGATGTTCGTATTTATGACAACACCAGTGCGCTCTTTGACGAGATGCTGGGACACCGGCTGGGTCTGATACCAATACGGACAGACCTTGAATGTTATATTCCCCAGGATATGTGCAGTTGCGAGGGAGCCGGATGTGACCGGTGCAGTGTAATGTACACACTCTCTGTCGAAGGGCCCGGAATCGTCTATTCACGGGACCTCATCCCCCAGGATCCCCGTGCTGCCCCTGCTCTCGATGGAATTCCCATCGTGAAACTCGCAAAGGACCAGAAGGTGGTCCTCGAGGCAAGAGCGATCCTTAACAAAGGCAGGGTCCATGCAAAGTGGCAACCGACCACCACCTGTGGGTACAAGAATTACCCTATAGTTACTGTGAATGACCGGTGCGATGCCTGCGGCCAGTGCGTGGATGAATGCCCGAGAGGAATCCTCGTTATCAAGGACGGGAGGGTAACCGTAGCCGAAGGGCGTGTCGAGGAATGTTCGCTCTGCCGCCTGTGCGAAAAGGCCTGCCTCAATACCGGCATCGGTGAAGAATCGGCAATAACCATCAAATCTGAGGAATCCAGGTATATATTCGTCGTAGAGGGTGACGGATCCCTCCCGGTGCACGCTATAATCCGGGAGGCACTGAAGTACCTGAAGAGCCAGTCGGACGAATTGTGCGAAAAGATCGGTGAACTATCGGGAGTGACCGGAGATGAAGAGAAGAACGAATAATAAGACTAACCCCCGCCTGATTAACCTGATATCCCTGCTGAAGGATACATCACGGCAGAATGAAGCGAATATCTGGCGGGATGTGGCCACGAGGCTGGAAGCACCGGTGCGCAATTACGCTGAGGTGAATCTGAGCAAGATCAACCGTTATGCCAGCAATGGCGAGACCATTGTGGTCCCTGGAAAAGTACTCGGGAGCGGTATGATCGAGATGTCAGTGAAGATTGCTGCGCTCACGTTCTCGCAGTCAGCCGAGACCAAGATTCGCGAAGCGAACGGACAGTGCCTCACCATCGAAGAACTGTTGAAGGACAACCCCAAGGGGAGCAAGATAAGGGTACTCAGGTGAGATGAGATGACCACAATCATCAATGGTGAAGGCCTCCTCCTTGGGAGGATGGCAAGTATCGTGGCCAAGCGTGCCCTCAATGGTGAGACTATTGCCATTGTCAATGCCGAGAAAGCGATCATATCCGGGAGCAGGGCGCGGGTCCTTGCGTTGTACGGCCAGAAGAGAAGCCGTGGATCACGCGAGGGTGGCCCGTTCTTCCCGCGAAGGCCCGACCACATTGTCCGGAGGACAATCAGGGGCATGCTCCCTTACAAGAGAGCACCCGGAATGGAGGCCTTCAAGAGAGTGAAGGTGTATGTGGGAATCCCTGTTGACCTTGTAGGTCAGGAAATGGAGGTTCTCGAGCAGGCGCACATGAACAGGCTGAACAGCCCGAAATCCGTGACCGTGGGTGCTGTCAGCACGTACCTCGGAGCGAAGTACTAGGAGGGAGCACAGGATGGGAAAGATAATCAACACCAGCGGAAAAAGGAAGACCGCGATTGCCAGGGCAACTGTCAGGGCAGGGAAAGGTATTGTGAGGATCAACACCGTTCCCCTGGATTTCTACCCGAATGAGATGGTGCGATTGAAGATTGCAGAGCCAATCCTTCTTGCCCCGAAAGCAATCGAGGGGATTGATATCTCGATCGATGTGAAGGGTGGTGGGATGATGGGCCAGGCCGAGGCAGTCCGCACCGCGCTTGCGAGGGGAATCCTCAAATGGTCGAACGATCCCCAGATCAAGGATATCTTCCTGCAATACGACAGGACACTGCTTGTGAACGACTCCAGGCAGAAAGAATCGAAGAAACCCCATGGCAGGGGTGCGAGAAAGAAGTTCCAAAAGTCTTATCGTTGAGATATGGAAATTAACTTGGAGATCATACCGGCATGATACCCGTACGATGTTTCACCTGTGGGAAAGTCATCTCACCTGCATATGAGGAGTATAAGCGCCGTAAGGAGGCAGGCGAGGATCCCAAAAAGATCCTCGACGACCTCGGCATGGACCGCTATTGCTGTCGCAGGATGTTCCTTGCCCACAAAGAGATAATCGATGATCTCAATCCATACCAATGAGGGGTCGTGGGGTAGCCTGGACCATCCTATGGCGTTCGGGATGCTGTGACCTGAGTTCGAATCTCAGCGACCCCATTTTAAGATAGTGGATACATTTGAGGGTATATGAAAGAGAGTTTTACTCGGTATGAGCGGGCCCGGATCATCGGAGCCCGGGCACTCCAGATCTCGATGGGTGCCCCGCTCCTGATCAGGACCAGCAGGATTGACCCGCTGGAGATCGCGCTCGAAGAGTACCAGCACGATGTCATACCTATAACGGTGAAGAGGAAGTAGTCAGCCATGACGCTCATACGCAGCATCCAACTGCGCACCATACTGGACAGCAGGGGCAATCCGACAGTGGAGGCAGATATTCTCACTGACAGCGGATTCGGCAGGTCAGCCGCACCAAGCGGGGCCAGCACGGGACTCTACGAGGCAAAGGTGATAGACCCGGGGGAGGCAATTCCCAACGCATACGCGAACCTCATTCCGGAGCTCGAGGGGATGGATGCGAGAGACCAGGTCGCGTTCGACTCTCTTCTTCGGGAACTGGATGGGACCTCTGACTTTTCGGTTATTGGGGCAAACGTTGCAGTTGCCTTATCACTCGCAAATGCCAAGGCAGCAGCCTCGTCTCTCGGGATGGAGCTCTTCTCTTACCTTGGTGGCGTGTTTGTCCCTGAGATGCCCCTTCCACTCGGAAATATCATCGGTGGCGGGGCCCATGCAGCGAATGCAACCGATATCCAGGAATTCCTGGTTGTTGCAACCGGTGCGGAAGGTCCGACCCAGGCAGTCTTTGCGAATGCCAGGGTCCACAGGAAGGTAAAGGATATCCTGAAAGCCAGGGGTAAATCCTGTGGAAAGGGGGATGAAGGTGCCTGGGCACCGCAGATCGGGGATCTCGAGGCTTTTGAGATCATCCACCAGGCTATTGGCGAGGTATCAGACGAACTCTCCATGCCTATCGGGATGGGGATAGATGTCGCAGCGAGCCAGATGTGGAACCATGAGAACGAGTGCTATACCGACAGAAACGGGACCCGAACGACCGCTGATTACATTGCGTACCTGGCCGAACTTGTAGACCGGTACGAACTGGTATACATCGAGGATCCGCTCCATGAAGATGACTTCTCGGGCTTTGCCGATCTCACCGCCCAGGTTGGGGACCGGTGCCTCGTGTGCGGGGACGATCTCTTTGTGACCAATGCAAGCCGGATCGCGGAAGGGATCGAGATGGGATCCGCCAACTGTGTTCTCATCAAGCCGAACCAGGTGGGGACCCTCTCCGATACATTCGCGGCAATTCACTTATCGCATGTCCATGGAATGGATACGGTGATGAGCCACCGCTCCGGGGAGACTACCGATTCCACAATCGCGCATCTTGCAACGGCGTTCGGGTGTGTATTCCTCAAGACGGGGGCCGTCGGCGGGGAACGGATCGCCAAATTGAACGAACTGATACGAATCGAGGAACAGATAGCATGACAGAAGCAGAAATGGAAATTGAATTGAAGGAGCCTCTGGTTCCCGTGGAAGAGTACCTCGCCGCGGGGGTCCATATAGGCACCCAGCAGAAGAGCAAGGACATGATGAAGTTCATCTACCGCGTGAGGGGCGATGGACTGTATATCCTGGACATCAGGGAGACCGATGAGCGAATCAAGACCGCAGCAAAATTCCTCTCCCAGTTTGATCCTTCGAACATCCTGGTGGTCACATCAAGGCAGTACGGCCAGTACCCGGCAAAAAAATTCGCGGAGTCGATCGGGGGCATCGCAGAAACCGGGCGGTTCATCCCCGGGATGCTCACCAACCAGAACCTCTCGCGATATATCGAGCCCCAGGTCCTTGTTGTCACCGATCCGATAGGCGATGCCCAGGCAGTCAAGGAAGCAGTCCAGTGCGGGATCCCTATCCTTGCGCTGTGCGACACCAATAACATGACAAGCCTTGTGGACCTGGTGATCCCCACCAACAACAAGGGGAGAAAGGCCCTCTCGATGATCTATTTCCTGCTCACCAGGGAAATGCTGCGGAATCGGGGGATCACCACCTCGCTCACCGCGGAAGATTTCGAGACCGAACTCTAATATAGCTGCGATACAAGAGGGAGATCCGATGAAGACTCGGCGGTGCGCGGTTGCCGGCATGTTCTACCCCCGGGACCCTCACCATCTCGAACAGCTGCTGGAGACATTCTTCAGGAATAAGAATCCCGGTATAGAGGCGCTTGGGATAGTCTCACCGCACGCAGGATATCCCTACTCGGGGGAAGTATCAGCCCTCGCATACAGTGCCATCCCTGCGTCATTTTCCGGGACTTTTATCGTGATCGGACCCAGTCACAGGGGATACAGGACCTGTATCTCCCACCTCCCATGGGAGACTCCGCTTGGTATCGTTGATAACGATTGGGAATTCGGGGAATCTCTCGATCTAGAGGTGGATGAAAGCTCGCACCAGGAGCAGGAGAACTCTCTTGAAGTGCAGATCCCCTTCATCAAGTACCGGTTTCCAAGGGCAAGAATTGTTCCCATATTGATGGGTGACCAGAGCCTGGAGGGGGCGGTTGCGCTTGGAGCCCTGCTCATCGACGGGATCAGGAAGAGCGGACGCCGTGATATGCGGATAGTCGCATCAAGCGATTTTTCCCACTACGTACCTGATGCCGTCGCAAGGGAACATGACCTCTATGCAATATCGGGGCTGGAAAACCTTGATATCACGGAATTCTACCGGAGAATCATGGGAAAAGGGATCAGTGCGTGCGGGTACGGGCCGATCGCTACCATGTGTTCAGTATGCCGCGATCTCGGCGCAAGGGAAGCAAAGCTGCTTCGGTACGCCACCAGCGGTGATGTGACAGGTGACCCGGAGGTAGTCGGGTACGCCGCCATTGCGGTGATATAGGGTGGCAACATGGAGTGCCCCTGGCAAGGTGTTCCTCTTTGGAGAACATGCGGTAGTGTACGGGAAACCAGGGGTTGCAATGGCAATCAAGCCCAGGGTGTTCGTGACGGTTAGAAGGAGCAAGTCTGCGCATCATGCACGATCCCCCTATATCGACAGCTGCTTTGACGAGATGGGCGTGAAAGGGAGTGTCTATGTGAACTCCCAGCTCCCGAGTTCTTCCGGGCTCGGTTCATCAGCCGCAGTCACTGTCGCAACCCTCTCGGCAATCAACGATGAATTCGAAAAAAACCTGAGCATGGAAGAGATCGCCACGATGGCGTATGGAATCGAGAAGAAGGTCCAGAAGGGAAAGGCGAGTCCCACAGACACGAGTGTCTCGACGTTCGGGGGAATTGTCCTGATCACAGGTACCCAGCGAAGACGGCTTCCTCCCCAGAACTTTCCACTGGTAATTGGAAATTCCCTTGTGTCTCACAGCACGTCAAAGATGGTGGAAAAGGTTGCTGAACTCAAGAAGACGAACCCTGAGATTTGTGATCCGATCATGGATTCTATCGGAGGAATCACGATGTGCGCCATACGGAATTTCTCCGACCCGCACAAGCTCGGGACGCTGATGAACATGAACCATGCCCTCCTCGATGCCCTTGGGGCCGGTCATCCCACTCTGTCACGCCTCGTGCTTGCGGCAAGGGCTGCGGGAGCACACGGGGCCAAACTGACCGGAGCGGGTGGCGGAGGTTGCATGATCGCCATCTGCCCCAAGCACCTGAAAAGCCGGGTGGTCGGAGCGGTTGAATCCTGCGATGCCAAAGCGTTCGTCACCAATCTTGACACCGAAGGTGCGAGGAAAGAGAAGGATGTCTGAAAGGCTGCTCATCAAGGTAGGAGGAAGTGTGCTCACCGAAAAAGGCAGGAAAGGTACTGCTGATTGCCGGGTGATTGAAATGATTGCCAGGGATATCGCAGCATGTCCTGACACATCGCTCTGCCTTGTGCATGGAGCAGGGTCGTTCGGGCATCCGGAAGCGCACGAGTATGGCCTTGCGCATGGTGCAGACCGGACCAACAGGCAGGGAATTGCCTTGACGCATATCGCGGTTTCCCGTCTGAACCAGATGATGGTGGAGGCACTGCGGGATGCAGGGGCTGATGCGGTAGGCATTCATCCTCTTGCAGGCTCTTTTGCCCGTGCAGGCCGCCTGGTCTCTCTCGAGACCCGGCCGCTGCAGCACCTGATGGACATGGGAATAATCCCTGTGCTTCATGGGGACGTGGTCATGGACGAAGCGCAGGGTGCCTGCATCATCTCAGGCGACCAGATCATCCGATATCTTGGTGAACACCTGCCCTTTACCAGGATCGGTCTTGCCACTGATGTCCCCGGTGTCCTCTCCAGGGAAGGGTCTGTGATCGAAGAGATCACCCGGGGCTTCAATGATGATATCGCTGCTATGGGATCAAGGCATACAGATGTAACAGGCGGCATGGAAGGAAAGCTCAAGGAACTCTCAGATCTGGCAGCTCTTGGCATCCAGTCGGAGGTATTTCATGTATCACACCTTCTGGATTTCCTGCATGGCAGGCCGCACGGGGGGACCAGGATTGTGTGCGGGAGGGAGCATGGATAAGACGCGATGTACCTCAAGCCGGAAGATTGACCACCTGCGAATCTGTGCCGGGCAGGAGATTGAACGCGGTATTCCAGGCTTTGACGATATCCGGCTCGTTCATTCTGCGCTTCCCGAGTGTGACATGCACAGAATCGATCTCTCTACGAGATTCCTGGGGAACCGGCTCTCATCCCCGCTCTTCATCGCTGCCATGACAGGGGGACACCCTGACACGACCGATGTCAATCGCCGTCTTGGAAAGGCGGCCGAGAAGTATGGTATCGGCATGTGCGTGGGTTCGCAGCGTGCAGCGCTCGAGGATGCAGGTCTTGCAGACAGCTTTTCGGTGGTTCGAGAAGAGGCACCGCACGCGTTCCTCATGGCGAATCTGGGGATTGTACAGTTACGTGAGCACGGGCTGGAATGGGCAGACAGGGCAATAGCCATGATCGATGCCGATGCAATCGCCATTCATGTGAATTTCCTGCAGGAGGCTATCCAGCCCGAAGGCGATCACGACGCAACCGGCTGTTATGACGCTCTTGCAGCACTCTGCCGCGATATTTCTGTCCCGGTTGTGATCAAGGAGACAGGGAGCGGTATCTCTGGAGAGACCGCAAGGAGATGCTGGGGTGCTGGAGTCAGCGCAATCGATATCGGTGGCTGGGGGGGGACGTCCTGGCCTGCAGTTGAAGCGTGCAGAGCCCACACTCTCACCGATACAGGGGCAGGCAGCCTTGTCTCTCTCGGGGCTCTTTTTGAGGAGTGGGGTATCCCAACCGTAACGAGCCTGTGCGAGGTCGCAAGCACAGGAAGCCCGGTCATCGCCACGGGGGGCATCAGGAGTGGCCTTGATATGGCAAAGGCAATGGCACTTGGTGCAGATCTCTGCGGTATTGCCCTTCCCCTGCTCAAGCCGGCGATGGAGAGCGACGATTCGCTCTTCTCAACGATCGAGACGTTCCACCGGGAACTGATCACCGCAATGTTTCTCTGCGGGTCCGCAAAGGTTGCTGACCTCAAGAGTGTTCGGGTGTATATCACCGGTAAGACCCGGCAGATGCTGAAACACCAACAAGGAGGAGAATAATGGATATTGAAATAATTGCCGTGGGCGGATACGACGAGGTCGGGAGGAATATGACCGCTGTCCGCTGCGGAAAGGACATTGTTATTTTTGACATGGGGCTTCGTCTGGACCAGGTAATGATCCATGAGGATGCGGAAGTTGAGAATATGCACTCCCTGGATCTCATCCAGATGAAGGCTATTCCGGATGATACGATGATGAACACGGTGGAGGGGAGTGTCAAGGCTATTGTCTGTTCACACGGGCACCTTGACCACATCGGGGCGATCCCCAAACTGGCTCACCGTTATAATGCCCCAATCATCAGCACTCCCTACACGACTGAACTGATCCGTCAGCAGATTGCAGGAGAGCAGAAGTTCGGCGTGAACAACAAGCTGTTCGCATTGAAGGCCGGGCAGAAATACACGATCTCGCAGAACCTGACGCTCGAATTCGTCAGGATGCAGCACAGTATTATCGATACCGTGACCGCAGTGCTCCACACCCCGAAAGGTGCGATTGTCTATGCATGCGATTACAAGCTTGACAGGACACCCGTGATCGGCGAACCTCCCGATTTTGCCCGGCTCCGCCAGATAGGAAAAGAAGGCGTGCTCGCGCTTATCGTGGAGAGTACGTATATTGACAACCGTGGCAGGGCACCGAGCGAGAGGGTCGCGAGGGATCTTGTCCGCGACACCATGACGAGCTACGAGGACGACAAGGCGGCCATTATTGTCTCAACCTTCTCATCGCATATCGCGAGGGTCAAGACGATTGCCGAATGTGCGCATGAGATCGGGAGAAAACCTGTGCTGCTCGGCAGGTCGATGGAGAGGTATTCGTCCACTGCCGAGCAATTAAAACTTGTAGGCTACCCTGAGACGACGAGCATGTTCGGGAACAGGAGGACGGTGGACCGTACGTTGCGGAGGATGATGAAGGCTGGCAAGGAGAAATTCGTTCCCATCATCACAGGACACCAGGGAGAACCGGGGTCCATACTCACCAGGGTCGCACTCGGAGATACCCCGTATAAGGTGGAAAAGGGCGACAAGATCATCTTCAGTGCCAAGGTCATCCCCAATCCCATGAACGTAGGGCAGCGGTACATGGTCGAGACTCACCTGAACATGGCGGGGGCACGGATCTTCCCGGACCTGCATGTCACCGGCCACGCATACCGGGAAGACCACTACGAGTTCATCAGTATGCTCAACCCGCAGCACATCATCCCGGCACACGGGCATATCCGCATGACATCCGGCTACGCGGAATTCACGGAAGCACTCGGGTATACCCTGCACAACGACGTGCACATCCTCTCCAACGGGCAACGGATCAAGATGGCCTGATTTGGTGGGGCGCAAGGAGGACGAAATGGATCTCAATGAATATCTGGAACAGACTGCGAATCAGGTGGATGCTCTCATAGACAGGTATTTTGGATCGGCATGTGACAACCTCGGCAAGGCGAGCGCCCACCTGCTGCTTGCAGGAGGAAAACGGCTGCGCCCTGCAGTGCTGCTCCTCTCCGCAGATGCAGTGAAGAAGGGGAGTTCTATTGACCTATTGCCTGCCGCGCTCGCACTCGAGCTCACCCACAGCTTCACCCTGATCCACGACGATATCATGGATGGTGATGAAGTGAGACGGGGCGTCCCCACCGTCCACACCCGGTGGGATGAGCCCACGGCCATCCTCGCGGGAGACGTGCTCTTTGCCAGTGCCTTTGAGTTCCTCACCATGTCCGATTCCCCCGATAATGCAAAAGTGCGTGCAACCTCAATGCTTGCCAGGACCTGCGTTGAGATCTGCGAGGGGCAGCACCTTGACATGTCCTTTGAAGAGCGCGACGATGTGAGCGAGGGTGAATACCTGAAGATGGTCGAGAAGAAGACCGGGGCGCTCTATGCAGCATCCGCAGGAATAGGCAGCATTCTCGCCGGCGGAAATCCCGCATACTCAAGTGCCCTCTATCATTTTGGCCAGGGGATCGGCATGGCGTTCCAGATCCAGGATGACCTGATCGATCTCCTTGCCCCTCCTGAAGTGAGCGGAAAGGACCAGGCATCCGATATCAGGGAGGGAAAAAAGACGCTCATCCATATCAAGGCCCTTGAAAAAGGATACGACCTGTCGCCCTTCACGCGGCGTCTTTCTGCAGGGGAGATCGAGGAGATCATCGCCACACTGAAGAAACTTGGGGTGATTGCCGAGGTGCAGGGAATTGCGGATACCCTGGTGAAGACCGGCATCAAGCGTATCTCAATCCTGCCACCAAGCGAGGAGCGCGATCTCCTCATCCAGATGGGTGATTACTTCATTCGCCGGAGCTACTGAACATGGAGGACCCATTAAGGCAGGCCCTCCTCCTTTTTGCGCTCCAGAACGCGGTCAGGCACCAGAGCATCCCCAAGGCAGGGGCCGTGATCGGGATGGTGATGGGGAAGTACCCTGAGATGAAGAGCAGGGCAAGGGAAGCAACCGTTCTCGTCAAAGAGGTAATTGATGAGGTGTCCGCACTTTCCCCCGCAGAACAGGCTGCCCGTCTCAATCTGTTGGCCCCGGAACTCGTGGAGGAGATGGCCAAGCCACGGGAGCAGCTCCGGGAGCTCCCCGAGCTCGAAAAGGCACAGAACGGGGTCGTGATGCGGTTTGCTCCAAATCCGAGCGGCCCCCTTCATCTCGGGCATGCGAGAGCTGCGGTCCTCAACGATGCCTATGTCAGGCGCTATGGGGGACGCTATGTGCTTCGCATCGAGGATACAGATCCAAAGAGGGTTGATCCAAACGCGTATGAGATGGTGCAGGAAGATCTCAGGTGGCTGGGTCTTGGCATTACCGACATCGTGTACCAGAGCGATCGTTTCGACCTCTATTATCAGTATGGTGAGGAACTGATTCGCAGGGGTGGTGCGTATGTGTGCACCTGCGACAACGAGCGTTTCAAAGCAATGAAGCTCGCAAAGGAGGCCTGCCCCTGCCGCAGCACTGGTATTGACGAAACCCTTGAATCCTTCAGAAAGATGCGTGATGGCGGGTTCGAAGAGGGAGAGGCGACCCTCCGCGTCCGGACCGATCTCGATCATCCCGATCCCGCGATGAGGGACTTTCCGGCGTTCCGCATCCTCAAGAGCCCGCCTCACCCGAGGATGGAGGGGTGTCTCTACCCCCTGATGAACTTCTCGGTCACTGTTGATGACCACCTCCTCGGCATTACCCATGTTATCCGCGGGAAAGATCATATCGCCAATACCCGGAGGCAGCGGTACATCTTTGATTATTTCGGCTGGGAGCCACCGGTATACCGGCACTATGGCAGGATGGGGATCGAAGGGGTCGTCCTCTCGACCTCGCAGATGCGGGCGGGGATCAATGCAGGCGAATACCAGGGATGGGATGATATCCGCCTTGGCACGCTCCGGGCCATGGCCCGCCGGGGGATCAAGCCAGAGGCGGTTCGGGAAGCGGTCCTTGACATTGGAATCGGCGAGACGGACATCTCCTTCTCATGGGAGAACCTGTTTGCAAAAAATAAGGCCATTGTCGATCCTGTGGCGAATCGTTATTTCTTTGTTCCCGATCCAGTACACCTGACAATCAAGGATGCTCCGCCCCAGGTAGCCCAGGCACAACTTCACCCGGGAAAGCCTGAAAAGGGGACGAGAACGCTTCACTTCACCGGGGAGGTCATCCTGCCCCGGGAAGATCTGGAAAAATCCCCTGGATTGATCCGGTTGAAGGATCTCTTCAATATCAAGGTGACCTGTGAAGGATCGGATTTCTCAGCATCCTATGCCGGCGATTCCCTTGCGGATGCACGGGCGCACAAGGCACCAATCATCCAGTGGCTCCCTG
>CAYNXS010000001.1:39737-55841 GCA_964401215.1 uncultured Methanolinea sp. | reverse complement strand
GGAAGCCCGGTCACTTGGAAAAAGACTGGTTGATGCCATTCAAACAAAAGAATTTTTTCCGGATCAGGAAGAGATCATCGCTGAAAACCGGGAATTCTTTGGACGGATAGTTGAGGAGAACCGATCCTGGCGACCACTCGAATATGAGAGATGGGTGAATAAAGGCTGGATCCGTTGAACATTCATTCACTCTTTCCTGCCTACAAATACGCAGAATGTCCTGTTTTTATATACGATATCAACTCCTCTGAACCCGGCATCTGAAAGCCATGAGACCTGATCGAAAAGGGGGGCATTCTTATCAAGGGTATCCCTCCTTACCATTGCTGCGCGAATCTCATGTTCAGGAATCGGGTGTTTCGCCACAAAAGTGTCCCAGTAAAGAAGATTTTTCCGGGAGAGCCACGATGATTGCGCCTCTGCCTGGTCAGCGTTTACGAAGATTCCCCCAGGGTTGAGAATCCTATATATCCGGTGAAAAAGCCTTTGCTTGTCTGCGTGTTCGAGATGATGTATGGAGAGTGCGGAACAGACCAGGTCATAGCTTCCGGGAACCTCATCCCGGCTGTAGTCTGCCACAATAAAGTGCACATGTGGATTTCCTTCGAACCGTGCCCGTGCGATATCGAGCATGTTCCCGGATATGTCCACGAGAGTGAAAGTCCCCATCGGATATTTCTGCAGAAGAAGTGCAGACAAAAGACCGGTGCCGGCACCGATGTCGAGAATTGCAGGAGTTTGCCCCGGCCAATCAGCAGCCCATACTGCAGCCTCATATAATTCTTCCATCTGGGGGATTATAAACCGCCGCTGGGCATCATACCGGGATGCTATAGCATCAAAAGCCTTCTTTAATTCATCCATTCAGAAAAAGTGTCTGTGTGCGATCCCATAATTTCACCCCAGGATCATCACTGGCGGTATCATCCTTTCCTGTTCACTGCCATGTCAGCGAGGTGCTCCCTTCCCAAAAACCTGCTATTCGATCCTCCTGATGATGGCCATGATATATCCCGCTGTCTGGCGCCCGAAGCCTGCCTGGCTCCATTCAATATGCCATTCTTTCCCGTCACATCCCTGCACCTGGCAGGCAGGAGCAGAAGCCCCCTCCTCGAGGAATAGTGCAATGCTCTGTTTTATCTCCTCCTCCCCACCGGGTGCCAGGAGTGCCCATAGGGGTTTCCCGTGGACTCCCTCCCTCCCGGTCATAGGAGAAAGAGAGCGGGCAGGCTTATTTGCATAGAGCATGATTCCTTCCGGCGTGGTCACCACCGTCGCATTGGGTGTGAGGTTCAGCACCGCATCGAGGACCTGTTCGCGTTCGCGCCGGGCTCTCTCTTCTTTCTTGAGTGCGGTTACATCACGGAAGATTGCCCGGGTGTACTTCGGTTTTCCGTCGATGATCCGGCAGTTCACATTCCCCTCCACGTATACCTTCTTTCCTGATTTCGAAAGAAATGTTGCCTCTACCCGGCCGGCATTCCCACCTGACATGACACATGAAAACAGAGCCTGGCAGTGATCCATGCAGGAGGGATCGATGATATCAAAGAGTGTAAGGGCGCTAGCCTCTTCGGCGGTGTACTCCAGTGTCTCTCTCCATGCCCTGTTCACGTAGAGAAATTTACCCTCCGGACTGACACTCTGGATCAGATCGTTCGCGTTATCAAGTATATCTTTGAACCGATCCTCAGTTTCAGCCAGGGTATCGCGTGTGGAAGAGAGCTTTCTTAATGTATCAAGCCAGTGCTGCATCTCTATTGAGGGGAGATTATACTGCATCGCATCGGATGCAGGGATGTAGAAGAGATTCTCGATCAGTTTCATATCGAGTATGATCCTCGGATGTGTCCGCATGACATCCTGGAGAGCATGGGGCGGGAACAGGTCAATCCTGTATCCGCATATCATGAGGAGGCTTTTTTCATCGAAGAAGGGATCAAGGCCCGCCATGTCACCAATTTGTTTCTGGCTTGAACGACGCGCACCGATAGGTGGAGCTTCACGAATGATGCAGAGTGCTGAGTAGCCGGTTTCCTTCGCATTCTTCACCTGACGCCTGATATATGCCTGCGCATTTTTCGCAGAGGAGAATTTTTGGTGAAAATTGGGATCCTGGTTCGATAGTACTTTCACACCCGGTTCTGTTGTGTCCTTATCCCCCTGTTGCGCCATTGCGGCATTCTCCGGGGGGAGCCTCGAAATGTACAGGGGACACCATCGCTTCCTGGAGCACTGGTCAAGGATTACCTTCGTTACCTTCTCGAAATCCGCGGTCTCGCGGTACAGGACTGCGACATGATCCCCCGGGGCCAGGCGATCTATGTCCTCATGGGATACGGTATTCATCATCGGCCCTTCCCTTGCAGGTTAGTGTAGGTCTCCCTCATGGAGTGTGTACGTTTGGGAAGGGTATAGTAAAATAAAATACTTTCGCGCTAATAAAAGTCGCAGCATATAATTTTCATGTGTTATTCGGACTCGAGGTCTCACCTTTTCCTATCTTGATCCTCCTTGCAATCTGGTATCCTGATATCACAGAGACATGATCTCCAAACGCCGTGTCAAGATCTGTATCTCCTGTATCAACAAAGACCACAGGGGTCTCTGAAAGTTTCTGCGGTGTTGCCACGACAATGATGTTCTCAATCCCAATCATTCGTATGACGTGTGGGCTCACCTGTTGAGTTCCCCTGCCAAGGAGGGCCCCCTGTGCGCCAATAATGCTGATAACAAGCCGGGCTTGTTTTCTTTCTTTGAGGAGTGCCAGCAATGCCTGTTCGTTCAAATCGGCTGCTACGAGTTCCCCCCCCTTCACTGCATCGAATCCCAGAAGTGTTTTCTTAAGATCAAGTTCTCCTGCAATTGCCGCAGTAGTGCTCCCCGGCCCCAGTATATAGAGGATTTCCGGGGTCCCTTCCATGACTTCACGAATAAAGTGTGCGATATCGGTTTTCGCTCTCTCTTCATCCTGGCTCTCAAATACCTGCTTGGTACTCTGGATAAGCCCCTGGACATACGGGCTCTTCGCAATGCCGAAAAGGTGTGTGTTGAGTTCTCCTCCCCGGTATGCTTCCTCATCAACATCAACAACCTCGGCATCACGAATGAGAAAGTGCCCTCCTTCTTTGCACCCCGACATGACAATCCGTGCTGCTGCCGTGGGTGTAACAGCAAAAACCGCCGAGTACATCTTCACCCCTGCCGGGATTCCGATCATCGGAATTGCATCACCCAGGACAGAATATACGTCCCTCGCTGTCCCGTCTCCCCCGCAGAAGAGAACAAGGTCTACTTTTCTCTCGAAAAAGATCCGGCAGGCAGCAATGGTATCATCCGCACTGGTCAGCCCGGAAGATTCGCGATACACCACTTCGTAACTCCTGACTCCCGCATTCCTGAGAACCTCTTCACCCATGGCTCCCGAACAGGAGATGAAACGAATGGGCAATTCTGAAAGGAGTGCGACTGCCTCCATCGCCCTCCCGGGAGCCCTTGGCAGGGCACCCCTCGCACGTGCTTCTTCAACCTGACCGTCTGTTCCCTTCAGTCCCACTGCCCCACCAAGGCCTGCAATGGGATTTATGAGAAACCCAATCACGCACATTGCCGGAGAGGAGAAAAGAAAGGAGAGGAAGTTCCACACCAGACGGTGCCGGAACCCTGTATGCTCTCCGTGATTCTTGTTCAGGCACCCGGTATCTTCGGCAGCCGCGCCAGCGATTCCCGTATCAGCTGCTCGGGATACTCGTAATCAACAAGCTGGTGGGCATAATACGCGTCATACGCCGACATGTCAAAGTGTCCATGCCCAGAGCAGTTGAACAGAATGGTCTTTGCTTCCCCGCTCTTTTTGCATTTGAGCGCTTCGTCAATTGCGGCCCTGGCCGCGTGGGAGGTCTCGGGTGCAATGATGATCCCTTCCGTTCTCGCGAATGTCTGGGCTGCATCGAAGACCTCGCTCTGGTGGTAGGAGACAGCCCTCATGACACCGTCATGTATCAGTTTCGAGTCGATAGGAGAGGCGCCGTGGTAACGCAGTCCCCCGGCATGGATCGACGGGGGAATGAAATCATGGCCGAGTGTGAACATCTTTAGGAGTGGGGTGAGACCTGCCACATCTCCGTAATCGTAGGTGTAGAGTCCCTTCGTCAGTTTTGGGCAGGATGCCGGCTCAACCGCAATGATATCAGTCTCCTTGTGTGTCCCTTTCAGTTTATCACCGGCAAAGGGGAATGATATTCCTGCAAAATTCGAACCCCCGCCAAGACAACCGATGATGACATCAGGATATTCATCAACCATTGCCAGCTGCTCTTTTGATTCGAGACCGGTAATGGTCTGGTGCAGGCATACATGATTCAGCACAGATCCCAGTGAATAATTCGTGTTGCTGTGGGTTGCTGCATCCTCAACAGCCTCAGATATGGCGATCCCCAGGCTCCCCGGGGTCTCCGGATCTTTCTGCAGGACCGAAGAACCTGCTTTTGTCCTCGTACTGGGACTCGGGATGCATTCTGCACCCCATACCTGCATCATGGACTTCCGGTAGGGCTTCTGTGAATAACTGGAGCGAACCATGTATACCGTGCACTCAAGCCCGAAGAGCTGGGTGGCAAAGGCCAGTGCGGAACCCCACTGACCTGCACCGGTCTCTGTGGCAATCCGCTCGATGCCCGCCTTCATATTGTAATACGCCTGAGGGACAGCAGTGTTGGGTTTGTGGCTCCCGGGGGGGCTCACTCCCTCGTACTTATAATAAATATGGGCGGGAGTCTTGAGATGCTTTTCAAGCCTGTGAGCCCGGTAAAGGGGGCTTGGCCTCCAGAGCCTCAGGACATCCTGAACCTCTGAAGGAATATCGATCATCCGTTTCGGGCTCATCTCCTGCAGGATAAGTTCCATCGGGAAGATATGGGAAAGGTCCTCAGGAACGAGGGGTTTTCCTGTGCCCGGGTGGAGCGGCGGATCCAGCGGTGTGGGAAGGTCTGCCATGATATTGTACCAGGCCTTCGGCATCTGGTCCTCATCGAGAAGGATTTTCGTGTGCATGGAGTATCATGTGTTGTGTATAAATATATACATTGTTGCACAACATTGTTTATCGATGGCCGGGAGTGCGGTGTTTGCCTGGTGGGGTTCTTCTGTGAGATCAGTAACCCATGGATCGGAGTGCATCTTCCTTTGAGTTGCACATCGTGAATATTCTCGAAAAGCCGGTCATATCAAATACTTCCTTCACGTACGGGTGCAACGAACAGAGCACCAGGGTTCCCCCGAGCGCCTTTACACGTTTCAACGCAGCAAGAAGAGCACGGAGACCCGCACTGCTGATATACTCCACAGAAGAGAGATCCACGATGATTTCCCGGTCTCCCCCATCAATCGCACCGGATAATGCATTCTCAAGCGAGGGAGCGGTTGCCGCATCTATTCTTCCAACCGGGGAGATCACTCTGGCATTCTGAGACATGATAGTATCATCTTCCGGTAGGGTTTGGTTTCTCTAAATATTGATGCTCTGGTTGACTGCAGGGTATTGAAGTGTGAGGTTCAATCCATCCCCTTCGGGTGAGAGAGTACACGTCCCACCTGAAAGAACACTGCTCTTCGCGATAAACTGCCGCACCCTCTCGTTGAACGCTGAAGGTGAAACCGTGCACTGGATTGTGATCTGGACATTTCCCCCGAAACTCCCGGTTGTAAGGGTGAACCGGGTTGCTCCTGCAGCAGAAATCTTCTCGAAAATGTACTGGAGAAGGTCCGAGAACCTCCCCCTGTCCATGAGTGCAAGCGGGAGATCTTTTCCAGGATTGTATATGATTTCCAGATTCTCAAAAGGATTCACATAGGCAATGCGGAGCGCCAGTGCCCTGGCAAATTCCTCCTCGCTCTCGGCCTCGATAATTGACTCATTCCGGTAGTGGGGGCACGACAGCGCGCTTGCGACCTCGCCTGCGGCAATTGAGATGTCTGTTGCTTCCAGGTCAACATGTGGTCGAAAGCCCCTGAATGTGAGGGTATAGTCAAGAAGAAGTCTCTCCACCCTCCGGACCAGGGAGAGGTCAAGTATGGATCCGAGCACCTCCCCGCTGTATATCCGCTCGAGTTTCTGTGAGATCTGGTTTGCCTTCAGTGCCACGTGGATCTCCAGCACCTGGCCCGAGTGATATTCGAGGGAAAACCGGTTGAAATCGGAGAGGAGTTCATCGACAATATCGCTGTCAATCATACCACGGAGTCTATCCGCCTCACCAGACTCTTCCAGTTCATCCAGAACATGGGCAACGTATACCAGCCGTCCTGCAATAATGGTAAAGAGGCGGTCTACTTCGTCCATTAAGTCCCCTGCATACGCAGCAGTCTCCTTAACCCATTCCGGGTTGATGGACTCGATCCCCTCGAGTCTTGCAGCCTCCTTTTTCATGGCTGCGAGAGTGCGCAGCATCATCGGGGAATCCAATGGACGTCCGTGACCCGGAAGGCAGACTGAGATCCCCCCGTGAGACAGAAGGGCTGTAACATTGTCCAGGCTCGTCACGAGAGCCTCAAGATCCCACCCTTTCAGACCTGCCACACCTGGGGCTGTGGCGAAGGCCAGGTCGCCAATAAAAAGCACTTCCCCCATGCGGATACAGATACTGTCAGGGCTGTGCCCCGGCGTAGGGAAAAATTCGATCACGCTCTCCCCATGGAGAGGAATGCTCTGCCGCCGGAGGGTGACCCCTCCATCAAGCGGGAGGGAGTCAATGTGAGAGATACATGAGATGTCCCCGTCATGATTCTCTCCCTCAAACCTCATCGCTTCATCACTGTCCGGCAGGAGGTGGATGTCAATATCCGTTATTGTAAGGTCCTGCTGGATGAGATCCGCAATCGTCGCCGCACGGTCTCCGGTCTCCAGGGCAAGGGCTCCCTGTTCCTGAACAGCGATTTTACAGTGCGGGATCGTCTGGAAGGCAGGATGGCGCAGGAGCTGCGAGCAGTGGTCAAGGTGAACATGGGTCAGGCAGACCAGCACTGGCCGGGGTTTCTCTGCAAGAAGCCGCGATATCTGTCCTGCCAGGATGTCTGCCTGCTCAGTCAGGCCCCCGGGATCCACCACCACAAGAAGGCCGGGTGCGGCCACCAGGTAGGAATTCGACGAGATGATATCGACCTTCCTTAAAAACGGAAAAATCTGAACATTCTCAACCCCGGGAAGGGGCTGCCACACCTGGTTTTCCATCTCAGCCATGCGTAATCACCCTCAATCCTCCTGCATTCTCCTGATGCCCATTGCGATACTATTCTCTTTCTTCAAAGCACATATCTCATCCCTTCATACCCTTGAGCCCACAGGATGCGAGACGCCATGCCCCACACCTCAACTCTCAAATATCCAGCGCCGGTCAATGACCAGTGGGACTATCTCCTCTCCACGATCTGGAGCCAGATGGTTCACCTTGTCATCAGACTCGGAGGGCGGTTGGATCAGGAGCGGGTATACAGGGCTATGACACTCGTCTTAGAGGCTGAACCACTTCTCGCAAGCCGGTTCATGGAGTCATCAAATCCTTGCTGGGAGACTATCCCGGATCTTTCGCGCGACGCAATCTTCTCTTTTTTCCCTGTCGATGATGCAGAACGCGCACTTCACGGGACAATGACCACCCGGATCGACCCTGCAGAAGGACCACAGGCACGACTTGCCCTTATACGTGGACGAGATGACTTCCTGGTCCTCTCGGTGAACCATGCGGTGAGTGACGCATTTGGGGTGAAACACGTGTCACATCTTCTTTGCCAGGCGTATCGTGGCCTCGAGAAGGATCCCGGATTCAGGCTCCAACGACACCTTCACGGAGATCGCTCCTTTTCTCCCTTCCTCGCATCATTCACGCCCGAGACCCTTGCTGCGGCCAGCGAAGCGTGCGGAGAGCAGAGTGCCGTCTGGGGCATACCCTCAACTCCCGGGGTATGCACAAGTCCTGCTTACCGGACCAGGGTCCTCGAAAAGCCCCTGTTCCTGGATTTAAAAAAATATTCCCATACCTATAACGTGACCATCAACGATCTCCTCCTCTCTGCTTTTTTCGCTGCACTCTGCTCGGAAATCCCCCACTCCCCCGGACAACTATACCCCGTTCTTACTTCAGTCGATCTTCGCCGATTCCTCCCGCATCATCACGCTCCCCCGCTCGCAAACCTTTCAGTGGCGTTCGAAGTGGGTATACTGGCACAATCCTTTGTCGAATTTCCAATACTGATCGGGGATGTGCACCACGCGATGTCGGAGAAGAAGAGGTTATTTGCCGGACTCGGTGCTGCCATGAGGTTACAGGAAGATTTTTCCGGTGGTTTCTATACGGTTCGCGAACGTCTCCGCGATGTGGAGCGCAGGACACACCAGGAGCGTTATCCCAAAAATCCGTTCTTCAGTAATACCGGAATTATTTCACACGACAGCGTTGACTTCGGGACGACACCAACGGTTCATGCATTCATGGCTCCACCCGTGGATTATCCCCCGGGATTTGGTGTGACGGCCAGCACATACGAGGATAGTCTTACCCTTGCATCGGGGTTCTGCGCAGATTCAGTTCCCCCTATTGTCGTGGAGAGGATCCTTTCCCACATGGATGAACACCTCTCCATGCTCACAGGGATATAACGGGTATTGCCCTATAAAGGGCAAACCTGACACAATATCCTCAGGAGCACTGCACCCGATGTACTCATCATTCAGAGGGATACTATCCGGGCATCCTTCTTTTTTGTATGGTACAGAGCAAAGGTGGGATTGCCTGTGAGATACCCGCATACCTCTCCGGGATTAATATCGATCGTGCTCTCCAGCAGTTGAATCGAGGGTTTGTGGGTATGCCCGTGCACCACAATGTCATACTCTCCACATTCAAGGCAGTGAGCAAGGAGAGAACGGTCATGGCCGTGGAGGAGTGCGATCTTCTCGCCGTCCAGTGTCATCTCAGTAAAATACCCCACGAGATCGATGTGTGACTGCTCACGTGAACGGGACAGCAGGAGCTCGCGATCACCGTCATTGTTTCCGAATACTCCCACTATGCGGGCGGGTATCTTTCCAAGAAGGGGAATCACAAATGGTGCGATATAATCGCCTGTGTGAAGGACCAGGTCGACGTGTTCCTGTGAGAGTACATCCACTACACGGGAGATAAGGGGGAGATTATCATGCGTGTCACCGATAATACCTATCTTCATACGAATCCCAGCACATCATCACTTTCAGGTGTATGCTCATAAAGCAAGCATTATCGGTGCTGGCAGGCAAATGAGAGGGAGATGACCAGGAAGGAAGAGGAGAAAGAGATCGTATGTGGCCTTGAGCGGGCCATTGTCGGGGATGACAGGGTTTCCAGGCGGCGGCTCCTCGACCGGCTTGTCGTGCTCCTCTTCACCACCGATACTGCTGCACAGGCACTTGTTTCCCAGGGGGGTATCCCTGTCCTCCTCAGCGCTGCACGCGACCGCGATGAGAAGATACGAATTCACGCCATCCATGCGCTGTCCCGCCTTGCCGAGTCAGGGTATGCCAGCGATATCAAGAACGCAGGGGCGAAGACCATAATTCTCCCGCTCTTAAGTGATCCCTATTCACCCGTCAGATCGATGGCGGAAAAGCTCCTTGATAAGATTGGGAAGTAATGTGGATATCATACCCTGTTTCTCGTTCGGGACTGTGTATTTTGGGATGTTGTCTGATTCCCAAAGTCTCGCTTTATCCAAGGGGGCATTTTGATCCATTCCCCATGCGTTCCCTGGAAGAGATCTGCAATGCCCCCTAGGAAAGAATGGGGACACCACCTCGATAATTTCCTGAAAAATGCCGCGCCGGGGGAGGCTAATAACATTCCTGCATTGTTTCTGGAAAAACAATCGGATTATTTTCATTCCGGGGGCTGTTGCCAGATCCATTCCGCCAGAACAGGAACCCCACACATCCAGCCTGACATACGGGGTATACCATAATATGGATGGACCATAATTCTTGGTTCATGAAGATGCGGATTGGTGGGGAAGAGGTTACAGGATCCGACGAACGCTGGTTGCCGGTAATCAACCCGGCAACCGGAAAGGAGATTGACCGCGTCCCTGAGGGAACTATCTACGAAGTGGACGATGCGGTGAACGCTGCAGAGGCCGCTTTTTCACGCTGGGCAGCACGCAGTGCAAGAGAGAGGGGGGCTATCCTCTTCCGGTGTGCCACCCATGTTCGTGAATGCCATACTGATCTTGCGCGTCTCCTGACTATGGAACAGGGAAAGCCCCTGAAGGACGCAGTTGACGAAGTTCGGGGATTTGCCAACGTCCTGGAGTATTACGCAGGCCTGTCCAGCAGCCTGACCGGTGACTACCTCCCTCTGGGTCCTTCAGGAGATGCCGTGGTCGTGCACGAACCGCTGGGGGTCTGCGGTGCGATTATTCCCTGGAACATGCCCGCGCTCCTGATGGGGTGGAAGGTTGCACCCGCACTTGTCACCGGGAACACCATGGTATTCAAGCCCGCATCACAGACACCTCTCACAAGCCTCACACTGGTCGGGATCATGGAGGACGCGGGTCTTCCTCCCGGGATTCTCAATGTCGTCACCGGAAAAGGGGAGGTTGTCGGTGAAGCACTGGTCCGCCATCCGGGTGTGAAAAAGGTTTCATTCACCGGAGATGTCGAAACCGGATTAAGGGTGCAGGAACTGGCAGCCGGCTCGCTCAAGTCCGTCACCCTTGAACTCGGGGGATCCGACCCCATGATCGTCTGGAAAGACGCAGATATCGACAAGGCTGTCGCAGGTGCTGTCCGGGGGCGTTTTTACAATGCTGGGCAGACGTGCACCGCGGTAAAACGTCTTTTTATCCACCGGTCCATAGGTGAAGAGTTCGTGCACCGGCTCAAGGCAAAGGTGGAGACACTGAATGTCGGAAACGGCCTTTCACCGGATGTCGATATGGGCCCACTTAGTGGTGCATCCCAGCGAGAGAGGATACGGAAACTTGTAGAGGACCTCCAGAACCGGGGGCAGGGAATCCTGTTAACCGGCGGGATGCCTCTTTCCGGGCCCGGTTATGATGATGGTTTTTTCTATGCTCCAACTATTGTGACCGATGTACACCCTGAGTCTCCCCTCCTCTCAAAGGAAGTATTCGGACCGGTCCTCCCCATCATGTGCATCCCCGACCTGGATACGGCTATCTGCCACGCCAACAACACCCGCTTCGGCCTCGGTGCATCAGTGTGGACCAAAGACCTTTCTGTAGCAAGAGAGGTCTTCAACCGTGTCCGATCCGGGGTCGTCTGGGTCAACAGGCACCTTACACTTCCTCCGGAAATTCCTTTCGGTGGGCTGAAGGTATCAGGAATCGGCAGGGAAAACGGAAGGGAGGGGCTTTTATCCTATACCCGCTCAAGGTCCCTCTACCTGGGTTGGTGACAGGGAGTGCCAGGGAATTGAACTCATAACTCCCCACCACACCCGTGCATAGTGAGATGCGGCAGGAATAAAAAAGCCGCCATCCTGACCGGCTCTCGCATGGCGCTGCAGGTAGTGTATCACAAGGTCCTGCTGCCGTCGTGAGGTGGCACTGACTGCAGGGCAGAAATGATCACACATCTCCTTCTCCGATGAGAACCTGTACCAGTTCTCGAGGGTGCGTATCTGAATATTGGCGAGAATTCCCATGTGGTAGAGCACCTGGTAGAGGACATCCAACAGCGGTTGAGGGTAATACGGACTCCCATGCAGGTCGGGCCATAAATCAACGCACATCCGCTCCCAGAAAGGAGTATCCGCAAACCAGTAGAGATTCACGGTCCCGCATGCCACCTCCTGCATCTTTTCTACTGCGGCTTCCAAATCTTCCATCCCAAGCGAGAGAGCTGCAACGACACTGTCATACGGCGGGTCGAGATCTTGTGTATCCACATCCTCCCATCTCAGCGGGATAACACGGATGTTTGAGTTCTTCTCTTTGTCCAGCCTTTCCCTGAGAACCGCTACCATTCCCGGAGCTGGTTCCACTGCGCATACTTCCCGTGCCCTTTGAGAGAGCGGAATCGCAAGGGTTCCGGGACCGGCCCCGATGTCAAGGATCCTGCTTCCCGGTCCCGGATTCAGGTCAGCGAGCGTATCCTCGATCCTTTTTGCGAATTTTTCCCTGTTGGAAGTGTCATACCGGCTGGCAGTCGCCCTGTCACGATAACGCCGGATGTTATCGGGAAAATTCGCCGATGCCAGGTGCAGCCGGAAGCGAGTTCCCCAGATTCCGTTCCAGTCACATGCAGTGACACTATCCACACCTTCGTCCACCGGTTCTCTCTCCTGCATCCTATACTACCCGGTTTATTCGTGCCTCAGTGCTTCAATAGGGTTCAGGTTCGACGCCTTCCATGCAGGGTATAATCCCGACAGGAGGCTTGTCCCTATGCCAAACGCAATTCCGTAGAAGACGTACACGAGGCTGGATGGCACAAACAGGTATTCCGTAGTCTGGAGCATGAGAATACTGATGGCATACCCCCCGAAAATGCTGAGGACCCCACCTATGACACTCCCGATCACACCAAGAACCAGGGCTTCATAGAGGAATATGCTCCTCACCTCCTTTCGCTGGGTCCCGATGCTTCGTAACACCCCTATCTCCTTGATACGCTCGGTCACTGACATCATCATGATATTGAGAATACTCACACCTGCAACAATGAGGGAGATTCCTCCTATCGCCGTCGTGAACGTGGAGATCTGGCCAAACGCGGTGAGGATGGTCTCGAGGATTGCCTTTGTATCAATGACATCAACTTCTGTCTCCCGGCGGTTCAGCTGCTTCTCGATAGCGTCCTTGGTCTGTTCGATCCGGGAGAGATCCTTGACCTTTACGATTGCCATGTCATAATCCTGCTGATCATACGCCTTCTGATACCAGTTTTCATCGACCACAATCCCGTAATCAGGGTTGATATCAAATCCCATCCCCCTCTCCTTGAGAATGCCGACAACGCGAAGGGAGCCTTTGTCCTTGAGAATAATCCGGGAACCAACCTTCAGTTCGTTGTCTTCCGCGAATTTCGCGCCTGCCATTGCCCCTGATTCTCCCTTCAGGAATGCGCCCTCCTCGACTTCCAGGAGGATTGGGATGTCATCCGGGTCGAGCCCATACACCACCCCTACCGTATCCTCTGTTCCAATCGTCATCCTGGCGCTTCCCGAATATATAGGGATAGTAACATCCGGGGCAACCGCACGTCGTATCTGTTCGATCATCCTTTCAGTGAGAAGATCATCACTTCCTCCAATCCCCATACCACCCATTCCACCAGCATGAGGGGTAATGATAATGCTGTCACCCACGGTCGAAAGGCTGTCAGAAATGGCCAGCACAAGGCTGTTTCCCAGGATGCCCATGGAGACGATGGCCACTACACCGATGATGATCCCTATCACCGCGAGAAGGGATCGGAACCAGTGAAGCCTTACGTTCCTTATTGCAAAATCAAAAAACAGAGATTTCTGCACGTTGTATCACCGCTGAAGAAATGGCTCTCATCTGTCTGGCACTGATCCGGTCAGCCTCATGGACCCCCAGATTTTTCCTTGCATACTGAAAAGGGGTCATGTGATCTTTCCATCCACGATCCGGATGGTCCGGTGAGCAAACTTTGCCACCCCGGGGTCATGGGTGACCATGATAATGGTCTTTCCTTTTCGCTCGTTCAGGTCTTTCAGGAGATCCATGATCGATGATCCGGTCTTCGTATCAAGGTTCCCGGTCGGCTCGTCTGCAAGGAGTATCCCGGGATCGTTCACGAGCGAGCGGGCGATTGCGACTCTCTGTTGCTGGCCACCCGAGAGCTCGCTCGGCTTGTGGGAAAAAAGGTGCTCCTCAAGGTCCATGGATTTCAGGACCTCGATGCACCGTTCCGTGCAGGTGCGATCTCCTGTTTTCAGGATGAGCGGGTACTGCACGTTCTCCAGCGCCGTGAGGAGAGGGATAAGGTTGAACTGCTGGAAGATGAACCCGATATGATCCCTCCTGAGACTCGTCTGCTCTTCGTCAGTCATGCTGCCCACGTCCCTCCCCTTGATAAAGAGCGTCCCGCTCGTGGGAGTGTCGAGGCACCCCATGAGGTTCAGGAGCGTCGATTTACCCGACCCGGATGGCCCCATAATCGCGATAAAATCTCCGGGAAGAATACTGAGACTGACATTGTCCAGGGCCACAACATCCCCTCCAGGAAGGGGATAGATCTTGGTAACATCCCGGAACTGAATGATCGCCTCTTCACCGGGAGAGGTACTCATCTTTTTCTCCAGGAATACCAGACAATCCCCCCGATCACCACCGCACAGGCGAGGATTATCGCAATCATAGCGATCGGAAGATCCCCGGTCTCCTGCTCACTTGCCCTCACGAATGGTATGTTGATATTCGTGGTGGTGGTGTACAGTTTCCCGTCGTTATCTTTGTAACTGACCACAACCGGGACGTTACCAGCCCCCTCGGTTGAAAAAGTGATCTCAAAGCCGGAAAAGTCATCAGGCTGGAGGGTCCCGACCACATATTTCCGGTAGGGATCCAGAGGGGTCACCCCGTCTCCGCTCGTGATCACGACTGCATTGGCCACCTCAAGACCGGCATTTGTCACGTCTCCGGAAAGAGTGTATTCTGAACCGGAGCGTTCAACCTGGATGTTGGAGAGAATAAGGTCGGCCCGGGTCTTGCTGTCTCCCAGATCAACAGGGATCCGGATGACCTCTGAATGCGAATTGATTCCATTCATGTAGTCGACGTGGATCTCAAGATCGGTCGATTTGGTTGGGGTGATCGAGAAAGAGACCTTCTGGGACTGGTCCGGGGCTATCATCCCGATGAATATACTCGAAGGAGTGGTCTCTATCCCCTCCCCGGAGGGATAGACGACAACCCCGCTCACTGCGTTATCCCTCGGGTTACCGATAAGGATCTCCACATTTTCCTTCTTCCCGTCCATAAAGACGTCTGGTTTTTTTATTACGGAAATTTTCAGGGGTTTGTCCTGGACCTGCAGTTTCACAGGATACCTGAGATACCCTGCGTCACGGAAATCCATTGAGAAGGTAGGGTAGTATATGCCCTCATCGACCGGTGCAGTCACAGTGAATGTGAATGACATCCTGTTTCCTGCGCCGAGATACGTCATGGTGTCATATGGCCGGGAATCAACCATTATCTCCTCATCAAACATGGTTGCCCTTCGGATTGCCACGCTCTGCGCACCGTTGTTAATCACTTCAATCGCGATGGTTCCCGTATCGCCAACCATGAATACCTGGGGGTCCATGGACACATTCGTCACCATGACCTGGGCTCCTGCGGTTTGCTGCTGCTCCAATGCGGACACGGGAAGTACGAAAACCATGGCGATTGTGATGAGGATGCAAAACTCCCGAAACGCCGTCATTCTTATGCTCCACCGGGGATCGGGACGCCCACGACTGCTATATACAGTGTGTATATGATGAACGCGCCAACCGGAATTGCAACAGTGATACATGCTTGTTTGAGAGTAATGTTCCGGGCCTGCTTTACTCCGAAGATCCATATGTTCGCACTCCAGAGCAGAAACAGGGCGGAGATTGCCATGGAGACCCAGGTGTATTCCATCATCGCGGGATCGTGCATCAGCTCCTGCATGGCTTCCTGAATCACTGCGGGATCCTGGATATTTCTAATCACAGGAACGACGATCCGTGGGAGGTATGACAAAAAGACCAGTGTAGTGACAATGCTTCCTATGATAACAGGAACCAGACCATAGCCTGTATTCGCAAGGGTGTGCGTGAACTTCCCCCTACCCTTGAAGAGCATGGAAATCAGGAAGAATGCCCCTGCTATGACCAGCCACCACATCACAAGAAAGCCAATGAATGCGGATACTGCCATAATAATCCCCATCAAGGATCCCATCCCTTCAGCGACACCCGCATACAATTCGGCGTAAAGCCCCGACATTGCATACCCCGCAATCGCGGCGATTATTGCCCCTACTAAAGCAATGACCGCTGGTATCCTGAGATCAGGTTCTTTTCCTTCGAGGGAAGCAAAAAACCGTTC
>CAYNXS010000001.1:24149-39637 GCA_964401215.1 uncultured Methanolinea sp. | reverse complement strand
CCGCTGGTATCCTGAGATCAGGTTCTTTTCCTTCGAGGGAAGCAAAAAACCGTTCCGGGCGGGCCAGAAGGTCCAGCAGATTGATCATACCATACTATCTTGCGTGATCGGTATATGGCCTTTCTCTGCGGACTTCAATCCTTTTAGAAGAATTCCTTTCTCCAGAAGATGATGATGCCCACCGCGGATAACGCAAGGGAAATGGCAACGGTGATCAGGAACGCAAAAGGTGTGTGCTGGTAGGGGAGTTCCACGTTCATCCCGTAAATACTCGCAACGAGGGTCGGTATCATCAGGATAATGGTTACTGTCGTGAGAAGCTTCAGTACCACATTTAAGTTGTTGGAGATGACCGATGCAAAAGCATCCATCATATCAGAAAGGATGCTGCTGTAAATATTTGCCATCTCCATGGCCTGCTTGTTCTCGATCGTGAGATCCTCGAAGAGGTCACGGTCCTCCTCGCTCATCTTCATACACTGCGTGGTGTGGAACTTTTCCATCATCAGGGCATTCGAGCGGAGCGATGTGACGAAGAAGACGAGGCTCTTCTCGAGCATCAGCAGGCGTATCAGCTGCTCATTCTTGAGCGCCTTGTAGAGGGAGCGCTCGACAGCCGTGGTCATCTTGTTGATCTCTTTCAGATACCGCATGAAGAGAAGAGTGCTGCGCAGGAAAAGGAGAAGGACAAACCGGGTCTGCTGGTCGGTGGAAAAGTGTTTCACTTTTCCAGACGTGAACTCCTGGATAACGTCCGATTCCGTGAGGGAGATGGTGATGATAATGTTCTGGGTGAGTATGATCCCGATGGGGAGCGTGGTGAACGGAATATCAGCGTCCTGTACTTCACGCCTCGGGCTTCGGAGAAGGATGAGGATGCTTCCTTCTTCACGCTCGATTCGGGCCCTCTCGTCAACATCAAGTGGATCGGTCAGGAAATCGGGGTATATATTGAACCAGGAGACCAGTTCTTCGATCTCTTTCTGGCTCGGGTTCACCACATTGATCCAGGCGCCGCTCTCGTAGGTGGTGACCCGCTCCAGCCCATCCGTCCCCCCCCTGTAAATGGTAATCATGGCCTGCCCACCTTTCCCGGTTCTCTGGAACGATCCTGAAGGTTCCCGAAATGAGAGATTATTCAGTCTTTTCTCCTTCACCCCGTCCAAACATCCGAATATATCGCTCGTTTTCCCGGATACACAAAATACCTTTCGATCTTTGAACACACACAGCATAAAGAGTGAGAACTCAATATCCGTTACTCCCCTTCTCAACTCTCGCAAGATCGGAGCTTAAATCACCGGAGAGATCAACCGTGCTGAAATCCCCCCCTGTGGGCAGCACCATAGAAAATCCGGGTGTCAGATCAAGCTCCACTGTTGCATTCTCAACGATTAATTCAAGGATGTGCCCTCCCCCCGTACAATCATCGGTAAGATAATGGAGATGAAACCCTGGAATGTTCAGGCCTTCGACTAAGTCAGGTGTCCAGAATCCCACAATAATACCGCGTGTATCAAAAAATTCAAAGAGTGACTGGTTGGCCGATGCATCAACCATCCTGGGATAGGGTTTCTCCTGGCGGGGTATGCTCCGGGTCTTTACATACGGGAACTCCCCCCGAACCTGTATGGCATACATGTGATTTTTTGAAGGAAGGGATGCTTCCACCTGCTGTGAAAAATCAGTGATATTGGATGCATACGCCACAGGAACTGCGTGATCCGGTGAAAAATATGTCACGGTCCCAAAGGGAATCGTCATCTCATCAGTAACCTTGATGACCTTTCCGTCCGCCCTGATCTGGTAACAATTTCCCTCGAATGCAATCATCTCCCCATCGAGGCCATCAAACGTGGCAATCCCGAAGTCACCGTGCTTTTTCACTTCTGCATATGGGACAACCCCGTCATATGATCCCTGGAGAAGTGCATCAATTGTTGATACCTGATAGAGGATTTCACGATCTTCGTCGCGATCCATCCCGCCAATCAGGGTACCAATCGCAATTCCTGTCACAAGAAAAATGAGGCAGGCAACCACAGTCCATTGTAGTTTCATTCAGGATCTAGCTCCCGGAATGTGTCTCATCACCTGAAATATGAGTAAATATACACCCGTGAGATCTATCCCGGCGAATTTTTCATCGAAGACTATCATGGAGATCATCCCTGTGAGGAAAAAGATTTGACAGGTTCCTTACTTGCAGCGCCGGATACGGACCACCGCTTCCCGGAGATTCTCCATCGAGGTGGCATATGAGATCCGCTCCCATCCCGGAGAATGAAACGCGGTTCCCGGGGTTACTGCCACGTGGGCCTTATCAAGCCAGCGCCGGGCAATCTCCATGTCATCACCTTCAATTTTTATATAGGCATAGAACGCTCCATCAGCAGGAGCCATCTCGAATCCACTGAGAGAGAGTTCATTCACCAGGTAATCCCTCCTTCTCATGAATTCGTCCTTCATCATTTCAACGCAGGACTGGTCTCCCCTGATCGCAGCCACGCCGCCATACATGGCAAATGTCGTCGGGTGGCTGATGGAATGCTGCTGGATCTTCGACATCTGGCGGATGATTGGGATCGGGGCAATCGCGTAACCGAGACGCCAGCCGGTCATGGCATATGCTTTTGAAAATCCATTGACGGTGATGGTGCGTCCGGCCATGTCCCCTATTGATGCGAGGGATGTATGCACACCACCATAGATCAGTTTCTCGTAGATCTCATCCGAGAGTGCGAAGAGATCATAATCCGCACACATGTCCGAGACAAGGTTCAGGGATGCGTGATCAAGCACCGCACCCGAGGGGTTCGAGGGTGAATTGATCACCACCATCTTGGTGTGTGGAGTGATCCTGTCGAGAATGGTGTCATCCACCTGGAAGGTCCTGGTATTGAGCGGATGGTGGACCGGCTTTCCCCCGGCAATCTGGACACACGGTTCATACGAAACCCATGCAGGGTCCAGAATGATAACCTCATCTCCGGGGTTAAGGACCGCTTCCATGGCGTCATAGATTGCATCCTTGGCCCCGCATGTGATCATCACCTGGTCGGGTGAGCATGCGAAATGATTCTCCCGGTTTACCTTGTCCGAGATTGCGTGAAGAAGCTCGGGAATCCCGTTACTCGGCGCGTAATGGGTCTCACCTGCCTTCAGTGCCGCAATGCAGGCATCCTTGATGTGCTGCGGGGTGTCGAAATCCGGTTCTCCAATAGAGAGGTTGATAACCGGAATCCCGCTCCTCTCCATCTGCTTTGCCAGATTCGATATCTCGATGGTCGCTGAAGCTGCAATCCCGGTTACCTTGCGGGAGAGCTCCCTCATTTGGATCGCTGGACCATCTTCACCGCAGACTCAACAGCCCGCCTGGCATAATCAATCCTTTCGTTCGCCTCAAGCCTTGTCATTCCCGGGCCCGAGATACCGAGGGTTACGGGCTTGTCAAATTCCAGGGAGAGATCGATGATCTTCCGTGCTGCATGCTGCACAACAATCTCATCATGCTGCGTTGCGCCTTCTATCACGCATCCGATTGTCACCACGGCATCGACTTTTCCCCTCTTGAGCATCCGCTTGATAGCAAGCGGCATGTCATATGCCCCGGGGACATATACGCATTCGGTCACTTCAGCGCCAAGGAACGCAGCATGTTCCCTGCCTTCCACTTCCATCATGTACGTGATGTCCCGGTTGAATTCCGAGACCACGAATCCAATCTTGATTGCCATCATGTCCTCCTGTATTATTCTCCTCGTTGCAATCTCATAACCATATCCCGGACTTTCATCGGGCCGGACCTGCGTCAGGGAACCCCTGCCGCTGCCCTGTTCCTGCCTCCCGGGTGAGCTCTTTTGGGTGGAGCACCATCTTTATCGCGTTCTCCGCATGCTCCCTCGTCCGCATCTCCGCAAGCCAGACCAGCTCCCGGTCATCTTTTGCCTCATCCTCATGGACAAATACTTCCACAATGTGGGTGTTTGTCATCAACTGGCAGGTGATCAGGCCCATGGACGCCTCGTGGGCACACATCCGGTCTTTCTCCTTCCCGCCCGGCATGCCAAGTGCCATCACAATGTCGCATCTCCTCTCCTCGATCAACTTTTTACAGGCCACCGGAAGGTCCTTGATCCCGGGCACCGTCACCCTCTCGATACTCACACTTGCATGTTTCTGTAACTCGTCGACGGCTATCCCGCCCATGTTGACCCTGGAAAAGGTGGTATCGGCCACCCCAATCCTCATCCCAGCACCCCGGCGGCAGCCATGACGCCGTCTCCTTTTGGAGTGTAGCCGTGCTTTTTGAGGGCAAACTGGACCGCTGCAAGCGTCGCCAGGATCTCAGGGGCGCTTACCGCTCCCATACTCCCAATCCGGAAAATCTTCCCCTTCAGGTGATCCTGTCCCCCTGCAATCTCGATTCCCATCTTCTTGATGGTTCCCCGGAATTCGGAATCTTCAACGCCGGGGGGCATACGAATCGCTGTGGCAGTATTGGAATACGCATGATCGGCGTCGATCTGCGCGAAAAGGGAAAGCCCCCAGGCTTTCGCGGCTGCACGGACCGCCTCAGACATCCTGCGGTGCCTCTCGATGCGGGCAGGAAGGCCTTCCTCCTCGATGATGAGGCAGGCCTCGCGGAGGGCGAGGAAGAGGGGGACCGCCGGAGTATACGGGGTCTCCATCAGTTTCGCAGACGCACTTTTTTTATAGGCCGCCAGGTCCAGGTAATAGGGCCTCGGCTCGGTCATACGTTCCCATGCACGGTTGCTCACCGAGATAGCCGAGAGGCCTGCGGGAGCGGCCAGACATTTCTGGGAGCCTACCACTGCAACATCAACACCCCAGGCATCCGAATTCACGACGTCGCCTGCAATGGATGTGATGCCGTCCATGACAAACAGGGCATCGTATTTCCGTGCAAGTTTTCCAACCTTTTCGGCGGGATTCTTGATCCCCGCAGACGTCTCGTTATGTACAAGGGTGACCATCTCGGCCCCCGCCGAGAGTTCCTTTTCGAGCCTCTTGAGGTCAAGCGGGGATCCCCATTCAGATGCAACCTCGATCGCGGTCCCGTAACGCTGGGATATCTTAAAGAGTCGTTCCCCGAACTTTCCATTCACAAGGCAGGCAATTTTTCTTCCCCCGCCGAAGTTTCCGACTGCCGCTTCCATGGATGCAGTACCGGATCCGCTTATGACGAAGAGATCATTCTCTGTTCCGAACGCGGTTTTCAGGATGCGGACGCAATCCGCGTAAATGCCCGAGAATTCCTTCCCGCGGTGGTTGATTGCCTGGCGCATCATCGCTGCCCGGACTCTTTCCGGCATGGGTACCGGGCCTGGCAGCATCAGGAGAGGTTCCTTTTCCATTAAAACCAGCCCATAGTATTTTTATAACGCCTGCATATAAGTGTGGATGGCGAATCCGATGGTTGATGTAGCCATTCTCAGCGGATCGGCCTCAGATGCGGCCATTGTGGAGAAGACCGCGGCGGTCCTATCCAGGAACAGGATCACCTACGACACACGTGTCATCTCTGCCCACAGGGAACCTGATGCACTGGACCAGTATCTTAAAACAAGCGATTGCAAAGTTTACATCGCTATTGCCGGGCTTTCTGCTGCACTTCCTGGGATAATTGCATCTAAAACCGAAAAACCGGTCATAGGGGTGCCGGTAAGCGGGAAGGTGATGGGTGGTCTCGATGCCCTGCTCTCAATCGTGCAGATGCCCAAAGGGGTCCCTGTTGCCTGCGTGGGACTGGATAACGGGGAGAACGCGGCCCTGCTGGCGATCCGGATACTCAACCTGCGATAATTCATTTCAATATCGAAATAATTCAGCCACCGATAATTCACAGGTGGTGTGCAAAAGGTTATTCCAATGAGGCGTTTTTTCTTGCTGTAGTGTGAATATCAGATGAAAAACCATTCTTCAAGACGTGATTCGCATACTCATTGAACCGCCGCCGTTTTCTCCCTGAAACCTCATGTCCGAATGAACAACGAATAGAGAAGATCTATCAGTGACCGCAGGTCGCATCGGTGAGAGAAATTCAGGGGCGTTTCTGGGCGTGGGTGAGGACATGCCGTAGTTCGGGCAGGATAAGATCTCTCATCGCGAGGGTTACTGCAGGAGTCGAACCCGGAACGCAGAATATGGCCTTGCCCCCGGAAATTCCTGCAAGAGCACGTGAAAGAATGGCTGCTGTCCCTACTTCTGCCATGCTCTTTGCCCTGAAGATCTCCCCGAATCCGTCCATCTTTTTATCCAGGAGAGGAGCAACTGCCTCAATCGTGCAATCATCAGGTGTAAGACCAGTTCCCCCGTTGATAATGACACAATTGCTCGTCCGGAGAGCATCAAGCAGTGCTCCCCTGATCTGCTCTACGTTGTCGGGAATAATCGAATACGTATTCACTGGTATCGCTGCCTTCTCCAGGAGGTCTGCGATTCTCCGGCCACTGGTATCAGTCTCCCTGGTCCTCGTACTTGATACCGTGATAATAGACGCTTGGATTGCGAATGGTAGTTCGTGATCCTTCTTCATCACGCAATTGTTGTACCTTTGCAGAGAATAAACGATGGCAATAATGATGAGATAGTCTTTCATCTATCTCCGAATGCCAGCGAGACCCCTTTGTTTCCACTGGAGTCAATGTTCCCAATCACCTGCATATCCAGATAATTACCTCTTCATTCGCCTGTTTTTCTCAATAATGGTAAGTATAACTATAGAGAGGCGGTCTTTATTTTTTTAGATAGACACAACTCACAATATTTTATCAATAGATGGGAGTGCTTCTGTTTTTCCTGGCTTGGTTATACCCCTTTGTTTCCACTGGAAATCAAATGAATCTTAACCCGATACCCTCCAATCTCTCATCAATCAATTTGTTAGTGACTCTATTTCCCTCTATGGGGTTTTCCAATTCTCTCTATAGGTTTGTTTTTCTCATTATTTTAAATGTCATTTCATTAAAGTTTTATATGATTAAAGGTGAATAAAAAATGAACAGTTTTTGTCAGTGTTTTCTTTAAAAGAAAACAGTTTTCCAAATGGTTCCAGTGGAAACAAAGGGGTCCGGGGTTCTGATGGAGAGATGATAAACTCCTATGGAAAAAATGGTTTTTCATATCAGGAAAATTTCTATCTGAGTTACCCGGATTCTAATTTTAGCGAATAAAATTTGTTTTTCCAGTGGAAACAAAGGGGTTTATATGAAGCACAAACAGGCATCTTTTTTTATAAGATATACGAATGATCATCTCCCAGGGGGACAGGATGGCAGAGGAGCAGAATGCATCAGTAGGACTTTTTAAGAAATATCTGGAAACCAATCAAATATTCAAGAACCGGGAGGTTCTCCGGCACTCGTATCGCCCCCAGATACTTCCTCACCGCCGTCCCCAGATTGACCAGGTTGCATCAATTCTTGCACCTGCGTTGAGGAATGAAACACCCTCGAATATCCTTATTTATGGAAAGACCGGTACAGGAAAAACCGCCAGTGTCCGGTATGTGGGAACGGAGCTCGAGAACGCCGGGCTCCACATGGGCACCGTGTGCCGGGTTGTTCACCTGAATTGTGAAGTCATTGATACCCAGTACAGGGTTCTCGCGCAGATATCGAAGACACTTCTTGGTGAGGATGAGACACCAAGTGATAAATCACGCACGCACATCCCCATGACCGGGTGGCCGACGGATCAGGTATATCAGGAACTGAAAAACCAGCTCGAAAACATGGCGGGGGTCCTTATCATCGTGCTGGATGAGATAGACAAACTGGTAAAGAAGAGCGGGGATGACACCCTCTACAACCTCTCTCGCATCAACTCAGACCTGAAAAAATCAAAGGTCAGCATGATCGGTATCTCAAATGATCTCTCTTTCAAGGATTTCCTTGACCCCCGCGTGCTCTCTTCGCTGAGTGAAGAAGAACTGGTATTCCCTCCATACAATGCACCCCAACTGTGCGACATCCTTCAGCAGCGTGCAGAAATTGCCTTTCTCTCAGGGGTGCTCGAAGAAGGGGTTATCCCACTCTGCGCAGCACTTGCTGCCCAGGAACACGGCGATGCAAGACGCGCTCTTGATCTGTTGAGGGTGTCGGGAGAACTTGCAGACAGGGACATCTCCGGCAAGGTCACAGAGCGGCACGTGAAAAGCGCACAGGCCAAGATAGAGACCGACTCCATGATCGAATGTATCGCGACCCTGCCCACCCAGAGCAAGGTTGTGCTCTATTCCATGCTCCTCCTTGACCAGATCGGGCAGACCATTTTTACAAGCGGTGAGGTGAGCAGGATTTACAAGGAGATAGCTCCTACAATCGATCTGGATGTTCTTACCCACCGTCGTATCACAGACCTCATCTCCGAACTGAACATGCTTGGGGTTATCAATACAAGAGTGGTGAGCCGGGGACGATACGGGAGAACAAAAGAGATGTGGTTTGATACCAATACACATAAGATATGGGATGTCATTACATCCGATACCCGCCTGAGCGCCCAGGGCCTTGCAGAGCGGGATATCCAGTGGTGTAAATCCCTGTTCAGGTGAAAATAATGGATGAAAAGGACCTTCTCCTGCTCCAGCTTCTGGAGGAGAATAGCCGCCTGACCACCCGTGACATGGCTGTCATGGCCGAGATGTCACCCGAAGAGACGCAGGCACGGATCGCTGCAATGGAGGCTGCAGGAGTGATCCTGAGCTATTCGGCAGTGATAGACTGGGAAAGAGCAGGTAATGGTGAAGTGTCCGCCATCATCGAGCTGAAAGTAAATCCTGAACGGGATTACGGCTATGACCGGATCGCGGAGAGGATTTCCAGGTTCAGGCAGGTCAGGTCTCTCCGGCTCATTACAGGGACGTATGATCTGCAGATTACGGTGACCGGGAAGAACATGCAGGAAGTGGCGAGATTTGTCTCAGAATATATCGCTCCCATGGACCGTATCCGTGAGACGGCCACTCACATCATCATGAAGATCTACAAGGAGAACGGGAGGACCTTCTGTGAAAAGGAAGGAACCGAGCGAATCCCCTATTCCCTCTGAGTGGTCTCTATGAAAGACTTCATCTCACAAAGAGCCCGGGAGATCCCCCCTTCCGGTATAAGGAAATTTTTTGACCTCGCACTCACGATGGAGGAGGTTATATCCCTCGGTGTTGGCGAACCGGATTTTCCCACACCCTGGAACCTCTGCGAGGCAAGTATCTACTCAATCGAGCAGGGCGGTACATCATATACCTCCAACCGGGGTCTCCAGTCGCTCAGGGAAGCCTTATCGCGGTATCTCGCCGAGCATTACCGCCTTTCCTATGATCCTGATGGGGAGATGATCATCACCACCGGGGTTTCGGAAGGGCTTGATATCGCAATCAGAGCGGTTGTTGATCCAGGTGATGAAGTGCTGGTGGCAGAACCATGCTATGTCTCATACACCCCCTGTGTCACTCTAGCAGGAGGAATCCCTGTTCCGGTCCAATGTGTTGAAAAGGACCATTTCTGCCTCAACGCCGACCGCCTGATGGAGAAAATTTCAGGAAAGAGCAAGGCACTCATAATCAACTTCCCGAATAACCCGACCGGTGCGGTTATGCGAAGTGAGGATCTCAGGGCAATGGCCGATATCGTATGCGATCACGACCTGATCCTCATCAGTGACGAAGTCTATGCGGAGCTCACCTATGAAGGAGAGCATGTTGCATCTGCAACTGTGGGTGATCTTGCAGAAAGGACAATCACGCTGAATGGATTTTCAAAGGCATATGCAATGACCGGATGGCGAATCGGCTACCTGTGTGCACCAAGGGATATTTGTGATGCCGCTCTGAAGATCCACCAGTACGTCATGCTGTGTGCACCCGTGATGGGGCAGGTTGCAGCGCTCGAGGGTATCAGGAGGGGGGAGGAGGAAAAGGACCGCATGGTGCGTGAATACCATGTACGAAGGAACCTTTTCGTGGAGAGCCTGAACCGGATAGGACTTCCCTGCCACCTTCCTGAAGGGGCATTCTATGCCTTCCCGTCAGTCGAAAAAACAGGGCTGACTGATTACGAGTTCGCTGAACGGCTCCTCAAGGAGGAACACGTTGCCGCGGTCCCCGGTAGTGTATTCGGTAGTGGTGGGGAAGGGCACCTGCGCTGTGCATACGCGGTCTCGAGGAAGGATCTCAACGAGGCAATCATGCGCATGGAACAGTTCATATCCCGGGTGTCATAACAGGTGCCCCTCTTTTTTCCTGTTTACCGCGTTTCCAGAAGAAACGGCCCCATAAGTGGATTTTTCATGGAATGCAAGGGTGTAAAATTTCGCCCAGTTTCCGAGGTTGGGTGAACAGTAACCGTTCAGGTGTTTTCCACATTGTTTTTGTGGATATTTGGTGGGCGTATAGACCTGAAAGATGAATAGTCGATACACTTTTATCCCCTGGCCAGACCTATAGTATATGGTTGTACTATGAGCTGCACCATAATCGTCGGCGGATTTTTTGGCGATGAAGGGAAAGGAAAAATTGTTGCCCACATCGCCCACCAGGACCACCCCACCATCATCTCCCGAGGTGGTGTGGGACCGAATGCAGGTCACACCGTGAAGATGGGAGAGAAAGAATTCGGTGTGAGGATGGTCCCTTCAGGATTTGTATATCCAAAGGCCCGGCTGATGATCGGGACCGGGGTCCTGGTTGATCCGCGGGTGCTTGCGCATGAAGTGGAGACACTTGGCGTTGCAGACAGGGTGTTTGTCGATGGCCGCTGCACCGTTATCGAGGAGGCACATATACAGCGTGACAAATCGAGCGATCATCTGGCCAAGACCATAGGCAGTACCGGGAGCGGTTGCGGACCTGCCAACGCCGACAGGGTTATGAGAGTGGCGCGCCAGGCGAAAAACGTCCCCGAGCTTGCACCATATATCATCGATGTACCCCAGGAGATCAACAACGCCCTCGACCGGAACGAGAACGTCCTTCTTGAAGGGACCCAGGGATTCGGGATCTCGCTCTATTTTGGGACGTACCCGTATGTGACCAGCAAGGACACCTCGGCCTCGCAGATCGCAGCGGATAATGGCGTCGGGCCGACCAGGATTGACGATGTTGTGGTGGTCTTCAAAGCGTACCCTACCCGGGTCGGGGAAGGTCCGTTCTCAACAGAGATGGAGAAGAATGTCTCGGACAGCATGGGTATCCAGGAATTCGGGACCGTCACACACCGCCAGCGGCGCATCGGGAAATGGGACGGATCGATGGCACGCTATTCGGCCATGATCAACGGATGCACCCAGGCAGCCATTACCGGGATTGACCGGATTGACAAGGCCTGTTTTGGTATCACTGAATACTCTAAACTCACTAAAAAAGCACTGGATTTCCTTGAACAGGCCGAACAGGACATAGGCTGCCCGATAACCCTCATATCCACGGGGCCGGATGTCGCAAATATCATCGATATCAGGAATCAGGTATGAGACGCACCCTTCTCCCCATTCTCTGCTGCCCGGTCTGCAAGGGCGATCTCGAGCTCAGTGTACACAAGGAGGATGAAACAGAAATCCTGGAAGGAAGTCTGTACTGTGCAGCCTGCCGCGTCGAGTACCCCATACAGGATGGGATTCCCGATCTCCTCCCCAGGACAGCAGACCATTAATGTGTGTGTTACAATAATCAGGCCGGAAAATCCGGCATTCCTCATACTTTAAAATTGTCTTTAAGTCCCTGAAATTGCAGCGAAAGGGACTTGAAAAAGGACCATCCTACTGATGCTTCACAATCACGATTCTCATCAATTCTTCAAAAAGATTGGCCTGAAAAACGGGAGGCAGTCTCTAAATGGATTGTAATACTGTCCACATTCCTGGAAGAAGAAAGAGAAAGGGATGGCCCATGTTCACATTTGCGTGACCTGTCCTACCCGGAGCTTACTGTCTTTGGACAGTTCCACAATCGACCTTTTTCTTCCTCTCATACAGAATATTCGAATACTTATTCTCTTTTCCGCGTGAGATCCTGAAAGGATTCTCTCCCGGAGGGGTATCGCATGTTCTGGATTCGCCCGCTCATCCTCCCACTTGCACTCCTGGTCGATCGTCTTATCGGAGATCCTCACACCCGGATTCATCCTGTGGCACTGCTGGGATCATTTATCGGGTGGTGGGGAAAGCCAGGGAAGTATTCCAGGGAAACGCAACGTGCAATGGGGTTGATTCTGTGGATTGTCACTATCATCCTCTTTGCAACACCGTTCGTGCTGGTTGAACTTCTGCTCCCGTGGTATGTGCTCATTGTTGCGGGACCCCTCCTCCTCAAAACCTGCCTTGCATGGAGATCTCTCGAGGAACATGCAATTGGCGTTGAAAAAGCCCTAGGACTCGGCCTCGATGAGGGAAGGGAAAAGGTGCAGTATATGGTGAGCAGGGATCCAAAAACGCTCTCATCTGAACAGGTACGCTCGGCTGCGTACGAGTCAGTATCCGAGAATCTCGTCGACAGCATTGTATCCCCGATCTGTTACTTTGCGCTGTTCGGCCTTCCCGGTGCAGCAGTCTTCAGGGCCGCCAATACCATGGATGCGATGCTAGGGTACCGGGATGAAAGGGCAAGGCTTGGGTGGTTTTCTGCACGGGCTGATGATGTGCTGAATTACATACCAGCCCGGATCACAACCGGGCTTCTCCTCTGCTATTTTGGTGCGAAAGGAAGGTTATCTCCTGCGCTGGAATGCCTGCGGCAGGATGGCAGGAAGCGGCCGGGATTCAATGGAGGACTTCCGATGGCAGTAATCGCCGGGGGGACCGGTACAAGGTTTGAAAAGCCCGGCGTGTATTCGATAGGCCCGGGTGAAAAATCCCTTGCAGAGGCCGGACCAGAGATCCTGTCCGCGGTCAGGGTGTGCACCCTCACCCTTACAATGCTGCTGATGGTACTAATGTTTTTGGCCCTGTCGGTCGCATATATATAAGCATATGAAACTCGAGGAACTGAGATTTGGCACCGAGCTCCTGAAGCGCGGGTTCGCATCCATGCAGAAGGGAGGGGTGATCATGGATGTGGTCAACGCGAAGCAGGCGGCAATCGCGGAAGAGGCCGGGGCCGTCGCAGTCATGGCCCTGGAGCGGGTTCCCGCAGATATCCGTAAATCTGGCGGGGTCGCACGGATGGCAGATCCGGCAATCATCGTGGAGATCATGGATGCGGTCTCTATCCCCGTGATGGGCAAGGTTCGCATCGGGCATTTCGTGGAAGCCCAGGTCCTCGAGTCACTCGGCGTTGACATGATCGACGAGAGCGAGGTTCTCACCCCGGCAGACGAGGAGTTCCATATCGATAAAAGTGGGTTCAATGTGCCATTCGTGTGCGGCGCAAGGGACCTCGGTGAGGCCCTTCGACGCATCCACGAGGGCGCTGCCATGGTCCGGACAAAGGGAGAGGCCGGAACCGGCAACGTGGTTGAGGCGGTCCGCCACATGCACAATATCATGGGCGAGATAAGAACCCTCGAGGGAAGGAAACCCCAGGAGATCGTGGCAAGGGCACGGGAACTCGAGGCACCTGCAGAACTCTTGCTGGAGACCGTTAAAATGGGCAGGCTTCCGGTGGTCAATTTCTCTGCAGGGGGTATCGCCACACCCTGCGATGCTGCATTGATGATGCAGATGGGGGCAGACGGGGTATTTGTAGGGTCAGGGATTTTCCTCTCGAGCGAACCCGAGCGGATGGCACGGGCTATTGTCGAAGCGGTCAACCATTTCGATGATCCGACCGTGATTGCCGATGTGAGCAAGGGACTTGGCCAGCCCATGAAAGGAATCGACGTCCACACCCTCCGCGAGGACGAGGTGCTCCAGTACCGTGGGCGTTAAGCTCGGTGTGCTGGCCCTCCAGGGCAACGTGAGCGAGCACGTCAGGGGCTTTGAGCGGGCACTCATCGACACTGGCGTTGCGGATGGGGCCGTACTATCAGTCAGGCGACCTGCCGATCTCTCCGATCTCTCCGGCCTTGCGATTCCCGGCGGAGAGTCCACAACTATCTCAAGACTGATCCAGAAGAACGGGTTGTACGAACCACTCGTCAATTTTGAGGGAGGTATCTTTGCCACCTGCGCAGGAATGGTGCTGCTGGCCACAAGGGTGGATGATGCCCGTGTAAAAACTCTCGGGCTCATGGACATGACGGTACTCCGGAACGCGTTCGGGCGCCAGAAAGAGTCCTTCGAGGCTGACATTCAGGTAAAGGGCATAGATCAGCCCTATCATGCGTTTTTTATCAGGGCACCGGTCGCAACCGACACAGGAAACGGAGTCGAGGTCCTTGCCAGGATAGATGCCGGAATTGTCGCAGTCCGGAAGGGGCAGCACATTGCACTTTCATTCCATCCTGAGCTTGGGACAGACCTCCGGCTGCACAGGATGTTTCTGGAAGGGTTAGGAATAGGGGAATGATTCAGCCCTGAACCCTCTTGTTTTTCAAAACAAAAAAATCCTTAAAAAATCAATCCTTCTTAAAATCAAGATCGTCCAGAGCCTCGATCGCCTTCTTCTCATCAACGGATGGAACCGGACAGGTTCGAATGGAGCGGATAGTCCCGATAATAATCGAGAATACTGCAAAGAAGGAGAGCCCGAGAATTGCCAGCACCACGATCTGGAAATTGTCCTTGACAATCGGTATGTTGCCAAAGAAATATCCTGCGAGCAGGAATCCAAGAATCCAGAGTATCCCTCCAACGACATTATACGTGAGGAACCACCGGTACTTCATCTTCCCAATCCCTGCGAGGAACGGTGCAAAGGTCCGGATGAACGGCGTGAAACGGGCGATGACGATGGTCAGGCCGCCGTATTTTTTGAAATATGCCTCTGTCTTCTCGATATGCTCGTGTTTGACGATGCAGTATTTCATGGTCAATAATTTCTTGCCGGCAGTATGACCGATCCAGTAGTTGGCCGTGTCGCCCAGGATAGCCGCAATCGCAAGGAGTACGATGAGAAGCTCGAGGTTGAGGACCGAGGTTCCTGCGAGTGTGCCGGCCACGAAAAGGAGCGAATCCCCCGGGAGGTACGGCATGAACACAAGGCCGGTTTCGCAGAATATGATAAGGAAAAGTATCAGGTATACCCAGAATCCGTATTCCTGGACAAGCCCGGGGAGATAATGGTCAAAATTGAGGATAAAATCAATCATATGGTTCCTTTTTTTCTGCGAATTCGTGATCCAGAGTATTTCACTTCATGTTACAGAGTATTTTGAAAGATAGGGATTATTTTCGCTGTAATTGTAGATACCCTTTGTTGTGCCCATGATCAGGTCTCATCCACAGGCTATGGGTCTCGTGTGACAACAAAAAAAGGGGAATTATAGAATAAATAAGGGCGCAAATACGAGCGCAACAATTGACATCAGTTTCAAGAGAATATTGAGTGCCGGGCCAGCGGTGTCCTTGAAGGGGTCACCGACCGTATCGCC
>CAYNXS010000001.1:0-24049 GCA_964401215.1 uncultured Methanolinea sp. | reverse complement strand
TCAGGCTCGGCCTTGCCCTCCATCAGGCCGGGAATCTCCTTGAACTGGCGGCGAACCTCTTCGACAATGTATCCCGCGGCCTTCCCTACCGCGGTCATGGCGAACGAGCTGAAGAGGAATGGCAGCATAGCCCCGATAAGGATCCCGACAAAGACCGTCGGGTTCAGCATATCTACGACGTTAAGCCCTACAGCCTGGGTATACACCGCAAAGAGCGCGAGAGCAGTCAGGGCGGCTCCCCCGATTGCAAAGCCTTTCCCAATTGCGGCGGTCGTGTTCCCTACAGAATCAAGGGTGTCGGTGATAGCGCGGATCCCCTTCTCCTGGTGCGACATCTCCGCAATTCCTCCGGAGTTGTCCGCGACCGGGCCATATGCGTCGACCGAGAGGGTAATGCCGAGCGTGGCGAGCATTCCGACACCGGCGAGGGCAATCCCGTAGAGGCCGGCCTGTTGTGCTGCGACGAGGATGGCGACAGCGATGATGAGAACCGGCCAGACAGTACTCTCGAGCCCTACGGCAAGACCTGTGATAATATTGGTCGCCGCACCGGTCTCGGCTGCCTTCACGATCCGCTGGGTGGGTTGCCGGTCATAGGATGTGTAGTACTCGGTGACGAGCCCTATTATGAAACCAGCAACCAGCCCTGAGACAGTCGCAACAAAGACTCCGAGATACTGTGGGCCGATAAGGGTGGTCACCAGCCAGTAGGTTGCGACTACCGTGAGGATTAGGCTCACCAGGGTCCCGGCATTGAATGCCTTGTGAATGGCACTGCTCTCGTTCTTCGAGCTCCTGACAAAGAACGTCCCTATGATAGACGCGACGATCCCAAGCGCGGCGATCAGCATCGGCAGGAGGATGAGGTTGAGCATCGGGACATTCACGAATCCCGCAGCGATCGATGCTACGACTGCAAGCCCCATGGTCGCGATGATTGACCCTACATATGACTCATACAGGTCGGCACCCATCCCGGCAATGTCACCCACGTTGTCGCCTACGTTATCAGCGATAACGGCCGGATTCCTTGGATCATCCTCAGGAATACCTGCCTCGACTTTACCGACAAGGTCCGCACCCACATCTGCTGCCTTGGTGAAGATACCGCCACCAACACGTGCAAAGAGAGCAATAGAACTGGCCCCGAGTGAGAACCCAAAGAGCACGTTCACGGTGTTGGTCATACCTAAAGACGTGAAGCTGGAGAGCAGGTAGAACAGACCCGAAAGACCGAGCAGTCCAAGTCCCACTACCGTGAGTCCCATGACGGTACCGCTCGCATACGAGACCCGGAACGCGTTGGCGATGCCTTTCTTCGCTGCCTCGGTCGTCCTGACGTTGGCATGGGTGGCGGCTGACATTCCAATGAACCCCGCGAGTGCCGAGAGGGACGCACCCACCACGAAACAGAGCGCGGTAAACGGACTTATCGCAAGTGCGAGTATGATCGCGAGGACGACGACAAAGACCCCAATGGCCGTGTATTGTCGTTTCAGGTACACCATGGCACCCAGTCTGATGGCTGCGGCGATCTTCTGCATCAGCTCGCTGCCAGTCCCTTCCCGTTTCATGACCATATAGGAATAGGCCGCAAAGACCAGTCCTAAAAGGGCACACACCGGGACTAAGATGAAGAGATCCATCAAGTTCTAATCCTCCGTATTCGATTCGTGTGCATGTGCCGAAACGCATGCGCCTTTAATATGGCAGTATCATTTCATTCTTGGGAGATAAAAAACCACATGAAGTCGTTTTGATGGGATCGCCCGCTATTCATGCGATAAGGACATGAATCCTGGCAGATCAATCTCACACCGGCCCTCTTTAAGGAATAAAAGACGGGGAAAAAACAGCGCAATTCAGGATCCTGTTTGGATCAGCTGAAGTCCAGGACCGTGGAATTGAGGGTCTGGAGATCAAGGACCACTGCACGTGCCGGGGTGGGAGTGATATTCATCTGCTTCTGGAATGCGGTCTGCGCCTGCCAGGTTCCCGAGTTCACGCAGAGCACACCACGGTAGTCAGTGATTCCCATGATGTGCACATGACCGGTGTGCAGGACCTCGGGGACAGGGTCGATGATAAGGTGGTCCTCAGTTCCCGCTGCAATAGGGGTTCTCTTCCCGTAGGTGGGGGCAAGGTGGCGCCTCTGCAGCATCCCCATCATCATCGGTGCGACATTGTCGTATGATGCTCCGGGAACAAGACTGATGAAATCATCGATTGACCTGCCATGGTACATCTGTACCCGTACACCCTGGAGGCTCACAAGGGCAGGATTTTCCACCATGACGCAGTTGGCGGGGAAGTTTCCGGTAAATTCTATGGGAATTGCAGGCTGGGGCTCGGCGGCCCTCACCACGTCGTGGTTTCCTGGTGAAATGATAATCTTGATGCGGGACGGGAGATCCCGCATCATCAATCCGAATGTCTCATACTGCTCGTAAATATTCTTGATGGTCAGCTCCTGCTCCTGGTTGGGGTATACCCCAATCCCATCCACAAGGTCACCGGCGATGAGCAGGTACGAGACCTCGGAGTCCGAGAGCCAGTCGGCAAAACGGGTCCAGGCTTCATCGAGGAATGTATCGCTCCCGACGTGGACATCCGAGATAAGGACAGCCTGACCCGGATCGCTGCTCTTGAATGGTGCATGGGTGAGCGGGATATCCGGCCTGAACAACTGCTCTGCAAAAAAGAGGCGGCCGTCTGCGGAGAGCGTCCCTTTCACTCCAATGACCTCATCGGGGACGAGGGTCTCGGCATCAGAGAATTGAGGGCGTTCCTTGTGGAAGAGAACCGGGATCGAGGAGGTGGGGTCCTCAACCTCAACGAGGCGATGACCGTTCGTCGTTGCCTTCACATCCATGACCAGACCCATGATGGCGCATGCTTCCTGGCGATAGCGTGATCCCTTCTTAAGGGCCTCTATAGGCATCGGCGGAGATCTCACACGGATACATTCTCCCAGGCGCTGGTAACGATCCCGGAAATATTTCGTATAATCCGTGATATGGGCGATTCCCCGCGTGGTACCTGCAGCTCCCTGCACCACGTCGCATTGCGGATCGGCAAGGAACCTGTTCCCGTCCCGGTCCTGGACAAGTCCGGGAATATGGTTGACCGAAACGACAATGGTGTCTCCCGGGACATTGGCGATGATGCGGTCGATCAGGTCCGGGTCGTCTTTCTCCGAGAGGTAACGGACCACCTCGGGGTGAACCTGCATCTTGGTCGCCAGAAACCTCTGCACAATGGTGGCCGCATCAAGCATTGATCATATATTCACGGGACCGGATAAAGTGCTTTCATTCTTCTCACGAGCATGGAAAACCCGGTGGCCACAGAAGTGTGGGAAGGGCACAAGCGTGCAATTCCTTATTATCCCCGGGAAGAAATATTCAAAGTCTAATCATGTCACGCCAGCAGCCCGAAGAGAAGGAGCCCGGCCTTCTGGAGAAATTCAAAACGAGCGAGAATGCCTGGGTATCGCTCGCAAGGGAACTGCTCTGGGTTGCCGTCGTGGTGGGGAGTATCGCACTCATTCTCTTCCTCGTGTCGGGCACCTGGCCTGCAGTGGTAACCATAGAATCGGAGAGTATGGTCCCGCACATGCAGGTCGGCGACCTGGTCTTTGTCGTGAGCGCGGACAGGTTTGGCGAGTTGCAGAGCTGGACCAGCGGGAAAGAACTCGGGTACCAGAAGTATGACGACTATGGGGACGTCCTGATCTATCGCCCCAATGATGCGCCGAACCCCCCCGTGTATATTCCATTCCTGACACAGGGCGTCCATCCCATTATTCACAGGGCAATGGATCGCATCGATTCCGGTGAACCGGTTCCCAAGTATTATAACCCTTACCGCGGTGAGGCAACACCCACCCGGTATATCCCTGCAACCATCCAGAACAACAGCCTCGTGCTCGAAGACGGCACAATCGTGACACCTCAGAATGCAGACCCCTCGAACGGATATATCGTACAGACGACCATCATATCTCCTCATGCCGGGTACATCACCAAGGGAGACAACAACCAGGTAAGTGATCAGGGAGGGTACCTGTCATCTGTGTCAGGGGAGGTTATCCTGCCTGTGAAGAATGAATGGATCGTCGGGAAAGCGCTCTTTTCTGTCCCCCTGCTCGGGTATCTCCCCCTGAATATTGTGCCGGTGGCCATCATCCTCATCGCACTGATGCTGGTCTGGGATTATGTCACCGGAAAAAAGGAAAAGGAGAATGAGCGAGGGAAGAAAGAAAAGGAAAAGAAGCGTGTGAAAGGGAAAAAATAGGGGTGCACTCTCTTCTCATGGATCTTCGCACCCTGCTCTCTGATGTCGCAGCCGGTCACCGGCTCTCGGAAGAAGAGGGTGTATTCCTTCTCAACGCAAGGGACAGGGCATTGTACCGTGTATGCGAGACCGCTGACAGTATACGGGAAGAGAAGGTCGGACCTGTAGTGACGTATGTTCGAAACCAGAACCTTCACCTCTCCAATATCTGCAAGAATCTCTGTGGTTTCTGTGCGTTCGGGAAAAAGGCAACAGACGATGGTGCATTCTGTGACGATCAGGAGACAATCCGGCAGAAAGTGAGGCTTGCAGCCGAGAGAAAGGTCAGTGAGATCTGCCTGCTATCAGGTGTGAACCCGGAGTTCGATGCCGATCGGTATAGTGAGATCCTCTCCCTTGTGAAAAAGACCGCACCTGAGATCCATATTCATGCCTTTTCCCCGGATGAAGTGAACCACGCCGCGACACGATCAGGGATAACCACCGAAGAGGTGCTTGCATCAATGAAGCAGGCGGGCCTTGGAACCCTCCAGGGAACCGCGGCGGAGATCCTTGTTGACAGCGTCCGGCAGGTCATATGCCCTGCCAAGGTCTCTACTGTCAAGTGGATCAGGATAATACAGGAAGCGCACAGGCAGGGTATACACACGACTGCCACCATCATGTACGGTTCCTGTGAGAGCCAAAAAGACAGGATCACCCACCTGTCGATCCTCCGGGAGATACAGGATCAAACCGGAGGATTTACCGAGCTTGTACCACTCTCCTACCTCCATCAGAATACAAGGCTTTACCTGGAGGGGAGAGCCCCCGCGGGTGCAACAGGAAGGGAAGACCTCCTCCTTGTTGCCGTCTCCCGGTTGTTCCTCGACAATTTCAGGAACATCCAGGCATCATGGGGGAAACTTGGGGTAAAACTCGGCCAGATGGCACTCGTTGCCGGGGCGAATGACCTTGGCGGAACCATGTTCTCGGATGATGTATCTGCCAAGGCAGGGGCCGGCAATTCCGATTACCTCGATCCCGTCGAGATGGGGCGGATGACGAACGATATTGGAAGGATCCTCTCCCGCAGGCTCACGGAGTATACCCTCGTGGATGATCAGTTTCAGGGGCATTGATCGACAATGTTTCCGGCAACACCGGCAATGAGAGAATAATCTTTGATGGGTTCACGTGGCACTCTTTTTTTTTATCTCTCGTATCACTGAGGCATTCTGGTCTCCGGAAAAATTTTCGCAGAGGTATGAATGTTCAGGCTGATGTCATCTCATCTTCTAACATTGATCTCACCATCAAAACTCTGGCAGGTTTTAACGCAACCCCACACAGTCAATGAACACTCAGGGAAAACCTGACTGATTGATAAAATCACAAGGTTCATCACTTTTCACAACCCCCCCTCTCCAGGTATGATCAATCCTGGCACGGCCCTGTATCGTTTTATTGGCGTGATCCATTCACCGTTCACGGATCAGAAAAAAACGCCAATCCAGAGTATTTTTTCAACTGCAGAAGGGAGTGTTGAGGTATTCCCGGAGTTCACAGAAGGACTGGGTGGACTGGAGGAATTCTCGCACCTCTACCTGATCTACCATTTTCACCATGCTACACCAGGCCCGCTGCGTGAAACCCCTTTTCTGGATGGAGAGAGACCGAGGGGGATATTCTCTATCCGTCACTACAACAGGCCCAATCCTATCGGACTGTCAATTGTTGAACTGAACTCTATTGAGGGGGACACTCTCTCCGTAGCAGGAATTGATGTCCTTGATGGCACACCTCTCCTCGATATCAAGCCATATATTTCACGATTTGATCGTCGTGAAGGAACAAGGAACGGGTGGGTTGACAAAAAAGAAATCGGGAATATTGCGGATAGCGAAGCAACCCCGGGGCATTTACAGGATACGTGAAAGTATAACCCATCCATTGATTCCTGGATCCTGGTGGAAAAGGCGTTACGAGAGGATATCAAGCGCCTCCTTGCCGCTCATTCCCACAGCAACACCCAATTCCTGTGCTGCGTTGTTTGCATCTTTCACGATGCCCTCCAGCAGATCCTCGACCGTGGAGATCGATTGTCCGGATGAGGGTCTCACCCTTGCTGCAGGGTACCCGAACTTGTCCAGTGCCATAACGTCGATTGCCCCACACCCTACCATGCCGCGCGCAGCGACCACCCCCACAAGGTTCACTGATCCGAGCGCAATTACAAACCCCTTCCCCTCAGAATTGCGGAGGAACACTGTTTCTTCGTGCATACTGTGGATCTGGATGCCTTTGGTGATGAATGCCATGGAGTGTTGTTTTATATTCAAAACGGCACTACTCTGTCAGAGGACCCATGTCATCAGGTAGCATGGCGGCATCATCTCCCCTCTCTGGGAACGACCTCGAAAAATTACTCGGGGAAGTCCTTGAGGGTCATCGCCTAACCGAGAAGGAAGCTGTGTCGCTTCTTGGTGTGAGAGGAAAAGATATCTGGACTGTAGCAGAGGCAGCAGACGAACGGCGCGCCCGGGTGGTGGGAGATATCGTCACCTATGTCCGGAATCAGAACATCAATGTCACCAACCTCTGCATCAACTCCTGCGGATTCTGCGGCTTCTCACGCAAGAGGGGAGATCATGATACGTACTTTTTTTCTTGTGATGTCGTGAAAGAGAAGGCAGCACTCGCGCTTTCACGAGGTGTCACCGAGATCTGCACGGTTTCAGGCCTCCATCCGGATTTCGATGCGGAATCGTACCTGGGGATCATCTCCTGCATGAGGGAAGGCGCCCCGGGTGTTCATATCCATGCGAGCAATCCGATGGAAGTGGCATACGGTGCACGAAAGAGTGGTATTTCAACCCGGGAGATGCTGGGGCTCATGAAAGAAGCGGGACTGGGCTCCCTCTGCGGAACTGCGGCGGAGATCCTGGTCGACGAAGTGCGAAAGACTATCTGTCCAGGGAAGATTACCAGCTCCGAATGGGAGCGGATCATCAGGGAGGCTCATTCACTGGGTATCCGATCCACCGCGACCATCATGTACGGACACTGTGAGACCGTTCAGGATCAGGCCCGTCACCTTGCGATACTCAGACAGATCCAGGATGATACTGCCGGCTTTACAGAGTTCGTTCCGCTCAGCTTTATCCATCGTGAAACCCCGCTGTACAAAAGAGGTCTGGCAAGGGCCGGAGCGACGGGGCGGGAGGATCTTCTGATGATTGCCGTCTCCCGGCTTTTCCTTGATAATATCCCCCACATCCAGGTCTCTTGGGTGAAGCTCGGGCTCAAGATGGCACAGATGTGCCTCCTCGCAGGCGGAGACGACCTTGGCGGGACGATGTTCGAAGAGAGTATCTCAAAGGGAGCAGGAGCGGTAAATACCGATTATCTTGACCCTGCAGAGATGCGCCGTGTTGTTGAGGATATAGGGCGAACTCTGCGCAGGAGAACCACGCTCTACACACTGCTCGAGGAATCCTGATTGTTCCGGATCCCAAAATCCACTATTGTTCCTGCTTTCTCACGTCGTGATATCTGAACATGGTAAAAGGAAGGTGACTGGGGCACTTCAAGAGGAATATCCGATGCTGTTGGATCCCGATTCGTGGGGATATCAGGAGAGGGCCTGGGTTGTGTATCCTTTGAAAAAGAAAATGGATCAATCGTGGGGTTTCAGAAGCTGGACGATCTTATCCCCGATGACCTGGGCGCGCTTCAATCCTTTCTGGTCCCTCTTTACATCGCCCTCAAGGTAGCCCTTTCCCCTGACCCAGCCGAGATAGGAAAATTCGTGGGCATTAAGGAAACCCTCAAGGGTTTCTATGGTCCGTGCTCCCCCCTTGTTGGCACAGACGGCCACCGCCACAGCCTTCCGCCCTGATAGTTGCCGGCGGTGATAGAGGGAATAACTGCGATCGATAAAATTTTTCAGGTGACCGCATACGTCAAAATAATAGGTGGGGGAACCGATGACAAGGACCTCGCACTCGAGGACCTTCTCCATGATCTCTGCCCAGTCATCATTTTTCACCACACACCAGTCCTTTTCCTTGCACTTCTCGCACCCCAGGCAGGGTTTGATGTCTTTTCCGGCGAGTGAGATGAACTCGGTCTTGATTCCTGCCTGTTCACAGCGTTCGAGCACAGCCTTTACCAGCAGCGAGGTGTTGCCATCCTTCCTCATGCTCCCTGAGATACCCAGCACGCTCATGAACTAACACTTTACCTCCTACTTTTTGATTGTTTTGCTATAGACAGACAGGCCAAGCATTGCAGCGGTATCGGGAAGAACATCCCCCGGATCGCGTGAAAATGAGAAGAGATGTGAGGTGCAGTGGCAGTCACTGCATCCGAAACCCCTAACTTCATCTCCCGGCAGAAGTGACGCAAGGCGGCATTCCATCCGTTCTTCGGTGGGAAAGCAATGAACACGTGCAAGAAAAAAGTGCTCTGAATCCAGGAGATAGTCTATATGCCAGCGGGGATTTTCACATCCGTTGCGGGCACATCGTATGTGACGGGCAACACGGGCAAGGCCCCCGGGACCCAGCGCAGAGCCGACATAGACATGGAACCCCTGTCGAAACGAAAGTACGCCAAGCGAACCGACTTCAAGCGCGCAGGATGTGTTCTTGAGGACGAGGCAGTAGATCCCTTTATCCATAGGTCACACGGAGCAGTTCTTTTGCAGCCAGGATATGGTGTCTTCCTCCTTCAAATACGGGCGATCCATGGCCAGGGTAAAGCCCCTCGACAGGAAGTCCGGACAGCCGTTCAAGCGAATTCGCCATATCAGCCCGGCTCCCGCCCGGGAAATCAAAGCGGCCGAAACCACCGTCGCAGAAGACCGTGTCGCCTGAGAGGAGGACCCATTTATCGTCAGAAAGGAGGCATATGCTTCCGGGAGTGTGCCCCGGGGTGTGCAGAACCGTGAAGTCCCCCACCGTATCACCGTCCTCAAGGAGCCGGTCAGGAGGATGGCAGGGGGCGCGTGCTCCGAAATTCAGGGAGAGGGATATCGTATCACTCTGAAGCCCGGGAGCGTCCAGCCGGTGGATGCTGACAGAAGCATCGCAGATATGCGCGATCTCATGCACGTATGCGATGTGGTCAAAATGGCAGTGAGTGAGTACGATCTCCCTGATCTGGTCCCTGTATTGCTCGATTGCGGTGGGGTGTATTCCCGCATCCACGAGCACGTCTCCGAAAAGGTACGCGTTGCCGAGGAATCCTACCCCGGGTATCCACCGGACAGGCATGGTAGAATAAATTTAGTTCGCACACCAAATGTGTGTTATGCCCAGCCTCATCCGTGAATGCCTGGCCGGGATCCCGTCAGTCGTGGACACCGTTGCCAGGATGGAGGGGATCAATCCCCGGACAGCAGCCCGCTCGGTTGCCAGGGGCAGGCTTGTGATCCCTGCCAACCCGAGGAGAAACCACCGGCCCTGCGGTGTCGGGGAAGGGTGCAGGGTAAAGGTCAACGTGAACATTGGAACATCCGGTGAACGGTGCGACATCTCACTCGAGGAAGCCAAAGCCCGCGCAGCTATTGAGAACGGGACCGATACCCTGATGGACCTCTCTACCGGGGGGGATCTTGCAGCCATGCGGAAGATGGTCCTTTCCAAGGATGTCACGGTTGGAACCGTGCCTGTGTATGAGGCTGTCCGCCGGGCAGGGAATGCAGCCGATGTCGACTCCGATCTCCTATTCTCTGTTATAAGGGACCATTGCCGGGATGGTGTGGATTTTCTCACCCTGCACTGCGGGGTAAACAGGGATGCGCTCTCAGCGCTCCATTCCGATCCCCGGATAATGCCGGTGGTTTCCAGGGGTGGTGCGTTCCATATGGCCATGATGATCCAGCGTGATGAGGAGAATCCCCTGTATGCAGAGTTCGACTACCTTCTGGAGATTCTTGCCGAATTTGGTGTTGTTGCAAGCCTCGGTGACGGAATGCGTCCAGGGTGCATTCACGATGCAGAACGGCATGCGAAGACGGTGGAATACCTGACCCTCGGGAGACTGGCCAATCATGCCCTGGATGCCGGAGTGCAGAGAATGATCGAGGGGCCAGGGCACATCCCGCTCCCCCAAGTGGAATACAACGTCAGGATGATCAAGGAGATTACGAACGATGCACCGCTCTACCTTCTCGGGCCCCTGGTCACCGATATCGCTCCCGGGTATGATCATCTTGTATCAGCGATTGGTGGTGCGACAGCCGCAATGCACGGTGCGGATTTTTTATGCATGGTGTCACCAAGCGAGCACCTTGCACTCCCTGATGTTACCGATATCATTGAAGGTACCCGCATGGCCAGGGTTGCTGCGCATATCGGGGACATTTCCAGGACAATGGAAGGCTATAAGCATCCAAGGGAACGCCAGATGGCAGAAGCCCGGCAACACCTTGACTGGAAATCCCAGTTCTCTCTTGCGTTGTACGGGGATCATGCCCGATCTATCCATGCCAGGGATGGTGACCTTGAGACCTGCTCCATGTGCGGGGAGCTCTGTGCGGTCAGGATGGTGCGAGATATCTTCGGGAAGAAGCCGGAAAAAAAGCAAGGATAATTTCCGGGCCACTCCGAAGTATTTTTTCCCAGCACGTTTTTTATAACCGTAGTGAAGCTGATGTTCAGGCCCACTATTTTCTTGAACGGAGTTCCTTTTCCATCCGGATCAGCCCAGCCTCTGACTCCTCGTCGCTCATGCCGGGATCTTTAAACCTGGTGAACCGCTCGCATATCAGGTCAGGACATCTGCCGCAATGCGGCAATTTCCGTTCATGTACACAGCATTCATATACAGGGCACGTCACAACTCCCACAAATTGAGTCCAGAATGGCCTGCCATGATTGGTAATGCACCCTTCGCACTCAGCCCCCAGGTGCTCGCAATCGCTGCATGAGTAACCGCACACGGTCTCTATCTTCTTTTTTCCCATGATGACAGGTACATGTCCCTGATAATAAACTGGTGGAGGACCCTGTGAAAGTGGAGAGAACCCGGAAAAAAGGCGCCATCCTATTGAAATGTGGAGGGACGGGTATCCTGAATGTATTAAGAGAGTGAAGGGTCATTTTTTCCACCAATCTCAAGAAAAAATCAAAAAAAGAATTGAAAGAAAACGTATCCTTAAAATCAAAGGCAATACGTGCAGGTTTTGGACTTCACATCACATATACGATTGACCCCGTCGCCCCCGGAAATACCGCGGGGCTCCCGCCCTCGACCCGGGGCGACCTGCGGGCACCTCCATACCTTCAGTAATTGCTGATAAATTATGCTGGGGGTGATGAGATAGAGTGCGGCAGCGGTCCAAATTCTATGTACGTTAGCAGATTAGAACCAGAAAATGATTCGAAAATCACAAAAATGCAAGGAATACAACCAATACAACCTCAATTATTGGGATAACTCATACCATTTGTTGAGTATACTAATGATAAGATTGCCAATATTTTCAATGAAAAACGGCCGGTGACCGGATCAGCACCACTCTGCCCCTGGTTATCGATAGACCTGAAGGAGTGCCACCCGTTCCAGGACAAGATCCTGTATTCGTTTTGGACCCACAATGGCGAGTTCCTCTGGGGTAATGGAGAATAATGAACACAGGGAGGCGCATTTCGCGTCGGAGATCGATTCCCAGTCTTCATCTTCTGCGGTTGAAGTGTAGTTCAGGATGACCTCCATCGCTTCAGGCACATCCGGGCAGAGGCAGAGGTATGCGCAATTCTCACCCGGATGGACTCCAAACGTCATACCGTGGACGATCTGGCGGGAACCTGATGCATACAGGAGCGCCTCCATCTCAACCCTGCTGGAGATCATGGTCCCCTCACTTAGAGATCTGAATGCATGAAAAAGGGCAGATTCAACATGTGACGTGCCAGCCATCCGGCCGGCATCAAAAAAGATAATGTGCGTGTTCCAGCGATCAGAAATCTCACGCATCCGGGAGAGGAAGAGTCCCGGATCGTCAATGTTGATGTGGACTTTTGAAATTCCGCAGGAATGCATCACGTGTCACCTTCAAAAAAAGAGAGCGTACGCTGGCCAGGGACAGACGTATCGTCTTCTTCTCCATGATCGTCATGTTCGATCTGGCGCATCACCTGCGCTGCCACACCCCTGCCGAGTATCGCTGCAACCTTCCCGTGGTCTGCCACTCTCAATTCCTCCGGACTGGTGATGCCGTTATTAAAGAGGCTCCTCGCCCTCACCCGGCCAATGTTCCGAAGCCTGACCAGTGGCAGGAGCTCCCTCCTGACACCGTGCTTCATGCAGACCTCGAACTCCCTGACATCTCTTGCATATTTCGGGGTGAACATCCCTGCGAGCCTCCCTGATGCATGCAACAGCCAGTTGATACTCTCCACCAGGTTGAAGATATCTCCCGGTCCGACCGAAAACCTTTCACAGAGAATCGCTTCCGGAACTTCCGATGCCCAGTCCGAAAGGAGCATGGCGGTTTTCAGGGCCCGGTAAAACGGTTCCTCCTCCCCGAATTCAAGAGGTATCCAGAGTGCATCCTCGTGCTCCAGGATGAATCGATCAAGGTAATGGAGATCCCTGTTATTCACATAAAGAGTGTACATGTCAGGCGTGCTGCAGAGAAGCTGCAAAAGGCCGATATCGGAATAGGAACCTGCAGAATCCATGCGGGTAACAATGGATTCAGCCCCGCGGGGGTCGATATACAATTGTGAGACCAGTGTTCCATACTCTGTGGCCGAAAGCCGGACGCCGGTCTCCACCACCATTTCAGTATCCTCGAGAAACTGCAGACCTCGTACGGTTACCGCATCGATCAACCTGCTTGCCTTGTGCTCATGCTGGTAGAATGTACGGCCCAGAAATTCCCGGATCTCGTTCTTACTGTTCACGAATTCTGACGCGATCAGGGAGAGGATGTGGGTGGTCAGTGCAGACTCATGTGCAATCTGAGAATGCACATCCTCGGGAGGTGCCTGGATGTAAAACTCGAGGAGCGACTGGCGTTCCTGGGTATCCTTGGCGATCAGGACAGCCTCGCCGTACGGATCAAGACGCGGTCGTCCGGCCCTTCCTGCCATCTGGTGGTATTCGCGGGCAGGGATGGGGATCATGCCCTCCCCCGTCTCGTACCGGCGGTAATCCCTCACAACCACCCTCCGGGCGGGAAGGTTGAGCCCTGCTGCAAGGGTGGGCGTCGAAGAGATGCACTTGATAAGTCCTTTCCGGAAGCCCTCTTCGACAAGAGTCCTGGCTTCCCTTGGGAGGCCTGCATGGTGAAACGCCGCACCCAGTCCCACGCAGGATGCGAGGCTCTCCCCCATGTCAGTTGCGGCAATCTTCTTGAGCCGTTCTGCATACCGGTCCAGCCCCGGATCATCACTCTTGAGGGCTTTTGCAGCCCTTTTTGCAAATGCCTCAGCATTCTTCCGCGAAGAGACAAAGAAAAGACACTGGCCTCCCTCAGCCACCGTATCCATGAGGAGATTGATGTCATCGTGTTTCGAGACCGGGGCAACAGTCCTTGCATGGTGCTCAAACTGTATCTTGCCGTCAAGATAGATCCCCTGGCGGAGATCGACAGGACGCCATGTACTGGTAATGAGCGCGGCATTGAGCCAGCCGGCGAGGGATTGCGGATTTCCGATTGTTGCAGAGAGGGCAATAACCTGCAGGTGAGGGTTCCTGGCTCTCATCTTGGCTATTACCATCTCAACGGTGGGGCCGCGGTTGGGATCATCAAGAAGGTGAACCTCGTCAACGACCAGGAGAGAGATGTCACGGAGCCAGGAAGCCCGGTTCCGTATCAGCGAATCGACCTTTTCGCTGGTGGCTACGATGATGTCATTGCGCCCGAGGTAGTCATCCCTCCGATCGAAGTCCCCGGTCGAAATCCCCACCCGCACTCCTTTTCCGCTGAACTCGTCGAATTTTTCACTCGCAAGAGCCTTGAGCGGGACGATATACAGCGAGCGACCACCTCTCGAGGCATGGAAGTGCATCGCCAGCTCTGCGATAAGGGTTTTTCCACTTGCGGTGGGGATGGTCACCAACAGGTTTGTATCCTCAAAGAGGCCCTTTTCCACGCATTCAGCCTGAGGTGGGTAAAGATCCACCAGCCCAAGCGTGGTGTATTTTTCCTTGAGGTATGCCGGGATAGGGAGAGAACCAACCTTCATCTACAACCCCTTCTCTTCCAGTCCATACCAAGCTAAGCGCGCATGATTAACCCAACGCGGGATACTGATCCGGTATTCATCTGCACTGGAAATCATCCTTCCATGATACCTGATCCAGGGTGCAGGATTCCTCTCGTGACGCGCATTCTCACGAATAATAATCCAGCATGTTGAGCTTCGCCTCCTGGCGTTTCTTCTCGAGGTATGAGAATACCGCTTCATGGGGCGCACCTTCGAGAAGCATGTCAATAGCAGCCCGTGCAGTTTTCATCTGTTCGGGCAGTCCGATGAGCGCAATGGTCTTTCCCATGACTGAAATCTGGATATTGGTCATGTGCTCGATCTGTTCCCTGGCCCGCCCGTCACGACCAATCACCCTTCCCCTGAGACGATCCATCTGCCTTGGATTATCAGCGATTCCCGAGAGGTCAATCACCTCAAGCAGCAGGTCCTCGTCATCCAGGAGTTTAAATGCTCTCTCCGGAGAAAAACCCCGGTTTACGGCCTGTATCACTTCCACGGCCCGCAGGAAGGGAACAGCGTCCTCCCCTTCAACTTTGACGATTCCTTCCTGGCTGTCAACACCAATCGTTGTCCCGGTCCTTTCCTCGAGTTCTTTCTTGATGAACCCTCCTTTCCCAATCAGGACCCCTATCCTGTTACCTGCCACTTTCAATTCCTGCATCATGTCGCTACTTCACCTCGTCTGATTCCTTCTCTCTCATGTCTTTGCCGGTTGGGGGATACCGGTTACTTCGGTAAATATTTCACGTTCCTCCCGTACCGGGCATTTCTGGCCGAAAAACCGGTTCACATTTCCGATGTCCCTGACCAGGAAGTGGAGAGCCCTCGGATGGTCCGGCGTCACTGCCTGGCCCATATCGATCACATACATACGGTCTCCCATGAGGATATTATATTCGGAGAGGTCGGCATGGACCAGTCCGGCTTTCTGGTAGAGGTCTTTGATAAATGCAAGGACATCATGGTATAGCTCCTCCGCATTCTCGGGATGAACTGACCGGAGTTGCGGAAAGGGGCGCTCGTCACACCCCAAGAATTCCATGATAAGAATGTTCCTGTCCCAGACAAGCGGCCTTGGAACCGGAAGACCTGCCTCGTGTGCCCTGACAAGGTTCGAAAATTCCTTCCTGGTCCAGGCAAAGACGATATCTTTCCTGGTCTTCCTGATCCCGGAAAACCTCCGGTCACCAACGATATACTCGCTCATTGCATTGAAATTGGCGGTGCGGATCCGGTAGATCTTGATTGCAAGGTCCAGACTGTCCCGTTCCGCAAAAAAAACGTTGGCCTCCTTCCCGGTGCTGATCGATCCCCCTATCGCCGTGATCCATTTCTTGTGGGCGAGCCTGTGGAGCGATAGTAAGGTGATCTCATCAAGGACATCATCCCTGACCTTCAGCTGATCGACATCCTTGATCCGTATCCCCATATCAGCGATCTTTCGATCGAAGCGGTCCTCAATGGAATTGCTGCTCACTACACCCTCACCATCTTATCCCACATAGTCACGGACACCTGCAAGGATATCCTGGAGGTATGTTGCAACGGTCTTCTTAAGGTCGAGGGGGTGTATCTCTCCTTTCCTGTATGCCTCCTCAAGCGCGTGATAATCCTGGAATGTCAGGTCTCCTCCGAATTTTGCCGGCCTGCGCACATTAACCTCGGTAACCCTCGGAAAAATATGATTCTGAAGGATCTGGAGGATGGGATTCTCCTCACATTCTGGAGGGCAGAATGCTTTCTGGCATTTCTTCTGTATCTCTTCCTCGCTGTCTGCGACAGAGATATAGTTCCCGCTTGAAGATGACATCTTCTTGCCGTCAAGCCCGTTGAGGATGGGGGTATGGATGCATACAGGTGAGCGGTACCCCACCGAGGGGAGATGTTCACGGGCCAGCATGTGGATCTTCCGCTGGTCGATCCCTCCCACCGCGGCATCAACATTCAGCCTCGCGATATCCACCATCTGCATGATAGGATAAATCATCTGGGAAACCGTGGGAGCCTCCATCTGGCGGCCAACCTCATCCATGCTCCGGGTTGCCCGGTTAAGGGTTATCTGCTGGGAGAGACGCAGCACCATCAGTTCATAGTCCCGGTCGAGTTGCAGGTTGGAACCAAGCACATACTCCACATCTCTGAGCCCGAGTCCCTCGAAGCACCTTCGGTTATACATGGCAAGCTCGGCGACCTGCTCCATCGTGCCTTTCCTGTTCAGGAATGCGTGCAGGTCGGCGAGGAGCACCACGACGTCAAAGCCGGAGTTTTTCAGGTCTACCAGCTTGTTCACCGTCACCAGGTGCCCGAGGTGGATCTCCCCGCTCGGTTCGTACCCGGCATATACCCTCTTTGTTGGCCTTGCCAGGACTTCCCGAAGCTCGTCGTCCGTGACAACCTCGACGGTGTTCCTGGTTGCCAGTGCGTATGCATCCATTGGTATAAAATGGGAATGCGGGGTGTTAATGTTTATGAACAGGGTGAGAATTGGGCACCCGGCTTATGTGGTCCTGCAGGGAGTTCCCGGTCATGTTCTCAGTGAATACCACGATTCTTTCTACCCACATCAGATGGGAAGAATCAGGAAACAATGATCATGTGATCCAAAAAAAGGGATTCAGGATATCGCGATGAAATTTAATGCCTTGTTGGTCATGGCAACTGATGTTGCAGGATCCTTCTCGATCCCGGTCATCGCACGAATGCAATCGATGTTCTCGACCACGACATCGGCCTCCTGGTGGATTGCCTGGAAGAGATAGAGCTCTTTCCCAAGGCACGATACCGATTCCTCGAAGACACCGTTCTCCCAGAGGTCCGACCTGAAACGGCCGAGATCCATGGCATATTCCTTCAGCTCGGAAGTACTGGTAATCCCTGTCTCTTTCTTGACAAGGCCAATCCGGGGATGTTTGTCCATGATCTCCAGCACGTGCTTCCTGTCAGGCTCTTTCTTGAGATCCATCTGCACGACATGCATATGCATCATTGTCACGGGAACGATCATCGCCAGGGTGACGATATTGATGTGAGGGAGCACACTCTGAACATCCGGTCCGTGGTGGCTCGGGATGTGCACAGGGTTAAGCACGATTGAATCGATCGGCCCGCGCTTGATGTCTGCCGGGTCTCCTCCCCTTCGGATCATAACAGCCCGGACTTTCTCAACACCGTAAGCCTTGTCCATGGTGTTGATAATCCTGCAGAGCCCGGTAGTGTTGCAGGATACGACACGGGCAAACTGCCTGCCGATGGCGTCCTTGTAATTGCAGTCCGAGTTGAAGGAAAATCCGGCAACTCCGTGCTCCTCTCCGCCCTGCCAGATGGCCTTGATTCCAATTTTCTCATAAAGAGCCTTGTTCTTCTCACCGACACCTCCGGGTGTGGCATCAATAACGACATCTGCACCCTTCAGCATCTCCTCCACGGTTCCAGCGACAGGAAGCCCTGCCTTCTCAAAGGCGGCTTTCTTGGAAATGTCGGCAATGTAAAGGGGATATCCCCTCGATTTTGCCACAAACGCTTCGTGGCTGGGTTTTGTCTTCGAGACACCTATCACCTTCATGTCCTTCTGGGCGGCCACTGCATCTGCGACACGCTTCCCAATAGTCCCGTAGCCGTTGATGGCGACTTTGATCATATGGAGAGGGAGTGGGGATGGTGGGCATTAAAGTTTGCCAATTGTGGGGCGAAGGGATCTGAGAGACATCCTGCGTTGGACGTCATCGTGACCGCAGGCATTATTGAGAAAGGAAAACGATATTTTTCTCAAGAGAAAAAAGACCGGAGGAATTCATCCTCCTTGAAAGAAAATTATCCTCTATGTGCAGGAATCCGGCGATAGATCATGTTCAATAGTCGACACTCGACAGAAAAAAAAGATACGAATCCGGTGGCAGTCATTACGCAACGGTGCGATGAACTTGCGTCCATGAAGACCAGGGGTGATCTGGGACACGCCATTGCAGGACTCGTCCTCTCATATTCACCCAGGGATCTCATGAGGATGAAAGGGAACTTTTCCGAAAAAATTCGCGACTTCAGCCCCGCATACAGGAGGGCACTCGAGGAATCTGTCTCCGGTCACCTCCATGGGACATACCAGGACGTGAGGCTCATGAGCCAGCAGGGGAGGTTTTCATCCATGTCTGACCCGGTTCCTGAACACTCGCCCGGATACTGGAACATGGTTGTTTCCCAGTGCAGAACAGGGGACGAGGAAGAAGCACGTCTCCGTTTCCTGAAGTTCCTCCTGTCGGGGTTCTGCATGCTCGTCGAGAACCGACCGGGTCATCCCGTAGGCATGCCCTTTCCCGGGGGTGACAAAGTGGAAAGCATTGATGGCGTCTATTACTGCCCGGTGCGGACCAAGGCAAACGATGTTGATGCAGCCCTTTGCCCGTACTGCCCGGCCCTCCAGACCCCTGAATCGGGATACCTCAAGCCACCGGTACATGCGAGCGAGCACCGCAAACAGGAATACCTCCGGAACTGCTTTGACCGCCATCATTTCAATGGATAAAAAACCCTGACAGGTTTTTTATACGTGTTATCACAATAAAAGTCAGGAATGGGAATGAATTGAAAGGTGAGGTCGAAAGGAGTTGAAGGAAGGTATGACTGATGAAAAATATGAAAGGGCCAAGAAAAGAGTAGAGGAGTTGAAGGGATTCTATTCACACCTCACGCTCTTTCTTATAATCAACGCGATACTGATCCTCATCAACATAGTGACATCACCAGGGAACTGGTGGTTTTACTGGGTAACCCTTTTCTGGGGGATCGGGCTTGCGTTTCATGCAGCAGGTGTATTTGGAAGGGGAAAAATTGTATCCAGGGAATGGGAAGAGAAGAAGATCCAGCAGTTCATACGCGAAGAAGAATCAGGAAAGTGAATACAGGAATATAATCCGGGGAAAAACAGTATCTTTTCTGGATGCCTTTATCACTTGGAGAAGGGGATAAAGGAGAGGTACCTTAATCCTCTTTATCGTCTTTGACCGGGGGCTGGTTGATCATTCTCCAGTACAGTCCCATCTCCCGTATCACGTTTGCAAATTCATCAAACTGGACAGGTTTTACAATATAACTGTTTACTCCAAGGTTATAGCTCTCCACGATGTCCCGTTCCTCACGTGAAGAGGTCAATACCACGATGGGGATATTCTTTGTCTGCAGGTCGTTCTTCAGGCGCCGAAGGACCTCGATTCCATCTACCTTGGGAAGTTTGAGATCGAGGAGAATGACACGTGGCTGGCTCCTGATATCCCTGCCCCGGTACGGTCCGGTTCCAAACACAAAATCCAGCGCTTCCTCACCGTTCCACGCAACGTGGACCTTGTCGGAGAGGTTGCACCACTGGAAGACGTGGAGTATCAGTTCCACATCATTCGGATTATCTTCGACAAGAAGGATCTCAGCTGGTTTTCCCAGGTGCTCCATTGATCAACAGTAATCCACTGGGGCGTAAAAAGGTTATGGAAACGGAATGTATGCCAGGGAGATGGCGTACGATGAAAGATATCAAAAAAGAAAGCCAAAAACTCGAATAAATCCAATATAAAGCGTAATGTATCAAAATTGTACTGATTGGCAAATATTTATGGTAGGGTGGATGGGAACACATCACTGTTATGATCCTGGATCAGGAAAAGATCACGAGGATAAAAAAATTGCTCAAGAGCCGGCCAAAAGGGCTGACCATCTCGGACATATCGCAAATCCTCAAACTCAACAGGAATTCGGTTGCAAAGTACCTGGAAATCCTCCTCATTACAGGACAGGTGGAGATGCGGCTGTATGGAAATGCCAAGGTCTACTACCTGTCGCAGCGGGTTCCCATCTCCTCGATGCTGAAATTTGCCACTGAATTGATCCTCATACTTGATTCTGATCTGAAAATCATTGATGTCAATGATAACTTCCTCTCATTTTTCGGCCTTCAGAAAGAGACCCTGATAGGAAACGATGTCCAGGCCGAAAAAATCCCGGCACTTGAGAAGATTCCTCTCGAAACGCTGGCAGCTGAACCCGGGCGGTTGGAAGAGGGCAATATTGAACTGTGTGTAATGCGGGATACCAAGGAGCACTTTCTCTCCCTCAAAATTGTCTCCACGGTGTTTGATGACGGCAGCAAGGGATCTACCCTGATCTTCGAGGATGTGACCCTTTCGCGCGAATATGAACAGACACTGAAGATAAATGAAGCCAGGTACCGGGCTATTGTGGAAGACCAGACAGAATTCATCTGTCGTTATAACTCGGACTTCAATTTCACGTTTGTGAACGAGGCAATCTGCGCGTATCTGGGGAAGCAAAGCGGGGAGATCCTTGGCAAGAATCTCCTTTCATATATCTATGAGCGTGACAGGGACTTTGTGAAGAGGAATATACTCTCCCTTGGCAGGGAGTGCCCGGTGCTCACCCATGAAGAGAGGGTTTTCGACAGGGAAGGGAATGTCCGGTGGCAACAATGGACGAACCGGGCAATTTTCGACCAATCCGGCCATATCGTAGAATATCAGGGTGTGGGACGCGACATCACCGAGAGGAAGGCCGCAGAAGAGAACCTTCTCATCATGAACATGGCGATAGCCTCCTCTATCAACGGGATAGGTCTTGCCGACCTTGACGGTAAGATCACGTATGTGAACGAGGCATTCCTGAAGATCTTCGGGATTCCCAGCCTTTCCGAGGTTCTTCACAAACCCGTGGAATCGCTCGGCAATCCGACCAATCCCGGCCCGGGTGTCAAGGATGTGATGCGGGGACTTCGGGAGAAGGGGATCTGGAAGGGCGAGATCCTCGTTTTCAGGAATGATGGTACATCGGTCCATACGCACATGACTGCGAATATGATTCGGGACACCAAAGGCGTGCCCATTGCGATGATGTGTTCATTCATTGATATCACCGAAAAGAGGGAGGCTGAACGGGAGATACAGATAATGAATACTGCTATCGAATCAGCCATGAACGGGATCATGATCTTTGATCCCGCAGAAAATCTGATCTACGCGAACCAGGCAGTATGCTCGCTCATGGGGGCTGCAAGCCTGCAAGACATGCTGAAGAACCATCTCGAGGATTTTTCAGGGATTGCCCGGAACATCTCACCTCCACTTCATGAAATACAAAAAGCGCTTGAGGTCCAGGGCAGATGGGGGGGTGAGATCAGGGTAAAGATGCCGGATAGCACAGTCCGGTTTTTACAGGTCTCCGCAACGAAGGTCAGGGATAACAAGGGAGACATCCTTTGCGGGGTGGGAATCTTCATGGATATCACTGACCAGAAGGTGGTTGAAAAGGCCCTCAAGACAACCTATGAAAAATTACAGGATGCCATAGAATTCATGCCGGATCCCACCTTTATCATCAACCGCGAGAGGAAAGTGATTGCATGGAACAGGGCGCTTGAAAGGATATCGGGTGCCAAGAGCAGCGAAGTGCTCGGAACCAATTCCTACGCACATGCATTCAGCTTTCTGGAAGGCAGGAGACCAATCCTCGTTGATATTTTAGATCTGCCAGCACACGAACTGGCAAAATCGTACCCGGCTGTCAGGAGGTTTGGGGATAGCATCTTTGTGGAAGCGATTATTCCCGGCAGGCCTGATGAGAAGGGGATCTATCTGTGGGGGAAAGCCACGCCACTCTTTGATAGTGAGGGGCATACAATAGGTGCCATAGAATCCTTCAGAGACATGTCCGAATGGAAAAAAGCGAAAGAATCGATGCAACCGAACAGGAATGCACCTGATATACCCCGTGACCTTGTCGATCCAACATCCTGGGGTTTTTCCAACGGGAATGTATGGCTGGAGTCAGCGCTCGATCATCTGTCTGAAGGAGTCGCGATCCTTGACAGTAATGCACGCATCCAGAAAGTGAACCCTTCATTCATCTCCCTGCTCCACTACGACAGGGACGACATGCAGGGAGAAGATTTCGTCAGTGTGTGCAACCCGGATGATAAGTCCCTGGTGAGCGATGTGTTAGGCAGGACCCGGGAGAACCTGAAGAAAACAGAAATCATTCGAATCCGATTGGGCCAGGCGATCCAGCCGTTCGATGCCGAGATATCTGCCCTCCATGATGCGAAAGGCACCTATGTCGGGCACATGGTTGTCCTGGTCAATGCATCCCGGGTGTCGATCTAGAGGTAGAATCCCTGGATTCGAACAACCTCACTGCTGTCCTTTGCACCTGCATAGAGCCCCAGGGGCTCTTCGTTGACTTCAAGAAAGCGTCTTCCCCAGGGCACGGCATCCAGGATCTGTGCTGCCTGCACAGTTTCCCCTACGATATAGAGCGCGGCCGCAAGGGCCTCCACTGACGAGAGGCGCCAGGGTCTCCCGAAGTTTACAGGATTTGCGGCAACGAGGAATGGGAGCGCTCTCCTGTATCTCCACGACCCGTACTGGATATCTTCCAGGACCTCCCATGAGCAGTCAAGTGCGGTAATAGATCGTGTAGTGCTGTCTGCGGGAGATAATGCCTGCTCAGCGGTCGGATCGAGAAGAAGGGTGTTCCGGTGAATCCGCGATAATTTTGAGAGCACTCGTATCATACCCGCACGTTCCAGACGTTTTACCGTGCATTTCCTGGGATCGCAACTGTTGTCCCTGAACGCATACAGGGGAATCATCTATCTCCTCTACGTCTCTACTTTAATCAATGTACGTGTTGATGTCCCCATGTGTCCTGAACCCTGAGATCAGGGCCAGGGGTATCACGAGAGAATCGGACCTTCATGCATTTGGGAGGGCAATTGAGCGGTGTCGCTCGTTTGGAATTGAGATTGTTCCACTCCCCTGCCCCGAAACACTGTACCTGGGGAATGACCGGGAGCCAGGCACGTTTTTAGAAAGGCTCAATACGGGAGAATTTTCCCTGATCCTCGAAGGACTTGAGGACGAAATCAGGAAGATAATCGCCAGGAAGGGGCCTCCCCTCTGCATTATCGGGGTGAACTCATCTCCCACCTGCGGAGTAGATACGACTTTTTATGGTTCCGAAGATGACGGATCAGCGAGAAGACCTGGGAGGGGGGTGTTCCTTGACAGGTTTACCGACATACCGGCAATTGATGTCCAGGTGTTTTCACGGTACCATGTGTACCTCGCAGCACCACTCTTCTCCGCTGCTGAGAGGCGTTTTAATGAGTGGCTCTCCGGGCTTCTTACCCGTCATCTTTTCAAGGTATATCTCCCTCAGGAGGCGGGAGAGGATGGGTGTGAAAGGGGAATAGAGGCTCAGCGGGGGATATTCACCCGCCACTGTGAGGCCTTGTCCCGTATGGACGTAGTAGTTGCCGTGATTGACGGAGCAGATGCTGATTCCGGGACATCCTGGGAAATGGGGTATGCATACGCAAGGAATATCCCGGTGGTCTCGTTCCGGACTGATTTCCGGAGAGCTGGGGTTCATGAACATGTGAACCTGATGCTCGAGCAGTCATCATGTGTCGTGCGTGGAGAGGAGGATATGTTGAAGGCATTACACTCACCATTCTTTCTTGATTGAGGCGATTGAACAAAGGGATATGT